>JAUXUF010000393.1 GCA_030684645.1 Bacteroidota bacterium | reverse complement strand
AAAGAGCAACTCGATAAAGAATTAACAGCAGCCTATCTTGGGATTGACCCAACTGCCGATTCACTACATATTGGGCATTTGGTAGGAGTGATGATGCTGAAACATTTCCAGATGGCCGGACACAAACCCATTGCCCTGGTTGGCGGCGCTACCGGAATGATTGGCGATCCGTCGGGCAAATCGCAGGAACGGAACCTCCTGGACGAACCTACTCTGCGTCACAATCAGGAATGCCTGAAAAAACAACTGGCCAAATTTCTTGATTTTGAATCGGAAGCGCCCAATGCTGCCGAAATGGTCAATAACTACGATTGGATGAAAGAGTTCAGTTTCCTGAATTTCATTCGCGACATTGGCAAACACATTACCGTCAATTACATGATGTCGAAAGATTCGGTAAAAAAACGGCTGGATTCTGACAGTGGAGAAGGAATGTCATTTACCGAGTTTACCTATCAACTGGTGCAGGGAACCGATTTTTTGCACCTGTACCAAACCAAAAATGCCAAATTGCAAATGGGTGGTTCCGATCAGTGGGGAAATATTACCACCGGTACCGAACTGATCCGGAGAATTGCAGGTGGTGAAGCCTATGCCCTGACTTGTCCGCTGATTAAAAAAGCTGATGGTACCAAATTCGGAAAAACTGAATCAGGAAATATTTGGCTCGATCCCAAATTAACATCTCCCTATAAATTCTTTCAGTTCTGGCTGAACACATCCGATGAAGATGCTGAAAAATACATCAAAATTTTCACCCTGCTTTCGCAGGAAGAAGTTACCGAACTGGTTTCAAAACATGCCGAAGCTCCACACTTGCGTTTACTTCAGAAGCGACTGGCCGAAGAAGTTACTGTAATGGTCCATTCGCGCGAAGATTACGATTTGGCTGTTGAAGCATCGCAAATCTTATTCGGACAGGGAACTGCCGAACTACTCAACAAATTGGATGAAGAAACTTTTCTTTCTGTTTTTGAAGGCGTACCACAGTTTAAAGTTGCAAAGAAAGAGTTGGAAGCTGGCCTGAAAGTAGTTGACCTTCTGGCTGAGAAAGCAATGGTTTTTCCTTCGAAAGGAGAACTCCGACGGACGATTCAGGGAAATGGATTAAGCATTAACAAAGAAAAAATTTCAGATCCAGAATTAATTGTCCATCGTGACTATCTGATTGGTGGCAAGTATATTATCGTTCAGAAAGGAAAGAAAAACTATTTTCTGTTAATCGTAGAATAGAATTACAGATGCACCGAATACTAAATACACAACTATTTCGTTAAAATTCCGATATAAAGACCTTTCTATGACAAACTTTTTTGAAAATCAAAATCTACTTGAATTACTCTGGAGGTGGAAAAAACACTTGATAGTTGTTGGAATCGCGGCAGTTGTTATTTCATCCATTTTCTCTTCTTCCACATTTATAAAGCCAAAATTCAAATCAACTGCCCGCATTTATCCCAGCAACAACATTTATTCGTTCAGCGACGAGTCTGAAAGTGAACAATTACTGGAGATTATCAGTTCACTGGATATTAAACTCCAGGTCATGGATGCTTTCAACCTGGGCGAAGTGTATCAAATCAGTAAGAATGATCCTCAGTACATGACCTATATGCTTGCTGAGTTCAACGATAATGTCAAGTTTAAGAAGACCGAATACGAAACCATTGAAATTCAGGTAATGGATACTGATCCTCAACGGGCATGCACCATGTGCGATTCCATCATATCATTTCTTGATGCGAAGGTCAGATCGATGCATCGGATTAAATACATGGAAAATGTTCGAATTGCAAAAACGGATATCGGCATAATCACGCATCAAATTGATTCGGCAGAAGAAAGATTGAACATACTCCGGAAGGATTATAAGATTCTCGATTACGAATCACAGGCTAAAGAAATTACCAAAGGAATGGTGAAGGTTTTGTCTGAACAGAAAAAAAACACTTCCGGGGGAAAAGAGTTGGAACAGTGGATGAAAAATCTTTCGGAAAAAGGTGGGGAATATGAATATCTGGACAAACAACAAAAATACAGGATCGTCCAATTAGATTCTATTAGCAGGGTTTACAATCAGTCGATAAGTAGTGCCAACAAAAAAATTATATACGGAGAGCGCGTACAGAATCCGATTCCGTCCGATAAAAAATCATATCCGGTTCGTTGGTTGATCGTGTTGATATCAACTTTTGCGGCACTTTTTGCTGCTATACTTTTGATTTTACTTCTCGAAAACAAAAAAAACATTTAATCTGTGTTTCAAGCCAGAACAAAAGTTGTTCTTTTCTACCTGATTTCGGCGCTGTTTATTCTGGTGAATATTTTTTTTCTGGTGAATAAACATTCAATGATTATCAATGCCCTACCTGTGGCTCTTGGAATTGTTTTACTTGCCGTTTTTGCTTTCGACAAACTCTTGTACCTGGTTGTGTTTTTTACTCCGCTTTCAATTCCTCTTTCAGAAATCATGCCCGGGCTGCCCATCAACATGTTTTTGCCAACCGAGCCTTTGCTTTTTGGAATCTTGCTCATTTTTATTCTGAAGTGCTTTTCCACCGAAAAATTTGAGCGGGCCATCCTGACTCATCCGGTGTCGCTGGCTATTTATCTCAGCTTGTTCTGGCTCCTGGTTACCAGCTTGAGCAGCACGATGCCCATTGTATCCATTAAATTTTTACTCTCGCGAATCTGGTTCATTGTTGGCTTTTACCTCCTGACTGCCAAACTTTTTGAATCAGCGAAAAATATTGAAAAATTTGTCTGGCTTTATACCTTGCCCCTGTTAATGGTGATTTTCTATGCCACCTACCGGCATTTAGGTTACGGTTTGTGGGACAAACAGGCAGCACATTTCGTGGTCGATCCGTTTTACAACGACCACACAGCTTATGGCGCAGCTATTGCCATGTATCTTCCTTTTCTATTCGGATTTTCGTTTTCAAAAACGTATCCGACTGGCATAAAAATAGTTGTGCGTGTTGCTTTAGGTATTTTACTGATGGGACTTATCTTATCGTATGCCCGGGCTGCATGGATAAGCATGGTAGCCGCCTTGGTTATCTGGATGATCATGCGCTTGAAAATCAGGTTTAAGCACATTATCATTACCTTTTTAGTTTCTGTTTCGGTAATCTTGGTTTTTCAGCATCAAATACTCATGTATCTTGAACGAAACAACACCGAATCGTCGGCCAATCTGGGCGATCATCTTTCGTCCGTATCGAATATTTCGACCGATGCTTCCAATCTCGAACGTATTAACCGCTGGAGTTGTGCCATCCGGATGTTTGAAGATAAACCTATTCTGGGTTGGGGCCCCGGAACCTACATGTTTAATTATGCCCCGTATCAGTTGACAGCAGACCGGACAATCATCAGCACCAATTCAGCCAACGGAGGAAATGCCCACAGCGAATACCTCGGACCAATGGCTGAATCAGGTTTTTTGGGACTGATTACTTTCCTGATCCTGATTACAGTGGTTATTTATACAGGCATTCACACCTACAGCCGAACAAACGACAAACGACTTAAAACACTTGTTATGAGCGCTATACTTGGGCTCATAACTTACTACATTCACGGTAGCATGAACAATTTTTTGGATACCGATAAACTCTCGCTACCATTTTGGGGATTTACTGCGATCATCGTGGCTGTTGATATTTATACCAAAAAAGTGGCTCAAACGGAAGTTTCATCTGAAAATCAAACATAAAAAAAGGCCTGCACCCAGCAGACCTTTCCCTGAAAACAAACGCTGTTTCCAATTATTTCTTTACCCGTTCATAATAAGAACGGTCGCGCGTATCAATTTTTAAAAGATCGCCTTCGTTGATAAACATCGGAACCATGATTTCAGCGCCGGTTTCAATAGTAGCAGGTTTCAGCGCATTTGAACTGGCTGTATTTCCTTTTTCACCTGCGATGGTTGAAGTAACCACTAATTCTACAAAAGGAGGCAACTCTACTGTAAGCGGAGTTTCGGTTTCAGCATGGACATTTATTTCCACAATTTGGCCTTCCTTCATCAAATCTGAATTTTCAATCAAATCTGCAGCGATAGAAATTTGTTCAAAAGTTTCAGCATGCATGAAGTTAAAACCAGTTTCATCCTGATACAGATATTGGTATGGACGACGCTCAACTCTCACGACATCAATCCTTACTCCTGAACTAAAAGTGTTTTCAATGGTTCTTCCTGTTTTGAGATTTTTGAGCTTCGTCCGGACGAAAGCCGGACCTTTACCTGGTTTAACATGCTGAAACGATACAATCTGAAATAATTGTTCGTTGTATTCAATCGTCAATCCGTTTTTAATATCTGCTGTAGTAATTGCCATATAAAATGTTTAGAATATTTTCAAATCGGCTGCAAAAGTAAAGAAATATTGTTGAATCCGGATTTTTATCCTGATTTTTTCAAATATTTCACTGTCAACAATTTATTGATCGATCAGTTGATTGACGCCTTTGATTTTATACGACACCAACTCACATTTGAGCGTACCGAGCATCAAATCAAATTCGGCATAGATCGGAAGACGGTTTTCATCCTTCGTGATGTAAATCCGCAATCCGTCAGATCCCTTCAGGAGCTTACCTGTTGGAACTTTGGGCGAAACTACATAACATTGCTTCTTCCCGATTTTCGTATCAATGGTCTCAATGCCCAGGTATTCCAGGTGCATCAGAAATAATTCATCGCCATGATAGACAGGTATCTGGAATTTTTCACCTGCAAGCAAAGCCTCAAAATACTTGTTTTGCCTGATGTAAAAGAACACACTAACCAGATCATTGACACTGTTGGGCACTTTTTTATGACCTGCTTTTATGCTGAACAGGGAATCGGTAACATGATCATAAAAAACCTCATCGTAGAACCGGTACTTCTGTTCTCTTACCGTACGTACCGACTTTACCGGAAGATATGTTCCGGTATCGACCCAGCTTTCGTAAACATCATTGACTTCATAGATTTTATCAACCAGCCCGGTTGTCCGGCCTCTCATGTGGTAATGAATAGTTGGTTTTCTGTTCAATTTATCTCTTTGAGCCGTTAAAGTTGCTTTTCCACCTTTAATAAAACCGAACCGAAGGATGTACTCCATTTCTTCAAGTGGCTCGGCATTTATGCGGAAAGCAAAGACGGTTAACAGGCAAAAAACTATTGTTCGTTTCATGAAAGGACATTTTTTTTGGATACCGTTGCCACAAAATCTTTCAGATAAAACGGCTCAAAGTAAGCAACGTCTTCAAACTGGTTTTTGTTGTAAGCCTGCCAAACCAATTCGCACATATGTTGTGCCGAAGCATTAATATCGTTTAAAAATAAAGCATTGGGCGAAGTGATTACCTTTTGGCATTTTTCAGAACCGTTTCCAAAGAAAACAACTTGTCCTTCGCAAAGTTCTCCGGAAAGAAACGATTCATCGATGATCTCGGCAGAAATGGGTTTGATGATCCTTCCATCCTTGTCCAGTAACATGGAAAAAACCTCCATTCGTCTGGCATCAATCATGGGACAAAACAAGGTTGACTCCTTTTCAGAAATACCAAATTGAACCCGGTTGAGGATGACATATTTGGTCATGGCCTCTAAAGTACCCACAGCAATAAGCGGAATCCGGCCGGCAAAACAGATACCTTTGGCTGTTGAAACACCAATCCGAAGTCCGGTATAAGATCCGGGACCTTTGCTGACAGCAACCGCATTCAGTTCTCCTGATTTAATCTTGTTCCGGGATAAAAGCTTCCCGGCAAATACGGTTACGAGTCGGGCATGATTTTGCCCTTCTTTCGATTCAATGATGTCAACCAATGTTCCATCTTTGATCAGGGCAACGCTACAGACCTCTGTTGAGGTTTCAATAATGAGAATTAAGGCCATCACAGTTAAAATTTATCCGCAAAATTAGGCATATAAACAAGTTTTCTGACGTATAGTCAAAAGAAATAAAAATTGATAGCTGTTCAATTTAATTTTCAGCCCACCCTTTGGTGCAAGTCTGATCAATTATTGTATTTTTATGAAAAATTAAGAACCGAAATAAATGTACCGTACTGTAATTATTGATGATGATCAACTTTCCCGACGGGGATTAAAGCGTATCCTTGAACAAAATTTCAAAGAAATCGAAATTTTGGGTGAAGCCAACTCTGTTGCCTCAGGTTTGTTGTTGATTAATGAAGTTGATCCGGAACTGGTATTTTTAGACATTGAAATGACGGATGGTACCGGATTTAGTCTTTTGGAGAAACTTACTAAGATAAATTTCAAAGTAGTCTTTACCACCTCATACAGCGACTATGCCATTACTGCATTTAAGTATGCCGCGTTTGATTATATTGTGAAACCTGTTTTGATTGAAAATGTCCGGTCAACGATCAACCGCATCAATGAAATACCAATACTACATGAAAAAGAACGCGTAGAAGTCTTGAAAAAGAACCTGGATCGCAACAGTGAAACTGATCCGACGATTGCTTTGCCCGATATTAACGGATTTACAATTGTGAAGGTAAAAGACATTCTAAGGTGTGAAGGGGAACGAAACTATTCCCGAATCTATTTCAGAAACGGCACCTCCATGCTCGTAAGCCGGACCTTGCTCGATTTCGACAACTTATTGGTCGTACATGGGTTCTTCCGGATCCATCGTTCACACCTGATCAGCCTGAAAGATGTGAACCGGTACCTGAAAACTGATGGCGGATTAGTTGAAATGATAGATAAAACACAAGTACCTGTTTCTCCGAAATTTAAGGACGAATTACTGAATCGTCTGCTGTATAACCGGTTATAAAAACTATGTACACAATAAAAGAGTTACAGTCTCTTATTTCCAGTGAAATAACGAAAGAGATCAATTACATAAGTGCAACTGAACCAAAAAATCTTTACGAACCGGTAGGCTATGCTTTATCGATGGGTGGTAAAAGGCTACGTCCGGTCATGGTTCTTCTGGCCTTTAATTTATTCGACGATACGGTTGAAAAAGCATTCCCTGCTGCCTTAGCCATCGAGGTTTTCCACAATTTCACCTTGCTTCACGATGACATCATGGATCAGGCTGAAATGAGGAGAAATTCCCAGACTGTTTACAAAAAGTACAACGAAAATATTGCCATTTTATCAGGAGATGCCATGTCGATCATGGCATACAATTATTTACTGAAGACACGTTCCACTGATCCTGCTCCCCTGATCCGTCTGTTTTCACAAACTGCCCTCGAAGTATGTGAAGGACAGCAATTGGACATGGATTTTGAAACCCGAATGGATGTTTCAATTCAGGAGTACCTGAATATGATACGCCTGAAAACGGCGGTACTGCTGGCATGTAGCATTAAAATGGGCGCTATGACAGCCAATGCGCCGGAGAAAACAGCTGATTTGTTATATGTTTTTGGCCTGAATCTGGGAATAGCGTTTCAGCTTCAGGACGATTTGCTCGACGTTTTTGCCGATCAGGATAAATTCGGTAAAAAAATCGGAGGGGATATTATTGCGAACAAAAAAACGTTTCTTCTGCTAAAAGCGCTTGAATTATCAGATGATAATACCAAAAAGCTTATTCAGGATTGGATAACTAAAAAAGAATTTGATGCTGATGAAAAAATAATCGCTATGACTAACATCTATAACAAATTAAATATTAGCGATATAACCAAACGCCATATCGACGAATTTTATCAATCGGCTTTGAATGTCTGGGAGGAAATTGCTCTTGACAGGGAAACAAAAAGCGAATTGCTTCATTTAGCCAGTCTGATAATGAAGCGAGATCACTAAATAATTCCTGAAACAAATTATCTTTGCCAAAAATTAATTCTGGATTTCTTTGGGGATCATTCAGAATTAAAAAATGTTGGTTCGTTCAGTAGTAATAAATTTCAGCTTTATCGTTTTAAAATAAAAAATATGGCTCAGAACATTGGAAAAATAACTCAGGTAATTGGACCGGTTATCGACATTTCTTTCGACCAGGAAGGCAGTGAACTTCCACGCATTTATGATGCCCTTGAAATCGTCAGGGAAGGCAAGGATAATCTGGTACTCGAGTGTCAGCAACACGTTGGAGAGAATACTGTCCGGGCCATCGCCATGGATTCGACTGATGGCTTCCGGCGCGGAATGGACGTTATTGCTACTGGTAAGCCAATTACCATGCCCAAAGGTGAAATTGCACTTGGCCGTTTGCTGAATGTAACCGGAGACCCGGTTGACGGACTGGTAGCTCTGCCTAAAAACGGATTCAGTATTCACAATGAGCCTCCTCTATACGAAGATTTAACGACTGAAACTGAAGTGCTTTTTACCGGAATTAAAGTGGTCGATTTGATTGAGCCTTATGCTAAAGGGGGTAAAATCGGTTTATTCGGTGGCGCCGGAGTTGGTAAAACTGTTCTTATTCAGGAATTAATAAATAATATTGCCCTTGCACACAGCGGATTATCAGTGTTTGCAGGCGTGGGCGAACGTACCCGCGAAGGAAATGATTTGCTCCGTGAAATGATCGAAGCCGACATTGTTAACTACGGCGAAGAATTTAAAAAATCGATGGAAGAAGGCAACTGGGACCTCTCAAAGGTTGATCCGGAAGCAGTCGGGAAATCGAAACTGGCTCTGGTATTTGGTCAGATGAACGAACCACCGGGTGCACGTGCCCGGGTCGCATTATCCGGACTGACTATCGCCGAAAGTTTGCGCGACGGTGATGGAACCACTGGCAAAGGCCGCGATATCCTTTTCTTTGTCGATAATGTTTTCCGTTTCACCCAGGCTGGGTCCGAAGTTTCAGCTTTGCTGGGACGTATGCCTTCAGCAGTTGGTTACCAGCCAACTTTGGCCACCGAAATGGGTATCATGCAGGAACGCATTACTTCTACCAAAAACGGATCGATTACTTCGGTTCAGGCAGTGTATGTTCCGGCCGATGACTTAACTGACCCGGCTCCGGCAACAACTTTTGCCCACCTCGATGCAACAACCGTGTTGAGCCGTAAAATTTCCGAATTAGGTATTTATCCTGCAGTTGATCCACTGGATTCAACTTCCCGGATTCTTACCCGCGAGGTTGTAGGCGATGACCATTACGATTGTGCACAGCGGGTTATCATGATCCTGCAGCGGTACAAGGAATTGCTCGACATCATCGCTATTCTGGGAATGGATGAGTTGTCAGAAGAAGATAAACTGATTGTGCACCGCGCACGTAGGGTTCAGCGTTTCCTTTCACAGCCGTTTTTCGTTGCAGAACAATTTACCGGGCTAAAAGGTCAGCTGGTTTCCATTGAAGATACCATTAAAGGGTTCAACATGATTATGGATGGTGAAGTTGACCAGTATCCCGAAGCGGCATTCAACCTGGTAGGCAACATTGATCAGGCCATCGAAAAGGGTGAGAAATTACTTGCAGGGGCATAACGTTTCTTATTCTTTTTATAAACTTTAAGCCTTTCATAATTATGATACTAGAAATAATTACCCCGACTAAAAAAGTCTATTCCGGACACGTTAAGCTTGTTCAGTTGCCCGGAAGCATGGGTTCATTCGAAATTCTGAATAACCACGCTCCTATCATTTCAACACTTGAAAAAGGAAAAATTAAAGTGGTGGAAGATAACGGACAGATACTTTTTTTTGAAGTTGAAGGGGGAATTGTTGAAAACAAAGAAAACAAAATAATAGTACTTGCCGAATCCATTTAACCGGAAGAAGCGATAAACTGATTATATTTATGCCCTGAAGATTCAATCCCTTCAGGGTTTTTTATTTTGAAAACAAAATTCCTGGTCATACGACTCAGTTCCATTGGCGATATTGTGTTAACCTCGCCGGTAGTCCGCTGCCTGAAAACCCAGTTTCCGGATGCAGAAGTACATTTCCTGACCAAAAAATCGAATTTTGATCTGCTGCAAGCCAATCCATACGTCGATAAAATTCATCTGTATGGCGATTCTCTTTCTGATGCGGTTCAGAAATTAAAGCCTGAAAACTACGATTACATCA
Source organism: Bacteroidota bacterium (assembly GCA_030684645.1). Taxonomy (GTDB): domain Bacteria; phylum Bacteroidota; class Bacteroidia; order Bacteroidales; family Prolixibacteraceae; genus Aquipluma. The sequence goes on along the minus strand of JAUXUF010000393.1, from coordinate 8,941 downwards.
TCGACTTGCACAACAATTTACGCAGCCTGTATGTCAAACTTCGGCTAGGGACAAAATCGTACAGCTTCAACAAACTGAATATCCGCAAGATAATCCTTACCAAGTTCAAAATAAACATCTTGCCTGATGGTCATATTGTTGACCGTTACCTGGAAACTTTACGCCATTTTAATATTGTCAACGATGGGAAAGGACTTGAACATTTTATTCCGGAAGAGGATGAATTTCCAATCACTGAATTTCCTGAAAACTTCAGGAACGGCTACGTGGCATTGGTTCTGGCCGGAACATATTTCACAAAAAAAATGCCGCCTGAGAAATACCGGAAATTGATTTCTGAAACTCAAATTCCATTTGTATTGCTGGGTGGGAGAAGTGAACAGGAGATGGCTGCCCAAATTTTAAATTGGAACACCGGAAACGTGGTTGATTTTACCGGAAAACTTCGGATCAACCAATCCGCATCACTGGTGAAAAATGCCAGGTTGGTAATCGCAAACGATACCGGATTAATGCACATTGCAGCAGCTTACCAGAAAAAAATTCTGTCGGTTTGGGGGAATACTTCGCCGGAATTTGGAATGTATCCTTATTTGGCAGGCAAAGGTTCCGAAATTCTTGAAGTGAAAGGATTGTCGTGCCGGCCATGTTCAAAGCTTGGCTATCATAAATGTCCGAAAAAGCATTTCCGCTGCATGAACGATTTGCCCGAAGATCGAATTCTGGAATGGGTAGAAAAGGAGTTTTGAACTTGAAGTGCAATCTATTCCTGAAGTAAAAGGGAATAGGGAATATGCATCTTTTCATGCAAGCTTTTTATCATTCTGAGGTTAAGTTGCCTTTCCCTGTTAATGACCTTTGAAACGCTGGATTTATCACCAATAATTCCTACCAAGTCTTTGTATTTAAGGCCTCTTTGGTCAATATAGTATTTTATAACATCAATTGGGTCAGGATTTGGCAGTGGAAAGTTATTTTCCTCATAGTTTTCAATCAACAAGGCCAACAATTCCAACTCATCCCCTTCAGGAGTATTTGGTTCTGCATCCATAATTTCCTCTAACCTCGCCAATGCTGCTTCGTATTCAGCTTCGCTCTTTATAACTTTATTTGCCATCTTTATATTATTATCAATCCGCTATTCATTCAGGCTAAACAACATTTGCATCTATTTTAATTTGAACTTAATTGATTGAATAAGTACAAAGATACGAAAAGTTGTCAAACTGACAACTTTTCGTAAAAGATTTTCAAATCCAATTTTTCTACCTTTCAAAACCCCAAACAAAATACGGTTTCTTTGTTCGGAACCGACCGCACCTGGAGGCTTCCGCCATGCAACCGCATGATTTGCCGCGAAAGGCTAAGTCCGATTCCGGAGCCGTTTTCGCGGGTAGTAAAAAAAGGCACAAATATCTGTTCCATAATATCATTCGGGATTCCGGGACCATTGTCAGCCACACAAATTTCAGGACGGTTATTGGACGAATATCCGGCAATAACATGAATCCTTCCTTCCGGATGGTTCGATATTGCCTCCACCGCATTTTTCAGTAAGTTGAGCAACACCTGCGAAATCAGGTTTTCGTCGGCAAAAAGCTCCATCTCCGGAGGATTAACCGTGACTGTCAGTTTCACTTTGTCGCTGTTCCCGAGCGACAAATACAATACTTTTATCCGGTTGGCCAGGTCTTCAAACTTGAAAGCTTTTTTGTCAGGTTTGGGCAATCTGGTCAGTTTACGGTACGACTCCACAAACAATATCAACCCGTTGCCCTGTTCTTTAATCACATTCAGTCCCCGGATAGTTGTTTGGATGGTTTTTTCATCAACCTCTTCCGGAAGTGCAGGCCGGCCATCAATGGTAAAAAACTTGCTCAGGCTTTCCGAGAGCGAAGTAATGGGGGCAATCGAGTTCATAATTTCGTGCATCAGTACCCTGATCAGCTTCATCCACGAATCCAGCTCCTTTTCGTCCAGTTCATTCCGGATGTCCTGGATGGACAGGAGCATCAGCCCGTCGTTTCTGATTTTAATGGAGGTCGATTTGAGCGATAAATCAATAGTGCCCCGTTCGGTTGGCATAGTCACCAGTTTCTGTTCAAAAGGCTTAATGTTTTGTACAGCCTGAAAAAGGTTCCGGTTAATCCGTTCCAACTGGTTGATATGGGTAAGCACCTCAACGCCCAACATCCTTTTTGATGCCGTGTTGGCATGAAGGATAAAACCTTTGGAATTGAAGGTTACAATTCCGGTTGCCACGTGTTCCAGCAACGTCTGGAAGTACTGCTCGCGTTGTTGGTTCTCAATTTTCAATTGCTGAACCTGTTCATTGACTTTGTTCAGTCCCTGGTAAAGTTCGCGGATGGGCTTTCCAGTAATATTGGTCGGAAACTTGAGGGTCGAGTCGTTATTCCTGACTGCTTCGAGGAAATAACTCAGCTTTCGGTTGGTGGCATTCAGGTAGTTGATCAGCTTAACCACTACGAGCACTTCTGCCGCCAGAAAAAGGGCAGTCAGTCCGAACGGCTTGACTGATGCAAACGACCAGCCTGCAGCCAGGGCTATCCCCGTTAATAGCAATACCCTGACAGTGATTTGAAAATAAAGGTTTCGGCTGATCATTGTCCTGATTTTTTGATTTTGTTATAAAGTGTTTGTCGCGTAATTCCCAATTGGTCTGCTGCAGCGCTAAGGTTCCCGTTATTTTTTTCGATGGCCAGGCTGATCATCCGCTTTTCCATTTCTTCGAGGGTTATTTCAGGAGTAATATTCTTTCCGGATTGTACTGGCCGCATGAAAAAGTCTTCCGGCTTCAGAACGTTGTTTTCGCTCAGGATAACCGCTTTCTCGATGGTATGTTGCAATTCGCGGATGTTCCCGGGCCATGAATACTTGAGCAGTTTATCCTGAGCCTGCTGATTGATTTTCAGGCTTGGCTTGTTGTATTTCGATGCGTATTTTTTCAGGAAAAAATCGGCCAGCACCAGCACATCGTTTTCCCGTTCGCGAAGTGGCGGAACTTCAATTTGGATGGTGTTGATGCGGTAAAGCAGGTCTTCGCGGAACAGCCCTTCGTGGACCATACTTTCCAGTTTTTTATTGGTGGCACAAATCAGCCGGATGTCAACCGGAACTGTTTGATTGGAACCGATGCGCGAAATCTGCCGGTTTTGTATGGCGGCCAGTAATTTAGACTGAAGATGAAACGAGAGATTGCCGATTTCGTCGAGAAAAAGGCTGCCTTTATCGGCCACTTCGAATTTTCCGGGACGGTTTTCGCGGGCATCGGTAAACGCCCCCTTCACGTGACCGAACAGTTCGCTTTCAAACAAGGTTTCGGTGATGGCGCCCATATCGACACTCACCATCACTTCCTGTGAGCGTTCTGAAAGGCGGTGAATTTCTTGGGCAATCAATTCTTTACCGGCGCCGTTTTCTCCGGTAATCAGCACGTTGGCATCGGTTTTTGCCACTTTGCGAACTAAGTTCAGTACCTGCATCAGTTGCGGCGACGAGCCAACAATGTATTTCTGTTCACGGTTGATCTCACTTTTCAGTCCCTTCTCTTTCTCTTTCAGTTGTACAACTTCTTTTTTCGACAAGTTGAGCTGTAAGGCCGATTTCAAGGTAGCTATCAATTTGGCATTGTCCCATGGTTTCATCACAAAATCGGTGGCTCCGGCTTTCAGGGCTTTCACGGTTAGTTCAATGTCGCCGTACGCGGTGATCATGACCACCGAAATCTCCGGATTGGTTTCCCTGATGCGGCCCAGCCAGTAAAAACCTTCGTTGCCGGTGTTTATTCCGGCATTAAAATTCATGTCAAGAATGACGAGGTTGAAATCTTTTTTCCTGAGTTCGGTGGGTATCTGGTTCGGATCGGAAAGCGTGGTGACCGTTTGAAATTCCGAAGTCAGGAGGATATCCAATGCACTTAAAATGCTCTTGTTGTCGTCAACAATCAGAATATTTCCTTTGGCCATTTTTTTGATTTATTAACTGTTTAAATGGGCAATCTCTTTATACAACTACTTTTTTGAAGGTCGATGCCATTCCCTGTCTGCGGCAGGCAGGCGTCCGAAAGAAGGTTTTTGCATTGAACAGTATTTTCACACGGACGGTTTTCTTCACCAATATACTCTTTCTATAAATATGTTGCTCCTCTGGAGCAAAGACCTATCAAGGTTTAGGTTGATTAGGTGGAATTAGTGCCAGCGGCGTTCGACTGAGCTCACGCCGAAGTCACGAAATATTTATAGAAAAACGATATACCATAACGCCCTTCGTGCCGTAGGTACGAAACAATTCATTTGACCAAAGTTACAAGCCTTTCTTTCCAAAATCAATAGAGTGTCAAATCTTTTGACAAACTATTGTCAATTATTTTAACTCAAGGAAAGTCACTTTACACATAAGTTGCTGAATAACAATATGCTTAACTTTTTGGCATTATTCTGGCACGGCATTTACAAAAGAATTAAACAATGATGTGCAAGAATTCTATACTTTTTTTCATTTTTTGGTTTTTGGCCGGAAATGCACTTATGGCCCAGACCAACTGGAACCTGACCCGGTGCATTTCCTTTGCTATCGAAAATAACATTGGGTTAAAGCAAATGGACCTTCAGGAAAAACTTGCCGCTGAAGACCTGAACCAGTCGAAACGGAACCTGTTGCCCGGAATAAATGCCTCTACGCAGGCCGGACTGAACTTTGGCCGGTCAATCGACCCCAAAAACAACGGCATCGTGAATACCCAATTTTTCAACAACAGCTACGGCATCGGAGCTTCGGTTACGTTATTTGATGGTTTCAGACTGATGAACCAAATTGAGTATCAGAAATTCAGGAAAAATGCAAGTGAATTAAACCGTTTGAATACCATTGACGACCTGGCTTTTGGAGTAATGAACTCGTATTTTGATGTAATTTATTACCAGGGAATGCTGAAAATTGCTCAGGAACAGATTGAAACTTCAAAAATTAACCTGAAAAAAGTTGAAAGACAGGTCGAACTGGGCATGAAATCGAAAACCGATTTGCTTGAAATGCGCGCCAATTTTGAAACCGAAGAATTACGCCGGATCCAGGTCGAAAATAGTTTGAAAACAGCCATGCTTCAGCTGAAACAGCGCATGAACCTGACTGATGAAACCGAATTGAATCTGGAAGAAAAACTCAGTGAATTGATTGCGACAGAAAATCCGGAGAAAAAAAGCCTGTTTTCGGCCTATACCCAATGGTCACCATACTATCAATCATTTGTATCCCAACTAAATGCAAGCAAGAAAATGTTGGCCATAAGCCGTTCACAGCTATATCCTTCACTAAGAGCAAACGGTTCAGTCAGTTCTGGTTTTTATGAAACAATCAGAGATGCATCCGGAAAAACAATTGGATTCAGCAAACAGATCGATAACAACCTTAGCCAGTATCTGGGAGCTTCGCTAAACATTCCGATTTTTAGTCGCTGGTCTGCCCGTTCTGACATCAAAAAAGCCAAATTGGAAATTGAACAGGCGAGCACCACGCTTGAACAGGAAAAACAAAAATTGTATTTCGAGATGGCCAATAACCTGAACGACCTGGAAGCCTTCGAAAAAGAATACAATCAATACCTGAAACAACAGGAAGCCGATCAACTGGCTTTCCAGGCTTCGGAGAAAAAATTTGAACAGGGATTGGTAAATGTGGTCGATTTTTACATTGCCAAAAACAGGTTGGCCAATACTGAAAGTCAGGCGCTAAAAGCACGGCTGCAGTGGGAAATCAAGAAAAGAGCGCTCGATTTTTACATGGGGAAAAGATTTTGGGAAGCCCCCTCTAACTCCCCCGCAGGGGGAGGAAAAGTAGAAGCCTCTCCCTGACCCTCTCCAAAGGAGAGGGAATTTGGGAAAAGTGAAATAGATAGCTTGACGTGATGTTAAAATGTAATAAGATTAAGTAAGTTCAAAACAAATTAAAAAAATGACTATTTCCGCGGCGGGGAGGTTCTTTCTCCCCTCCTTCGGAGGGGTCGGGGGAGGCTATATGGGAATGGATAAAGTCATCGAAAAGAAAAAAGGGCTGAGGTCCAAACACATCATCTGGGCCGTAGGAGCTTTGGCTTTTGTCTTTTTACTGTATAAAGTTATTTTTACTGAAAACAGTTCAACTTTCAGGGCCGAAAAAGATAAGCTGACCATCAGCACGGTGGAAGACGGTTTGTTTAACGATTACATCACTGTTATCGGTCAGGTTGAGCCAATTACAACCATATTTCTGGATGCTATTGAAGGTGGTATGGTTGAAGAACGGATGATTGAAGAAGGCACAATGGTTCAAAAAGGTGATGTTATTCTCAGGCTCGAAAACAGACAGTTGTACCAAACCATCCTAAACAACGAAGCATCCCTGGCCGAAAAGGAAAACTACCTTCGGAACACACGCATCAGCTTCGAAACCGAACTGATACAATCACGGAAAAACATACTTGACAGCCGGTACCGCCTGAACCGGAAAAAGCGGTCGTTCGAGCAGAACAAAGCGCTTTTCGACGAACAACTGATTTCGAAAGAAGATTTTCTTCAGGCCAAAGAAGATTTCGAATACGAAGGAAATATGCTGGAAATCAATAAAGTAAAAGCAAAAAACGATTCATTAATCCGGTTGACTTCCATGCAATCGTTGGAGGTTGACCTGGTCAAAATGCGGCAGATGCTGGTGCTGGTACGTGAAAGACTTGACAACCTGAACGTGAAAGCCCCGGTTGACGGGCAATTGGGAATGCTGGATGCCGAAATCGGACAACGGATCAACGAAGGGCAACGAATTGGCCAGATCAATGTTCTCGACAACTTTAAAATCAATGCGCTCATCGACGAACATTACATCGACCGCGTCGTTCGCGATCTTCCGGCCAGCTTGGACCGCAACGAAACGAGCTTTAACCTGAAAGTAAAAAAGGTGTATCCTGAAGTGCGCAACGGTCAGTTTAAGATCGACATGGTTTTTGATGGAAGTACACCCGACAATATTCGCACCGGACAAACCTACCATATTAAGCTTGAACTGGGAGAATCAGGCAAAGCAGTTTTGTTGCCACGTGGCGGATTTTTCCAAAGCACCGGCGGCCAATGGGTGTATGTATTAAACGAAAACGAAACAGAAGCAACCAAGCGAAACATACGGATCGGAAAACAAAACCCGCAGTACTACGAAGTGCTCGAGGGCCTCAAAGCCGGCGAGAAAGTAATCACTTCAGGATATGAGATGTTCGGGACGAATGACCGAATTGTGATGAAATAAAGCCCCTCCTAACCTCCCCACAGGGGAGGAACCAGAAGAAAGCATATTCATGGTAGGGGGAATAAGGCAATAATCAAAATGAATAAAAAGAAAATGAATAATTTTATCAATAAAAGAATTAATAATAACATGCTTTCCAATCCAATTGAGAAACAAGGAACGGAGAGTCAAAATCCTCCCCCTTCGGGGGAGTTAGAGGGGGCTTCTTTATGATCAAAACAGTAAACCTTAACAAAGTGTTCCGCACCGAAGAAATCGAAACCTGTGCGTTGAACGAAGTGAACCTTCACATTCAGAAGGGCGAATTTGTTGCCATCATGGGGCCTTCGGGTTGTGGCAAGTCAACTTTGCTGAACATTATCGGCCTGTTGGACAACCCAACTTCCGGCGAATATTATTTCGATGGTCAGGAAGTTGGCGCTTTTAAAGAACGCAACCGTACTTTGCTCCGGAAAGGCAATATTGGCTTCGTGTTCCAAAGCTTCAACCTGATTGATGAACTCAACGTCTATGAAAACGTGGAGCTTCCGCTCATTTACCTGAAACTGAAAGCTTCGGAGCGCAAACAGATGGTTGAGAAAGTTCTGGAGCGCATGCAGATCAGTCACCGTAAAAAACATTTCCCGCAGCAGCTTTCCGGAGGCCAGCAGCAGCGTGTGGCCGTCGCACGTGCAGTGGTTGCCAACCCAAAACTAATCCTGGCCGATGAGCCAACCGGTAACCTCGACTCGAAAAACGGCCTCGAAGTCATGAATTTATTAACCGAATTAAACCGCGAAGGAACCACCATCGTGATGGTGACCCACTCGATGCACGATTCCGCGTTTGCCCACCGCCTGATAAACCTGTTCGACGGGCAGATTATTACCGAAGAAGTGAAAATGCGGATGGGGGAGATGCTGATTTGAAAGTCTGGAACTGTGATTAAATGATTGATTGAAAACTATGATTTTGAAACAAGATATTAAAATATCGTTGCGATGAACTTACACAACATTAAATTGGCATTCAGGAACCTGAAACGGTATAAATTGTACAGTATTTTAAGCATAACCGGTTTTTCAGTTGGGTTTGCGGTTTGCATCTTTATTGCCCTGTTTGTTTACAACGAGCTGACAATGGACAAATGTTTCCCCGAATCTGAAAACATCGTCAGGGTTTACGACCCAAAGGAAAACAATTGCAGCCTTGATATTGTACTGAATCAGCAGTTTAAAGAGAAATATCCTGAAATCAGGTTCGCATGTCCGGTCAATCAGATGAACGATTTGGAAATATCGGCAAAAAGTGGAATGAATTTCACCCGCTTCACCGGGCTAATTTCAACAACCAACGATTTTTTCAATGTATTCCCGGTCAAAACCATTTCATCCATCGGTCGGCTTCCGTTCGATGGGAAAGAAGCGATCCTAATCACCAAATCGTTTGCAAACATCTTATTCCCGAACGAGGATCCGTTGGGAAAGCCAATCGTCATTTGGGACTTCATCAAAGGCCAGGTTACCGGTGTTATTGAAGACTTTCCAAAAAACTCTGGCATACAGGCCAAAGTGCTGATCAATGCCGAAAATTCAAATTTCCTGTTATCGCAAAGCTGTAACGACGGGAGGTGCTGGAACCCGATGAGCCATTTTCTGGTACTTCGGCCACA
>JAUXUF010000376.1 GCA_030684645.1 Bacteroidota bacterium | reverse complement strand
AAGTACAATCAGATGTATTTTCCGATCAATGCACATGTAGTACGCTCAACATTCAACATACGACTATATAAAATTTGCTTTTTTTTCTGCTACAAAAACAAATATACAAATAACGCGTTGACCATTAATCCATTGTCGATGTTTGATTTTAATAAAGCAAGTGCTGATACAATGTGATTTTTAACGGTATTGACAGATATGGCCAGTTTTTTTGCAATCTGTTCGTGGGTTAAACCTTCTTCGCGGCTTAATAAAAATATCTCCTTTTGGCGGGGGGTCAATTCTCCAAGCAGGGTCTGTATTTTTTCATTTAATTCCTTGAATTGAATTTCATCCGTTAATTCGGGTGAGAGATCAAATTCCTGCAAAGATTTTAAATGTTCGAGGTATTTCTTTTCGTGTACTCTTTTGCGTAAAAGGCTTATAGCTGAATTGTATGAAATGGTAAAAAGGTATGACTCAAAAGAAGAATAGACATCAATTTTACTCCTGTTCTCCCAGATCTTAATAAATACCTCCTGAACAATTTCTTCAGCATCGGCTTCCTGCTTGACATAACGGATCACGAATCCAAATAGCCTTTTGCAATACTGTTCATAGATGGTATCAAAAGCTACCATATTTCCCTCTTTAAGAAGAATCAGAAGTTCCCTATTTGTTTTTACGTTTTTCAAGGAAATAACATGTAATTTGCAAAGATATATTTTTTGTCCTATTTTAAGAATTTGGGTTTCCCTTCGGCACAAAGCTGTTTTTAGCCTTTCTATATCCTCCGATATTTTTGAGTCTGGTATGCGTGCATAAATCAGCGTAATTGTACTGATACCCCATTGGGTAAAGACACAAATCATTCATAAATTATCAATCGTCTGCAACTATGATTTGATCCAATGATGTTTGTATCTATTGTAATACGTTATAAATATACATCATATTTCAATATTTCACAATGATATTTTATTTTTTATATTGGGATTTGTTATTATTGACTATCAAAGTATACTATTAATTACTATTGTAATGCAACATAGTACACATGAACCGAATTAAAGAAGTGCTTAAAGAGCAGGGAAGAACCCAGACATGGCTAGCTGAGAAAATACAGAAAAGTTATGTTGTTGTTACCAAATATTGTAACAATCATACACAGCCATCTATACCGGTACTCAAGAAGATTGCAGAAGTTTTAGACATTGATATCCGGGAACTGTTGGTCCCTACAAAAAAAGAAAAATAGCCTGAAGGACCTGCTTTTTACAGCAACATACTTCTCATCATTTACCGTTGCCCAGCATATTCAGCTTTTCACTTAACTCGATAAGCCCGGCTTTTTGTAAACAGTCGTTGGCAAATGCCTTCAGTTCCTGCAAACTTTCTTCGGGAACACTGTTGAGCAGGTTGGATGATTTGTCGTCATCCTTTGCTGTCAGCCCCCGCTCAATAACACTGTTTAGCAGCAATACGTTTTTACGTGAGATCTTTAAATCAATCTTCACCGTTTCATTCATGCCTGGGATACTCAAAATGGTATCATAAACCTTGGCCACATCATTTGTTGTCAGCATAATCACACGTTTTAAATTAATCAAAATTTACGCTATAAAAGTAGTGAGCCGTTTTCAAACCATCCCCGTCAAAATATGGTGAGGATAGGTAAAACCCACACCGCTTGTTTACCTTCGCATCATTGAAACTGAATAGTGAACTTGAAAATGTGCGGTTATGGAATTCAGGAAACAGAGGCTTTCACTCAGCGAAGCCAAAGAAATGGACATGGTGGACTACCTGTCCAGATTAGGTTATGAACCTTTAAAAATCAGGAATAACGATTTTTGGTATTTATCCCCGCTCCGGGAAGAAAAAACACCTTCCTTTAAGGTTAACCGGAATCTTAACTGGTGGTACGACCATGGTCTGGGTAAAGGCGGCAACCTGATTGATTTTGGCATTGAATATCATCACTGTTCTGTTGGCGAAATGCTTGATAAACTAAACGGTAATTTTTTCTTTCAAAAGCCGATTGTTTATCATTCAGAAATTTCAAATGAACCGGATCCTAAGATTAAAGTTTTGGGGGATTTTGCACTCACCTCATATGCCTTATTACGATACCTGGAACAAAGGCGCATACCTGTAGTAATAGCCGAGAAATATTGCCGTGAAATCTGTTATGAACTGAATGGTAAAACCTATTACGGCATCGGTTTTAAAAATGATTCGGGAGGATGGGAAATTCGCAATCCTTACTTCAAAGCAAGCAGTTCGCCAAAGGATATCACCACCTTTAAAAATGGTTCGGATGAGGCAGTCGTATTTGAAGGTTTTACCGATTTTTTATCCTTCCAGTTTCTCCACAAAAACCTTCCTGAAAACAGTCAGGATTTTGTGGTTTTAAATTCGGTTTCCTTTTTTGAAAGAGCGCGCCTATTTATGGAACAACACCAGTCGATTCGGCTTTACCTGGACAGGGATGATGCCGGACAAAAATACAGCAAGCGTGCACTTTCAATGAGTACTAAATATGCCGATGAAAGTAAGCTATACAAAAACCATAAAGACCTTAATGACTGGATGGTAAATTCTGACAAGTTGCAGAAAAAGCATTTAAGGCAGAAGTTAAGGTAGTTGTGGAATTTAACTGAAACAATCTTGAAGTGCCTGAAAGCGTCAAAAAGCCATTTAAAGGTCTCACCGACGTTCGTAAGACTGGGAGATTGCCACGTTCCTGCAATCGGCAAGATGTCCGGTTGTTAAACAACCGAATCTTGCCGCCCCATACTCGGAACTCGTGGGCGGGGGACACTGATACGATCAAATGAGTTTGAAAATGTGTAAATGAGCTGTGATGGAAAGAGAAAATTCAAACAGGACTCGCATCATCGGGCTGCGCCTGACACCCGGAGAGTATGCGAAAATTGAACAAAAATGGAAGGCGAGCACCTGCCGGAAGTTAAGCGATTATGTGCGCCGTAACCTTTTTGAGAAGCCTGTAACCAGTTACTACCGGAACCAATCGCTGGATGACTTTATGGCAGAAATGGTACTGCTTAGAAATGAGCTGAACCATATCGGGAACAACTTCAACCAGGCAGTAAAACGACTGCATACACTTAGCCAGATTGCCGAATTCAGAAGCTGGCTGATCGCTTATGAAGTGGAAAGAAAGACACTCTTCAACAAGGTGGATGAGATCAAAAAGCATGTTCAAAAAATAGCAGAATCATGGTTACAGTAATTAAGACAGGGCACTCCATTCAT
>JAUXUF010000373.1 GCA_030684645.1 Bacteroidota bacterium | reverse complement strand
ATAACCATTAAAACATCATTATGAAAATGAGACCTTTGATTAAATTTCAGACAATGCTGATTATGCTTGTTGTAAGTTCAGCAATTTTTCTTGGTTCGTGCAAAAAAGATGAACCAGTGGGAGATAAAACTAGTTTGACCGCTTCAATTGCAACGGCTGATCTGCTTGCCAATGGTGCAACCACTGCGGTTTATCCACAGGCAGCAATTGATGCATTCAAAACTAGTTTAGCTGCTGTAAAAACAGCGGCTGCCTCTACTACACTTACACAGGCAGAAGTTGACGCACAGGTAACAGCTTTAGCTACAGCTACAACTACTTTAAAGTCGTATGGTACTGCTTCCTATGCCCTTCTTAGCGCATTAATTACTGAGTGCGAAACACTTGCCAATGGTGCAACCACTACTAATTATCCCCAAACGGCTATTGACAACTTCAAGACCACCCTGGCAACTACAAAAACAGCTGCTGCTACCTTACTTACTGAGGTACAAGTCACTAATCTGAACGTCAATTTAACCGCAGCCAAAAAAACTTTTGGAACGCAGGTATATGGCTATATTGACGAAGCTCTTTACCTGAATGCCGGCTGGCATTTTGACGAAGGGACCGGAACAACAGCTACAGCTTTCTCAACTGTTAAACATGTTGGAACCTTCACAAAAGGAAATGCTGGTGTTTTTGGGGCTAATGCTGCGTTGCCTACCTGGGTAACTGGCGTTAAAGGCGGGAAAGCAATTTCTCTGGATAAAGGAGCTCATCTTGAAGTTCCTTATACAACTGCTTTCCTTCCCGCTAATTTAACCATCTCTGTTTGGATTAAACCTATTGAGCTCTATGAAAATAACTATATCGTTTCTCAGAATTACTGGAACGGATATAAACTTCAGACTCAGGGTGGCGGAAAACCATTCTTTACTTACAAAAAAGTGGATGGTGGTATCATCGATGCTGATAATGAAACTGATAATTCTATTAAAATCAATGTATGGAATCATATTGTGATCACATTGAATGGAACAACAAAGGAACTGAAATTCTTCGTTAACGGTACTCTCACTAAAACATGGACAGCAACCAATAAGAGCATAGGGCCACTTACACAAACCCTTACCGCTCCTGCCCCCCAGCCGTTTCTTATTGGCTGTGTGGCAACAGATGCTGAACTTGCAAGCTGGTCATGGTCTGAGACGGCAACTTCTCTAGGCTACTTTAAAGGAGCTATCGACGAGCTAAAAATCTATAACATCGCTTTGGCTGATGGACAGGTTTCGAAACTTTACATGGACGAGAAACCATAATGAGTTGGATTAATCTGTTTATTTGAATTTTTTAAAGGGTAAGGCTCAAGGATTCCTGCATCGGTGATGAAGGGACTTGAGCCTCCCCCTTTTTTGTAATGAATGAGAAATAATGGATATTGATTTTTTAATCCCTTTAGGGATTTTATATGGGTAGAAAATAAATTGTTCAATCAAGTTTCGTCCCGTACGGGACGAAATATTTTGCGATAGATTTTCATCCTACCCATATTTTGTGCCAATGGCACTATCCTTTACACATTCCAAACACCCAAAAAACTTTCCTTCATGATCCGCTATCTACTACTTTTGCAACTCTGTATTTTCACCTTACTATCCTTCGCGCAGCAGGGACAATTGAGTATTTCCCGGATTGATAAAATGCCAGATTCTCCGTCACCACTGCTCATCAGGGACTGGAAAACCGTGGCACACGATTACGACAGCTTTGTCTTCAACACAACCAAAGACGGACAGTATTTACCTTTGTCGCGCCTTGGCACACTGGGACAATTCAACTATGCCGACAATACACCGATATTTCTTGATTCTTATGTAGGCGCTGCCGATCATTCCAATCAGGCTGAAGCTATAAACATCATGCCGGCCATCGTCGGAGCTTCGCTTTCAGGAATTGACAAAAGCAATCAAAATGGCATAAACTGGGTCTCAAAAACCAAAGATTTTTTTAACCTAAAAAATGGACAAAACGTTTATCTGAACAGCTATTCAACCACTTCGGGAAACGACTGGTGGTACGATGTCATGCCTAATGTTTACTTCTATCAGTTACATTCCCTTTATCCCAATACAACTTCCGAATTTAATACTCAATTCACTACCGTGGCCGACCGCTGGCTTTATTGTGTAACCCAATTGGGCGGAAAAACGACTCCATGGTCACTGCCAAACATGAACTACCGGGCTTTTAACCTGAAAACAGGATTACCGTTGAATACGAGCGTTCCGGAGCCTGAATCAGCAGGGAGCATCGCCTGGCTGCTCTATAACGCTTACCTCGAAACCGGGAACCGGAAATACCTCGAAGGAGCACAGCTTTCCATGGATTTTTTATCCGGAATGACAACAAATCCTTCCTACGAACTTCAGTTGCCATACGGAACGCTTGCTGCTGCCCGCATGAATGCCGTTGAAGGTACAAATTACCCGCTGCAGAAGATGCTTAGCTGGAGCTTCGACCGGGGCGCTCTGCGAGGTTGGGGATCTATTGTAGGAAACTGGGGCGGTATAGATGTATCCGGCCTGATCGGTGAAGCCAACGATGCCGGAAACGATTATGCTTTTGTAATGAATGGCTTCCAACAGGCAGCCGCATTGGCGCCACTCCCAAAATATGACAAGCGTTTTGCCCGTGCAATTGCCAAATGGATACTGAACGTCACCAATGCCAGCAGGCTTTTTTATTGGAATGCACTTCCGCAAACACTCCAGGATTCATACCCCTGGGCTTCGGTAAACGACCCGAAGGCCTGCATACCTCACGAATCGATGAAACAAGTATTGCTGGGAAAAACCCCGTTTGCTACCGGTGACGCTATTGGCTGCGGCTGGGCTGCCACAAATCTGTCGCTTTACAGCGGTTCAAGTGTAGGATATCTTGCAGCGGTGGTACAAGCTACCAACATTCCTGAAATCCTTCAGATTGACCTCAATAAAACTGATTTCTACGGCGACAACTCACTGGTTTCATACCTGTACTTTAATCCGACAAACGGTGCCAAACAAGTTAATGTAACCCTTCCTTCAGGCACATTAGGCGTGTATGATGCCATCACCGAAACTACCTTGTTTCCGGCAGCTTCCGGGTCAATTCAGTTAATCCTACCAGCCGGAGAGACAAGGCTGATCAGGCTTTATACTTCGGGCCTCGTTCCTGAAGCACGAAACGGAAGGCTCTATGCCGGAAATCATATCCTCGATTATCATTATCAGTACGCGTTTTCTGAAACCCTCCGGATTAAAGCAATGGCGACCGATCATATTCCAATTATCACCAATTCAGCGTTTACCGCATATTGCACTCCGGGAAATATCCCCTCAGGAGCACAGGTTCAGTTTGAATGGTTTTTCGATGGCGTGTCAATTGCCGGGCAGAACCAGTCTCAGCTAAAACTTACCGCTTCAGGAACCCCGTCACAACCTATACTCAAATGCAGAATTAGCGCCAATGGACAGATTGCAGAAGACACACTCCATTTACATGTGGTTGACCGGATTTCTGCTCCACCTGTCGTAATAGGCATACAATCCGGATCAAAATATTCTGTGACTGATGGAACAAACACCTTTACTGCCCTGGTTGAACCGGCGCCGGGAGAAATCCTCGACTATTCATGGAGTGTTTCTGCCGGAATATTAAACCAAAGCACAGGGAATTCAGTCATCTGGCAGGCGCCCAAAACGCCGGGTGTGGCCACAATCACCTTGCAGGTTACCAATCAGGAAAAGCTTTCCACCACATTATCCATCGGGGCACTTACAAAAAATGCAAGTCTTCCCTTTCAATTACCGCTGATCTGGTATCCATTTGATTTAGATAATCGAAATGCGGTTGCCGACCGGTTCCACGCCACAGTAACAGGCGCAACCAAAACAGAAGATGCCTGGGGTATCGCCTTGAAGGCATACCGGTTTACCTCAGGGCAAAACATTATCTATACCGAAAATAATGCTGACCTGAACTTCGCCGATGCCGTGAGCCTGAGTTGCTGGGTCAAATGCGAACAATTGGGTTCAGAACGATTTATCATCTCTCACGGATCGTGGCAGCAGCGATATAAGCTTTCCATTACTCCTGAAGGCCGTCTGCGTTGGACAGTAAAAACAAGTACCGGTGTTGCTGACCTTGACGGCTCAGCGCCCATTGACCTCAACCGTTATTACCATGTAACAGCACTCTATACCGGCTATTCAATGGAACTTTATGTCGATGGCGTTCTGGATACCTTTAAAGCCTTTTCAGGATCAATTCTAACCTCGACCAAACCACTTACCATCGGCCGGATGGACAACGTGGAAACTCAGTATGCCCTTCTCGGAAGTGTAGATGAGGTAAAGTTATGGAATGTGGAAATTCCGCCTGCACAAATTGAACAATTAAAGAACCGATGGCCCACGCTTGCCCGAATTTTGGTAAGTGATCCGATTGCACGCATTTATCCCAATCCTGCTGAACGGGTGATTAATGTTGAATTTGATGGTTCTGTCCAACCTGAACGCATTTCCCTGTACAATGCAAATGGATTGGAAGTGAAAGATTATCAGGTTAAAAATCAAAGTTCCGAACTTCAAATTGAAATTCCACCTGCTCGCTCAGGAATCTATTTATTGAAAATTATTCTGAAAGATGGCCGTGTCTTAACCCGAAAGATTATTATCCGTTAAGCTGTATTCAAAGATCATCCAGAGAAATAAATATCTTTGCATCAGACAACCTTTCCACCTTCAAATGCATCTGTTATTAATTGATCGTCCTTTATTACTAAAAACATAACTATGAAACCATCGATTTTCTTATCATTTGCACTTATTGCCTTAATATTTACATCCTGCCTCAAGAATGATAACCCGGCTACCGGCACAGGCGATGCTCTCATCATTGCCAAACATTCAGGAACGAATACTGTTTACGGAATCACCCTGTATGCCTATTCCTTCGGTACATTTAAAAGTGTGACGGCCATAAACAGCAACGAAATCGAAAAAACATACACTCTCGTATCAAATCAAGGGTATAAAACCAATTTTTATTACGAAACTCCCAATGCTGAATTTACCTCGACCAAACCAACTGGCTCGGCCTTCAATTTCTCAGCAGTTTTCGAAAATGGGGCTACAACCGAATTTCAGGATATTCTAACCGATAAGGTTTTAGCAGTTCCCACCATCGGAGTCTGTGCGTACAATCCAACCAAACAAATACTCGAAATATCCTGGACTTTGCTTCCAGATGCAAATAGCTATGCCATTAATATTCTGGATGGTCCGACATTGATTTTCGCAAGTACCGAACTAGCCAACACCATAAAATCGTATGAAATTAGTGCGACCAGTATTGGATGGGCAACCGGATTTACTCCGTTAAACGGGAAATCCTATACGGTTAAACTTTTTGCCTTTTTGTATGAACCGGGTGGTGGCGTTTATGACATGCAAGCTGCTTCGGTAGCAGAAAAAACAGTGGCATGGGGAAATTAATTGTCTTTTTTATCTTTTTATAAAGTTCAGATCTGAAATGACTTGCTGCCTTTTCCCTGACTACTGATGACTTTTCTCCGATCTTATTTTTTCGCTTTAAAGAGTTCTTTCTCGTCCACTTTTTTCACCAGCGAACTATCATTGAGCAATTTATTGATGGCATTGAACGGAGCTACAACAATTTCATCGCCGGCTTTTAATCCTTCTGTAATTTCGATATTCTCGCTATCCTGAATACCAGTTTTTACCGGTTGCTTCTTCACTTTTCCATCCTGGTAAACAAACACGACCTCCACTTTTTCATCATCTTTTGTTTTTGAACTTTGCTCAGTAACTGCTTCGGTTTCTCCTTCAGGTTTGTCAACAACATCCTTCTTTTCTTCCTTTACATTATTTTTTAACGAACGGGTTGTTACAGCCTGGATCGGAACAGAAATCACATCTTTTCTGGTTTCGGTCTGAATATCAACGGTAGCCGACATTCCGGGACGGAAAGGATATAGTTTACCGCCTATTGAATCAACCAAATCTTTATAGGATGATTCGAGCAACAGAATTTTTACATTAAAATTGGTAACCTGATCGGTTGAGCCACCTACCACGTTGGCCGAATTGGCAATTTCCGTTACTATTCCCTTAAACTTGCGGCCCATATAGGCATCCACTTCAACCAGGGCAGTATCTTTCAGATTGACCCGAACAATATCATTTTCATTCACATCAACCTTCACTTCCATCAGGTGCAGATTGGCAATGACCAGCATTTCGGTTCCGGCATACATGTTGGTTCCAACCACACGTTCACCTTTTTCAACATTCAGGCGCGAAACGATTCCGTCCATCGGGGCATAAATTTTTGTTTTAACCAGCTGTTCCTGCGCTTCAGCAACCGATGCTTCGGCCGATTTAACCGCAAACTGGGCCGCTTTTACTTCCGATTGTGCTACCTTATATGAAGCCTGGGCAGTCTCAAAATCAGATATCGCAATGGCCTCTTGTTTATAAAGTGAACTTGAACGTTTGAAAGCCATCTCGCTTTCGATTAACCGGGCTTCAGTTTGTGCCAGACGGGCCTGAGATGAACTAAGGCTGGCCTGCGCCCTGTTGTACGACTGGATGTAAATGTCGGGTTTGATAACCACCAGCAGTTGTCCTTTTTTAACTTCGTCCCCTTCCTGAATGCTCATTTCAATGATTTCGCCTGAAACATCAGGGCTGATTTTTATCTCAGTTTCAGGCTGAACCTTGCCATTGGCCGTGATTAACTCGGTGATGGTTTTACTTTCAACAATTTTGGTAGAAACATTGATTTGAAAGTCTTTCCCAAACCAACCCAGCTTTTTGCCTGCAACCAGAACGATAATAACAATCACCGCCAGAACAATACCATAGGGCAAAAGTTTATTCGATTTTTTCTTCATTTCAATTCGATTTTGGAATATATGTATAGGATCACTTTTAAAAATTACAATATATAGGAGACCAAAAATTTGTTTAATCCGGATAAAAGAAAAAATCTGAAACAAAAATCCCGTCCATTTCGCATTTTTCACTGGAGAAAACTGTCCTTCAGCTACCAACACTCTACTGATAGTCAGTACTGCAGAATTTACCAAGATTCAGGGTACGAAGACCTTTGAAGTAATTTCCGGAGTTAAAAGTTCAGTTCATTGTATTTTATTATCTGAATGAACGGCTTCAGAGAAAACATTCACACGGGTCAGGTGTTATCTTTTCCGGAGTATATTATATTCCCTTTTTATAAACCTTTCCTTCGGGATAATTTTAAGTAACAAAATATATAAACTTGATGAATCAGCCAAAAATTAATGTTGAAGAACAAATGACCGAACCAAACAATCCGGATGGATCGTTCGAAACTTTCCTGAATAGTTTAAAAGCACGGATGAAGCATGTTTTTCATATTCGTGCTGATATTGATCAGATGGCCGTAAAGCGCGGAATGCCGCCATTCGTGATGCGCGAAATCATGGATTTGAACCCCTTGTCGGTTGGGATCCCGTCCAGGTTTGGAGGCAGAGGTTGCCACATGGAAGAAAATCTCTCTCTATTGGAAGCTGCCTCTTACGAATCGCTGGCTCTTTCGTTGACTTTTGGGATCAACTCTGCCCTCTTTCTTCAGCCTGTTGCCAAATATGCAGAGGAGGAAGTCAAAGCGCCGATTTTCGATCGGTTTATGCACCATCAGAATATGGGAGGACTGATGATTACCGAACCTGGGTTTGGAAGCGATGCACTGAACATGCAAACCTCTTATTCAGAAAAAAACGGAAAGTTTCATATTCAGGGAACCAAACATTGGGCCGGGCTGACCGGCTGGGCTGAATACTGGTTGCTTACCGCACGCGAGCGAAGCCAATCTGGCGACCTGAAAAGGGACATCGATTTTTTTATCTGCGATGTAAATAGTCCCGGACAACAAATCGTTGTGGAGGAGTTTTACGAGAATCTTGGATTGTTCCAGATTCCTTACGGACGGAACAGACTAGACGTTGAAATTCCGAAAATGCAAAAACTCGTCCCCGAAACGACCGGAGTGAAAATGATGCTTGACTTGCTTCACCGCAGCAGAATGCAATTCCCCGGAATGGCGATGGGTTTCATTCACCGGTTACTCGACGAGTCGATTGCACATACCAACCAGAGGCTAATTGGCGGAAAATCGCTTTTCTCCTACGATCAGGTTCAGCAACGACTGGCTAAACTACAGGCCTCCTATACCATTTGTTCGGCCATGTGTGCCAACAGCAGCGAAAAGGCAGGCATTGAAAACGATCTTTCTATGATCGGATTTGAAGCCAATTCAGTAAAAAGTGTGGTTACCGACCTGATGCAGGAAGCTGCTCAATCGGCTACTCAGCTGGTAGGTGCACAAGCTTACAAACTAAATCATATTGCCGGAAGAGGCATAACCGACAGCCGTCCGTTCCAGATATTTGAAGGTTCGAATGATATTCTGTATGCTCAGATTTCGGAAAGCCTGGTTAAAATGATGAAAAAAACCAGGGAAAGTAATCTGTTTCAATTTTTGAAAAATTATAATCTAACTTCAAAATCGGCTTCATTCCTGAAATATATTCTTGATTTTGAGCTGAATTTCAATCTTCCGCAGCGCAAAATGGTTGAACTTGGACAGGTGCTTGGCCGGGTTGTTTCATTCGAAATGGTCATCAATCTGGGGGAAAAAGGTTTCCGGAGCGACTTGATAAACAACGGACTGGAGATGCTCCACCAGGAAATTGTTTCGCTGATGAGCAGTTTTAATTTCCAGAACCCGACTGTGGCAATTGAAGATTACCAGGACAATAGTTCGTGGTTAAAATTCGTTCATGTTTAAACGATAAAGGATCATTCGAATACAGGAAGATTAGATTGCTTGAATTGATTGTGCAGGAAACGATCAGCTTTTTCCTATTTTTGCGGATATATTTTCACCTGTTAGAAGGAATTCAGCAAGGTAGAAGACTCACTTTTTGTGTTTCAAGCCGAATTGAATTTCAAATTAACTTACTGAAATACAATTAATTGAATATCTAATGAAGTATTATTCCTACGTGGTTTACGCACCCGGTTCGGGCGATTTCTATTACGGGTATTTCGATGACCTTGAAAAAGTTCTGGAAATGCACAACGCAGATCAGATTGGTCCTACAAAAGGCAAAGGACCATGGGTGCTTTTATTTTCAGAATGCTACGAAAACAGACTTAGAGCTATCAGGCAGGTTAGTTTTTACAGAGGAGTTAAAGGACAACGGATGTTGAAGACCAAGCTGAATTTTTAAATCAGTTTGACTAAACATTCTGGAATTATTCCTACGAACAAATTAACAGGTAGCTATACTTATTTACAGCGCATTGTTAATAAATAAATGATTGATCTGCATTGTTTTGATAAATCCATGATTGTTCTTTTGTAGTTTTGTAATCAATTTAAATTCGTTAAGCCATGAAAAGAATCATTTTAGTTGCATTTACCTTAGCGCTGCTTTTGAGCGGATGTAAAATATTCAAATCATCCAAAAAAAGCGAAGCAGTAGCACCGAAGACTGAAACTACTGCAGAAACCAAAGTGTTTTCGGTACCAGCTCCCAAAAATACCATTCGTGAAAACCCGGTGTCGGATACCATGTATGAAACTAATGATGCAACAGCAGTTGGAAGTAAACCAGTTTCGATGCGCAGTGAAAAATTCACGATGTCATCAGAAGATCAGGCTGCTGTTGGAAGCAAAAGTTTCTTTATCATTGTTGGAAGTTTCAGCAGTAACGAAAACGCCGCCAAATTCAAACAGGAAGTGGCACAATTAGGCTTTAAACCGATTATCCTTCACAGCGAAACAGGTTATTACCGGGTTTGTGTGGACTCTTTCAATGATGAAGCTGCCGCCCGAAGCCGTGTACAGAAAATCAGAACCGAACATCCAAAATATGCTGACAGCTGGTTGCTAATTAAAAAATAAAAAGACTTAAAATGCCTTTCGAAAAGGGATACCGTTAGGTGTCCCTTTTTTTTGTTCCTACCTGAAAGATTCGCGCAACGATTCGTTCGAATATTCTCCTATTCATCTGAAATCCATTGATCTTACTATTGACTTTTAGTTTGGAATAGCTTAATTTTATAGGTGTCAACTATCATTTCTGCAAAGAAGTACACGAACAAACAAGCATTACAAGATTATTAATTAAAGACAATAAGTCCATTCGGCATTTGCAGCAATCGAGTTTCCTCCTGTTAAAGCCAATCGATATTTCATTTACTGACAGGAATATTATTTCAGATATGGAGTGGAAATCAAAACATTCATCAACTTAAATCACAAACAATATGGCAACCGACAATTACGATATGCTTATCCAACTGGATGAAAAGCTTTTGAATAAGGCTATGGCAATGGTTTATTACACCGGTTTTCTGAAATTTGAAGGTGATTATAACCTGATTAAAGGTGCCCCTGACGAATTACTTGGCTTTACCCAGTTTCATTACAAACTTTCGCTGAAAAGTGAACCTTTTGTCGATTTAAGGACAGGAAGCGATGTCTTCTTAAGGTTTTCAGGAGAAATAAAGCTGGTTGTTCTGACCGGAGTACCCATACATCTTGATGTTGAATTCAGCGTTTTAGCCAATGTGGTATTCGACATGGGTGTCAGGCATTTGAATTATGAGGTCAAAGAAGTGAGGATGATCAAACTGACGCTGAATGATAAAATCCAATTCAATAAAAAATTCATTGCCAAACTCAATGAGATTTTTGGAATCCTGCTGAACGACTATTTCAAAAATGATGTAAAAGTTTTTGAAATACCGTTTGCCCTTCACAACATCGAATTACCCATGATGCCAGATACCGAAGAATGTAAGTTGCCGGTTTCGAGAATTGATGTTAAAATACTCAACAACAGAACCCTGGCGGTGGGGATCAACTTTTTCACCACCACTCCAACCGGATCTATTTCAGGAAATTACACCAGCGGAAAAGAAATTTATATCGCCATTAAAAACAAAACCCTGACAGACACTTTCAATTTCTGGTGGGATAAAACAAGTTTCAATAAAACGAAAGAATTCGATGGCAGTACAGCTTTAAATTTTGATGCAACAATCGAGAAAGGGATCGATGTGGCCACCAGGATTTTGTCCATTGGATTTATCGAATCGGACACCAACTATGAAAATATGGTTCTTGCATACGGCGGAACAATAAAGGTAACAGGGAAGCCTGAATTCGAGTTTCTTACCGGAAATTCCGTAAAAATCAAGAAGCTTATTTTTAATGCCGATTTGTTCGCCAACATGTCGGCTGACGTAATTAAAGAGATAAACCTGGACACCAGCTCTTTTATTCCTGATAAAATTACTCCCTGGAAAGACGACGTACATCTAAAATCTATTAACAAGCCTAAAAAGAGCCTTCTTGATTTAAAAAATGTACTGGATCTTGAAATCATTGATGCCGAAGGTCGCATGACGTTAAATGAGCAGAACAACCTGGTGATCAAAATCGAAAAGGCAGATTTCGAGATTGATTTTCACCGGAAAGGAACTGCTTTTTCAAAACGGATATGGGACAAGTTGATGACTTTTATTAAAGAACGGGTTGTTGAGAAAATTCCTGAAATTGTGATTTCCCCGTCTCTGGTTTTGTCGAAGGTAAATGTTTATGGTTTTACCGGTTCTATCCTAAACTCATCCATCGAAATTAATCCGGAGGAAGTTAATTTTACCACAGACCTGGTCATAAATGAATTGAAAAACCTACCTGTTGCTGTTCCGAATTACATTGCCAACAAAAAATCAAAAACGATCCACAAGTTTGATTGCTCCTTCGTGGGTGATATTGACCCCGAAAACCGAATTGGATACTTTGTGATTTACGAAGCTCTCAGTGAACAATACAAAACATGCAAATCGTGTTTGAACGCTTACCACATTTATTAAATCTTAATTCCGAACAAAATGAAAACTGCCGGATATGATGTCGTTTTGTTGCTCAACGAGAAGTTTTTAAGCCAACTCTCCGGAGCCCTTTTATACAATGGTTTTTTGACTTTTAACGGCAAGACTGATCTGTGCACCAAACTGAAGCCCGATCAACTGGTCAAAATACCTGCCGATTTAAGGCATTTCCTGGAAATCGCCTACCGGTTTAAACTAAACTTTGAACCATACATTAATTTTCTGCCCGATTCCAAAGTTGGGATTTCTTTCGATATCCGGTCCTATTTTTGGTTCTGGGAAGGGCTGGAACTCAAATTTGACTTGGTTTGTACGATAATTGTACCGATTTCAGTTGATCCTGTCAACCATAAATTGATCCTGAAATTTGAGGAATGCAATGTTCAGGAACTCAAAATAAAACTGAATTACAACCTCGATGAATCGGTTACCCTGGTTATTAATCCCATCTTTGAAAAGGCGATCAAAGCCTATTTCACCGCTGAAGAAAACCGGTTCTCGATTAACTTGCCAACTGTTCAGAAATACTTGCCTTATACCACAGAAATACCGCAACACGTGGTAAAGATTGACCTGATAGCCATTAAAACAGTAGGTACCAATGCGATGGTCATTGCGTTCAATTTGTTTGATTATAAAGGCGGTAATGAAAATCAGCTGACTGATTTCGCGCGTAATTGCAGTGTGGGTATTGCCATTTCGGAATACGCTATGAACAAGGTTTATAATTTTTTCTGGGATCATACCTATTGGAGCAAAAGCATCATCAAATCAGACACTTTTCACATTGGCGCTGTCGATAAGATTCTTGATATACTGACGAAGGTTGGAGACTTTGTGACCAATATGGCACTAAGAATAACAACCCTGGGATTCATGGAATCAGAAATCAACTACCTGGGTTCTGATTTTAAATACGATCTGAATATTCATTTCAAGAATCAACCGACTTTTGATATCCTGGCCGGAAACCGAGTGCTGATCCACAATTTGGGGATGAAAATATTTATCCGGCTTCAGATGTACGTCTCTTATGAGCTAATTCTGAAGGCTGATACATCAGGATTCATTCCGGATGAATGTACTCCATGGGAAGACGATATTCCAATTTCGAAAGAACGATACACTGTCAAGGTTTTTGATATCGGGGTTCCGATAAATGACCTTCGAATTCTGAAATGCCAGGGAAAAATAGAGTTAAAAGACGATAACAATGTTCTTGAATGCAAGGTTGAAGACCTGGAACTTAGCTTAAATGGATTTGTACCTGAAAAATGTTTGTTCTGGGGACTACCAGCAGACATCCGGGATTCGCTGGTTAGTTTGTACAAGAAAAAATTGATTGACGCCATTCCTCCAATCATTGTTTCACCCAAATTTACCTTCGACCTTTCTGAACTTTCTCAATCTATACCCTCAGGAAAAAAAGGGAAAAAACCTGAAATCCCCTGGAAATTACATGTGGACGGCAAGAAACTTGAAATTACTGACTCTGAGGCTATAGTTGCTGCTGATGCCTATTTCGATGAACTTCAGAAAGAAATATTTCCGGTCCCGAAATACGTGGTCAATGTGAATAACAATGAAATACACAAGTCGGGCTGCGACTCCATTTTCGATACCTATGAAGAACATCAGCGGGGATATTATTTGTTGAACGATGCGCTCAATAAAAATTACGACGGATGCAAAAAATGTTTGCCCGCATTTCATAAAAAGTAAAAAATGTTGTAATTTTGGATTAGCTGTGAAGTTGGTGTTTGGGATTATTGGGTGAGTGGTTAAACAATAATTCAGATATGGAATAGAAAAAACATTTAAATCGAAAGAGCCATTCGTAAGTCTTTTCTCTGGCTTCACGCTATGAGTACCCCCGGTCAGCTTGCTGTCCGGGGCTTTTTTTGCTAGTGCATTATCATTTCAAACTCGGGACAGTACGTAGTTTCTCTGCAGCCTGCTCAAGCGTTTCATTATTCTTGGCAAAACATATCCTGACCATTTTCATTTTGTTTTTTTCGTGCAGAAAAGCTGAAACCGGGATTACACCTACCCCATATTCGCTGGCTAAACGGAAAGTAAAATCGGTATCCGGTTCATCTGAAATATTGGAATAATCCAGAATTTCGAAATAACTTCCTTGCGAGGGAACAATTTTGAACAAGCTATCGCCCATTAACCGGTTAAAATAATTGCGTTTGCCCTGATACATTTCCGAAATGTCTTTTATCGCATCATCGGTTCGCAAAAACTCCGAAAGTGCATATTGAAGGGGAGTGTTAACATTGTAAATCTGGAATTGCTGAATTCTCCTGAACTCGCTCATCAGCTTTTCAGGCGCGGTAATGTAAGCAAGACCCCAGCCATT
This sequence comes from Bacteroidota bacterium, assembly GCA_030684645.1. GTDB lineage: Bacteria > Bacteroidota > Bacteroidia > Bacteroidales > Prolixibacteraceae > Aquipluma. The sequence continues at coordinate 7,493 of JAUXUF010000373.1, read as the reverse complement.
AATGTTGAAAACCGGACCAAAAGAAGAAACTACAAAACTTCGGTCGGCCAGTTTCGCATACCTTGATACACTCTGATGGGTATTGTTGTCAAAAACAATCGATTCAAAAACTTCGTCGCTCAGAATAACAATGTTTGTCCCGTTCGTTAAATGTTGCAACTGTATCAGATCTGAATCGGACAAAACAGCCCCGGTAGGATTGTGGGGCGAATTGATAATGATCATCCGTGTTTTGGAAGTAATCATTTTTCGCACTTCTTCCCAGTCGATGTGAAAGTTGGGCTGTTTCAGCGCAACATAAACCGGACGACCTCCATTGAGGGAAATTGCCGGAGCATATGATTCGTATGCCGGTTCAAAAAGAATAACCTCATCTTCATCCTTTACGGTAGAACTGATCGCAGTCATAATGGCCTGAATAGGACCGGCAGTAATGGTCACTTCAGTTTCAGGATTATAGTAATGATTGTACATGCGCTTTACCCGCTCGGATATAACATCCCGCAACTCGCTGATACCTTCATGAGGTGCAAAATTGTTGTAGCCTGACCGGATGTACATTGCAGCCATGTCGGCTAATTTCTCCGGACATGGAAAATCCGTTTTCCCAAGCGAAAGGTCGATTGCGCCAGATTCTGTAACCAGTTTGTTAACGATGGAGAATATACTTCCTTTCGCATTTGATAGTTTCGATAGAGCCATGAGATATCTGTTGTCGTACAAAGTTAAAAAAATATGCTTTTCAAGTCCATATAGTTCTCCTATGGAACAAATTAATTTATCATTCCAATTATCTTAATACTTCCTTTAAAACTTCCAGCGACTTGATTTCTCCAAGGTGATCGAAATGAATCTTGTAATACTCCAGCAACTTTTCAAGCACTAATTTCCGTTCATTCTGTGTATATCCCAGTTTTTCGATCGATGAGGAACCGACATCAAAAAGACTGGAGAACAATATCGTTAATTGTTTATCGGTAAATTGACTGTGTACCGGTTCATGACTGACAAAGAGCGCACTTTGCAAGTCGAAGAAGTTACTTATGAGGGAATTGTCGCGACTTGGATTGATTCCTAAATACCGGGTTAATTTGAATAAAAACCAGATGTGAAAATTACTTATTCCGGTTTCAGTCAAATCAAGTAAAGTTAACGAATGAGCTATAAAATCGAAAAGTTCGGCATTGGTTTCTTCCTCACGCAGGCACTTGTATAATATTTCGGCTAAAAAAAGTACCTGCGTACTTTTCCGGATATCAAACGGAATAGTTGAATAAGGACTGGAAATCCGTGCATTTTTAAGCCGGTGAATTTCCCTGCCCGGTTTATAATAGATTTCAAGGTCAAGCAAATAAAGCGGTTGAAAAATGGAAGCCCTGACCGTTGAATTTTTACTTCGAACTCCGCTGACGATGAACGTTTGCCGGCCGTAAGCTTCAGTATAAATAGTTGCGATCAGGCTGGTTTCGGAATATTTAACGGCATGCAGAAAAATTCCACGGGTCTTTTCAATCACGATAACTGTATTTTAATGAATGAATAAAAGTTTGGTGATTTTCGTTTTCCCTCCGGTTGGGTCAGTCATAAAAATCAGGTAAACTCCGGTTTTACACCGGTTCCCATTCAGGTTTCTACCATCCCAGGTAGCCTGACCGCCAAGTGAAGTAGTTTTGTAAACCAGATCCCCGCTGATGTCGGTAATTTTCACATCGGTATCTTCAACCAATCCTTTGACCACAATCGGACCTTCATAGTTTTCGCGCACAGGATTGGGATACACATATACATCACTAAATTCGGCATTGCCGGTAGTAGCTTCGCCCATGTAAGAAATTAATCCGGCTGCAGTACCGGCAAAAACTTCCCCGGTCTGCTGATTGATCGCAATATCTGTTATTTCATTGCTCGGCAGCGGACTGTTTTCTGAGTTGAAATGTTCAATCTCCGTTTCACCATCCGCTGAAATCAGAAACAGGCCCGAGGTCTTTGTTCCAAACCATTTGCGGTTCGCCCCATCGATGGCGATGGCTGTAATGGTTTCCTTTTCGAGCAACGGGTGAAAAAATCCGTCGTTCAGATTCAGCCCCGGCCTGGTGGCATATAACACACTTTCTGTCCATATTTTTTGTGGGTTACTAAAAACTGCCACACCGGTCGATGTTCCTACCCAAATTTCGCCTTTCAGATCTTCAGCCAAAGAATACACATCATTCATCGGATTTAAAAACTCACCTTCTGAATTCTTAAACAGGGCAATTACAGGCAGTGATTTCGACTGGTTGTTGGAGTTGTTTACCACATACAATCCATGTCCTCTGGCTACAACAAGCCATTTGTCATCGTCCTGAGTAACCACTATTTTCCCGATCGAATATTTATTGGCGATTTCAGGCAATTCAAATGCTTTCCAGGTTCCGTCGGGCTGGAATTCCGAAATCACTTTTGCAACTCCGGAATTGGTTACCCACAGGTTTCCCTTCGAATCAAAACTCATCCCTCCGATACGAACATACGGCGCAGCGGGTTGATTTGGGAGTTGAGTTTGCAGCGTACTGTTGAAGTTGTTGTATTGTTTCATGAATTTGCCTGCATTAAACTCAAGCACTCCGCCGCCCCATGAACCTGCAAAAACATGATCCGGGTTTTTTGGATCAATAGTGACACAAACCATATCTCTGAAATCGCTTAAGTCAGGAAAAGTTTTTCGGTTGAAAACCGACCATTTTCCCGTTCGGTATAATTGAAACTGAGGTTCAAAAAAGAGATTGTCCCAGGCATTATCCCTCCCTCCGGAAGTTACCCAAAGATCCTGTCCACTCATGGTCAACGAGAAAATCCGGTTATCAGCAGGTCCTTCAGGAACAATCCGTTCGGTTTGAGTTCCAACTTTTATCAACCCATTATCCTGATCAGCAATCCAGAGAATATTCTGTTGGTCTAATACGGCACACAAAGTATTAATTGGTTTTACTTCAATTCCTGAAAATGAATACTTCTGAATATAATTAACTTGTTCGAACTTATCGTTATATACAAAAACCTCCCCGCGGCTTGAAAAAACAATGAAATTATCGTTTGTGGTAATGTCAGAAATATAATTGATGTTTGGAAGGAACTGAGTCCAGACTTCCCCGTCAAGCTGGTACATTTCATCTGAAGCCCATTGATCAGGAGTGTAATTTGCAATGATTTTACCTTTAAAAAATTCGATTTTACTGAATTTCTGATTGGCATGAGGAATGGAAGTCTGCTTGGACCAATTGCTGTAATTCTGAAGGTTAGGTTCCGAAGCTTTTGCCTTAAAAATACCATTCACCGTCGCAGCATACAAATTATCCCCATCAGTTGCCATGTCCTGAACATTGAGGTAATCGCCTTCATTTCCAATAAAATAAGTGTCTTTGATCTCTTTTTTTTCCAGGTTGACCACTACAATACCGAAGCCACAGGAGAGATAAGCCAGATTTCCGGAAAACATTACATTGTTGATGGTTTTATCGGCAGCAATTTGTTTTCGTTTGATGTCTGACAGATTGAAAATTTCATTTCCGATTATTAGATCGATGTTGGCATTCTGGTAGGCAATCAACAACAGGTTGTTTTCTTTGCTGTATGCCAAACGCTGAATGCCGACATCAGAAAGCCCGTTGATGCCCGACATTTTCTGAATGCTGTTGTCCGTTTTGTTGTAGGAGAACATTCCTCCACCGGTTACGCAATAAACTTTATCACCTGCATCAACTACATTTGTTGCATGGGCGTATGATTGATAATCGGTCCATTCACCTATCGCAGCCTGAGGATATGCCCTCAGAATAATGATGCAGATTAAGACTATGGATAACAGGCATTTTAATCGGTTCATTCGGTCTTGAGTTGGATTAAATATTCCACTAATTTCTGGACTGCCCTTCCCCGGTGACTGATCTTATTCTTTTCGTCCATCGGTATTTCGGCAAAGCTAAGATTCGATTCCTCCGGTTGAAAAACAGGATCGTAACCGAACCCCGTTATCCCGCGCTTCTCTTCCAGAATTTGACCGTTTACAATTCCCTCGAACTGAGTTTCATGACCATCGATCACCAGTGATATGACTGTTCTAAAACGGGCTTTCCGGTTTTTTATTTTATCCAGTTTTTCCAAAACCAAATTCATGTTTTTCTCCGAACTTTTTTCCTCTCCGGCATACCGGGCCGAATAGACTCCGGGTTCACCATTCAGCGCTTCAATTTCGAGACCGGTATCATCGGCGAAACAGTTCAGTCCGTATTTGTTAAAAATAAAAAACGACTTTTCAGCAGCATTCCCTTCGAGTGTTTCCTGATTTTCAGGAATTTCATCGGTACAATGGATGTCATTCAAACTCAGCAATTCAATTGAATCGCCAAGCAACTGTTTTATTTCCTGAAGTTTGTGTTGGTTATTTGTTGCGAATACAAGTTTCATAAGAATTAAAACAGTCCGTGGATTTGAGCATCAATGCGGTCGATCACATTGCTTAAATCTTCAGGATTATTCTGAAAGTCGATACGATCGACATCAATAATCAGCAGTTTCCCGGCTTTGTAGCGGTTTACCCAGGCTTCGTAACGTTCGTTCAACTGTTTCAGATAATCGATGCGGATTGAACTTTCATATTCCCTTCCCCGTTTCTGAATCTGGTTAACCAGGGTTGGAACTGAAGCCCTGAGGTAAATTAACAAATCCGGAGCCTGAACCAATTTGCTCATCATCTGAAAAAGCCTGGAATAATTATTAAAGTCGCGGGTTGACATCAATCCCATGGCATGCAGGTTTGGTGCAAAAATCTCGGCATCCTCATAAATAGTTCGGTCCTGAATAACCGTTTGTGCCGAACTACGGATATCGACCACTTGTTTAAACCGGCTGTTCAGAAAATAAATCTGGAGGTTAAAAGACCAGCGTTGCATGTCTTCATAAAAATCGTTCAGGTATGGATTTTCGTCAACATCCTCGTAATGAGGACTCCATTTATAATGTTTGGCAAGTAATTCTGTCAGGGTTGTCTTACCGGCACCGATGTTCCCAGCTAAAGCAATATGCATCTTTTTTGAACTTTAAAATTTGAACTAAAATACAAAATAAAACAAGTAATAAGGCAAAAGGTAAAAGTAAAAAGGCGACACTCAATCGTGAGATATATTTGAAATCTTCCGGATAATAATTTAAAGCGATTTGTTCAGTTCGATCAATTGATCGAGGTAATGCCTGTCGTTGGCCAATCGTGGAATTTTATTCTGGCCGCCCATTTTGCCCCGTCTTTTCATCCACTCGTAAAATAATCCCATTTTAGCCACAACCAAGTGAGGCCGTTCAAGACTCAGGTTTTTATGCCGTTTGGCTTCATAGTCCGAATTGATCGTTTTCAGGGCACCATCAAACAACAAAATAAAATGATCCAGATCGTCGGGTTGCTTTTCGAATTCGATGATCCATTCGTGTGCACCTTTCTGATTGTCGTTCATATAAATCGGGCCACCGGTATATTCTGAAATGATGGCATTGGTACGTTCACAGGCAATGGAAAATGCTTTTTCAGCATTATCGATAATTACCTCTTCCCCAAACGCATTTATAAAATGTTTGGTGCGTCCTGTTATCAGAAATTTAAACGGATATTTATGGGTAAACCGAATCGTATCGCCTATCAGGTAACGCCAAAGTCCGCCATTGGTCGAGATTACCATGGCATAATCTTCCCCGATTACAACATCCTGCAACGAGATTGCTTTCAGGTTGCCGGAACGAAAATCATTCATCGGAATAAACTCATAATAAGTACCATAATCGAGCATGAGCAGCATGTCCTTTTTTTCAGGTTCATCCTGAATCCCGAAAAAACCTTCAGAAGCATTGTAGGTTTCCATGTAGTGCATGTCAGCACTGGGGAATAGTTTTTCGTACTGCTCACGGTAAGGCTCAAAGTTCACCCCTCCGTGAGTGAAAACTTCCAGGTTTGGCCAAACTTCCAGAATATTATTTTTTCCGGTCACTTCCAAAACCCTTTTCAGCAAAACCAGGTACCACGATGGTACGCCGGCGAAGGAGGTTACATCTTCGTTAAGCGAATATTCTATGATCTTTTCGATCTTCTCTTCAAATTCCTCAAGAAGTGAAATCTCGGTTGAAGGGGTGCGGTAAAAATCAGTCCAGAAAGGTATGTTTTCGATGAGGATTGCAGAAAGATCGCCGTAGTAACAATTGTTGTTGTAGTTATGAACTTTATGACTTCCGCCAAGAGTAAGGGCTTTGCCTGATAGGACACCGGATTCCGGATAATTTTTCAGGTAGATGGCCAAAACGTCACGACCACCCCGGATATGCACATCTTCCAACGAGTCTTTGCTTACCGGAATGAACTTGCTCCTTTCGTTGGTTGTTCCTGAAGATTTTGCAAACCATTTGGTTTCACCCGGCCAAAGCAGGTTTTTTTCACCCGACATCATCCGTTCAACAGTTAATTTGATGTCATCGTACGACTGAATCGGAATCTGTTCACGAAACTCTTTTTCGGAATGAATGCCTTTAAAATTGTATTTTAAGCCGAACTCAGTGTTCGAAGCTTTATCAAGCAGTTCAAACAAAACCTCGCGCTGAACTTCATGCGGGTGTTTTTTAAACAGCTCGATCTGGTATAGTCGCTTAAAATTGACCCAATTAATGATTGAATTGATAACAGGCATGCCAGTCGGTTTTCAGTGCAGTCAAATTTATTAAAATTTCTGACTATTGTTCAGCGGGAAAAGCTTCCCTTTGCAAACATTCAAAAACGGTCTCAAAAAAGCGGTCAGGTCGCCAGAGCCAAATTTTTCTTATTTTTACTTCAGATTTTAATTGAATACAGACAAACTATGAATTACATTGATCTGGTCCTTGGGATTATTTTGATTATCGCTGCCATCCAGGGGTTTCGAAAAGGTTTTATTGTTGAGCTTGCTTCGCTTGCAGCATTGGTACTAGGCATCTGGGGAGCGATCAAATTCTCGGATTGGACGTCCGGATTTATTGCCGACACCATGAATTATCATTCGCAACACCTAAGCACCATTGCTTTTGTGCTCACATTTATTGCCATCGTGATCATCATCCATATTCTGGGCAAAGTACTCGATAATGCAGTGAAAGCGGTGGCTTTGGGTTTTCTGAACCGTTTGGCCGGAATTATTTTCGGAGTTTTAAAAGCGGGCGTAATCCTGAGTATCTTTCTTCTGCTTTTTGATTCCATGGACGAAAATGTTCATATTCTGCCATCCGGTCAAAAAACGGAATCGAAAATTTATACTCCTATGAAACAATTGGTTCCGACTCTATTTCCCTTTATAAAACTTGAATTTAATAAACTCTGGAACAAACCAGATACAAATCCTGCTGATCAAAAAACCACTTCAAAAACAATTTAATGTGATTCAGAATTAGTATTCTTTTGTGGGTTCCAACAAAATAAACGGTGGATACTCGATTCTGACATTCAT
>JAUXUF010000042.1 GCA_030684645.1 Bacteroidota bacterium | reverse complement strand
ACAAGCCTGAATTCTCGAAATCAGGTCGGCTCCGAACCTGACCTGCGGATTCAGCATCGTTTCAACTGCAATTACTTTCGCTGACGATAAGTCAATCAACTGAGCAACGACAGTGGTTGTCCCCAGATCAACTGCAATTCCGAATCCTTTTTGTGGAATGAAATCAAATTCACTTTCATCAGCCAGAATCAGGTGATTGAATTGTTCGATTTCGAGGGTGATATCACCGGTACAACGACTAAAACAAGCCAGTCGCCAATCGTTTGAGAGTCCCAGTTTTTCTATTTTCTGCTGATGAACTTCCGTCGTTTTGATCTCACCTTCCAAAAGCCTGACCTTGCATTTACCGCAGGTCCCTTTGCCTCCGCATGGAAATTCAATCCCGAATTCGTGCAACACATCAATCAGGGGAGTCTGGTCGTTGACTCGCAATTCTTTACCAAGCGGATGAAGGTAGATCACATGTCTTTTCATTCAGATAAGATTTTCGCGAATTCCGATTCAAGTTTTTGAACCCAATTGGACTCGGTTTTTTCTGAGATAAAGATAATTTCATTTTGCTCTTTTACCTGACAAGGTTCAAACAAACAACCCGAAAGCGTAAAATTGATCCGGTTCCATCCCGTTTACAACCCGTATTCTTCCATCGTAAATTTGCTTTGATCAATGAGTGGCAACATCATTTCTACAAAATCACTTTCATTGTCGGGGATACTTTCCAGGTCCTCGCGAAGGAAAGGAAGATAGCTGGTTTCCATTTCGGATAGTTTCATTTTGCCTGAAGCCAAAGCTTCTTCGATGATGTCGAGTGCCATTAAAGCTCCGTTTTTGGCATTCGCGACATACGAATCGCCTTTGACCAACTCTCTGGAAATGCGGATCACATTTTCAGGCGAAAGAATTAAAGCCTGAGGATCGGTATAAACATCTGATGCAACCAATAATTGCTGTAAAACATCGCGGTGTAGTTTTCCGGCGCGCAAAGCTTCGTTCATCAGGCGTGCATCGTATTCCAATTGTTCCATGTAGGCAGTCGGAGCCATGCCGGATAATAACTTGATGTTTTGCACCGACTCGTTGCTCCATAAATCGCAGCAGGCCGAGGCGATGTTTCCAATTGGGCTCAGATGGGCGCAGGCAGCAGTTTTACCTTCCATCGAAATGGGGATACCGGTAATCGCCTTCAGGAATGGACCTTCGTACGCGCAATCTTTATCCGGGCCGATCGCGCCTTCTTCCATGGCCACGATGGAGCGCACCACCGAAATAACCCTGACCAGCGCAGCAAAAATTTTCGGAATGTATTTCTTTTCGGCCAGTACCATCGCTGTATTGGCGAAACCGCAGGCCGAATCACCAGCGGCTATTTTTCCATGCTTATTGGCTACATCAACAATCTTTTTCCAAAGAAACTGCATATCTCTGGCTCCCAGAACTGCCAACGCAAATACAATGGTTTTGATGTCGCAATTCATCAGTGCATCATCCGAAACTTCTTTGCCTCCGGTACTTTCAATCGATAACAAATCACCACCGGCCATAGCGCCTTTTTCGAAAAGTTCCATCATGGGTTCCAAATACTGCGAGGTGCGTTGTTTGGCAGGTCTTTCAAACTCACGTAAATCATTCGGTGTCAACCTGATTTCTGACTTGAGCCCGTGCTTTTGGTAATAATTTTCGCAAACTTCATTCATTATCCTGGTAATTTCAATACCGATTGTTGGTGTTTTGGTCATCTCCAGAAGTGTTTCGAATTCAAGCACAACCCCTTTGGATTCTAAATGCAAAGCGTGTTCCAGCGCACCTTCCGCAATTTCGCGATAGTGACGATACACTTCAGGTAATGTGCTGTCGCAGATACTCATTATGGGAAGCGTAAAATTCAGTTCGGCATAGACCTGACCACCGCCAATTTCCAGTCCCCGACGTGTTTTTACCGGATTTGGGGCGATTCCAAAAATCAGGCCTTCTGGATCGGTTATGATTAAGTTTTTGTATTTCATGAAGCAATTTTATTCATGTATTCAACTGCTTTTTGAGGATCCGGAGCATAAAAGTCGGCGCCAATTTTTTGACAGAACTCGGTATTAACCGGCGCTCCGCCAATCAGAATCTTTGTTCCAGGCATGTGTTCCCGGATACTGGTAACGATTTCTCCCATATTGACCATGGTGGTTGTTAAAAGAGCTGATAATCCAACAACAGCACCCGGATGGCTTTTCAGCGCTTCGATAAACCGGCCAGAACCAACGTCCACGCCTAAATCCACAATTGACCAACCGCCACCTTCGATCATCATGGCTACCAGGTTTTTACCAATGTCGTGCAAATCGCCCTTTACGGTTCCAATAATGAAAGTTCCTTTGGTTTTGATGTCACCCGAAGTAAAAAATGGTTTTAACTGAAGCATGGAAGCGCCCATCGCCCTTGCAGACATGAGCATTTGAGGAACAAAAATCTTATTTTCCGAGAATTTTTTACCAACCCTTGCCATAGCCGGGATTAATGCTTCCTCAAGAATTTTCTGAGGGTTGATGCCTGCTTCAAGGGCGCTCATTGTTAACTCATGAGAACCATCCATCCCTCTGAGTTGAGGAGGGTATGGCGATTTCTGATCTACTTTCCCAAATTCAACCGCTTCAAGTAGTTTTTCGAGTAATTCTTCCATGATGTGTTATCCATTAGTTTGTTATAGTTTCTACAGCAAAAATAGATTCTGATTCAGACTAAATCTACACCTATTTTTACTTATTCCGATGCGATATTCACATTGTTACTATATTTGGTGCAAAATATACCATCATGCCGGCTTTATTCGAGAAATCTATAGCCAGGGAAGACGAATCATTTTTCATCGGGATTTTTCAGGACAACCTGGAGAAAAGCAACTGGCATTACCACAACAACTATGAGATCAGTTTTATTACAGAAGGCTCCGGAAAACGCATTGTAGCTGATTCGATCGAAGAATTTCAGCCAGGCGATCTGGTATTTATAGGTCGTAATCTTCCTCATGTCTGGATAGCTGACAAGGAGACGAGGAATCCGACCAGCCGGTCTCTCGAAATGGTATTTCTTCAGTTTACATCCGATATTTTAGGTTCACAAATCCTGGCACTTCCTGAATTCAAGTATGTTGCAACTGCACTTACATTGTCGGAGAGGGGAATTCAGATTGTGGGACAAACGCTTAACGAAGTGAGTGAAATCATGCTTCAATTGCCCTATTTGAAAGGTTTTGAACGCATGTTGCACTTCTTTAAGATGATGGATATTATCGGGCGAAGTGAAACCCATGTTCAACTGGCAAGCAAAGAATATTATAAGATGCGTTTCACCACGGGGAACAAGCGAATTGCGGCCATCCACGAATATCTGATGAACCATTATCGCGAAGAAGTAGATTTAAAGAGATTAGCAGCATTGGTCAATATGGCTGAAGGTTCGCTGTGCCGCTTCTTCAGGATGAATATGGGGATGACCGTCTTTGAATACCTGAATCAACTGAAAATAGAATTTGCCTGTAAATTGTTGATGGATAACAACCTCGGGATTTTGGAAGTATGCCTGGACAGTGGGTTTAACAACCTTAGTCATTTCAACAAGCAATTTAAGAGAACCACCGGAGTGCCACCTTCAGAATACCGCAAACGGTTTAAGGATTGAGATAAATACAAGCTTTCTTCCTAATTTTTTTCTTTGACGGTACCTTGATTTTTGCCTTTATTTAATTTGTTCGTACTTTCGTAATCGATTCTTTTCAGCAAAAATGAAGCTACCTGCCGAACAGTTACCAGTTTACAGTCTGGACAATTTCAGTTCTCCTGAACGAAAAAGCCAGCAATTTCAGGTTGAAGTGTTTGATGCCAACCGGCACTTCAGCGTGAAATACCCGCACCGGCACGACTTTTTTGAGGTGCTTTATCTGCTTAAAGGCTCTGGATACCATGTGATTGATGCCAATAAATACGAGATCAAACCGCCTTGCATTTTCTTCATGTCGCCCGGACAAGCGCACAAACTCGAACTTTCGAACGATATTGAAGGCTACATTTTTATCTTTACTTCTGATTTTTACCTGCTCAACCGAAGCAATCAAAACAGCCTGATTGAATTTCCTTTTTTTTACACCATTCATCAGGATAATCCGCCTTTGTTGCTTGAGAATGAAGGTGATATCCGTTTTTTAGAAACTTTGTTCAGGCAAAGTATTGTTGAAGCGTCTCAAACTGGCAAATCTAATTCTGAAATGCCGCGTTCCATACTTGATCTGATTTTGACTACTTGTGCTGCCCGTTATCAGGTAAACGAAAACCTTTTGAATAAAGGGAAAGGCCAAATTCTGGTTAAGCGTTTCTACCATCTGATTGAAGAAAATAATCATAAAAACCTTTCTCTGAGCGACTATTCCGGAATGGTCGGAGTTACGGCCAATCATCTGACGCAGACTGTCAAATTACTGACTGGAAAGACTTCCACTCAAATTATTAAATCCAAACAATTGCTTGAAATCAAACGATTGCTGGTGCATACCAACCTGAATGTTTCGGAAATCGCCAATCAGCTGAGCTTTGAAGACCAATCGTATTTTACGAAGTTTTTCAGGCGCGAAACCGGATTAACTCCGCTACAGTATCGTATCGCTGCTCAAAAGTGACAGATAAAATTACCTAAACTGAAAAGTCTATAACCTGCTGGTATTTAGTTTGTATTTTTGTGTAGTGGATACTTATCAAATACTAATCCATGATAAGTACCTAAAATAGTTGATTTTTTACTCTGCTTTTTGAGGAATAATCTATTGCTTTGTACATTAGAAATCAGAAAGAATTATAAACGCAATAAAATCAAAAAAATGGGAAATTATTTCAACACTTTACCGCTGCGTCTTCAATTGGAACAATTGGGAACCTGCGAATTTATGGACAGTTCGGAGTTTGCTGAAGGCGTGAAAAAGCTGGAAGGCAAAAAAATCGTAATCATCGGCTGTGGTGCTCAGGGATTAAACCAGGGACTAAACATGCGCGATTCAGGATTGGATATTTCATACACGCTTCGTGCTGAGGCCATTAAAGAACAACGTCAATCGTATAAAAATGCTGCAGGAAACGGTTTTAAAGTTGGAACCTACGAAGAAATGATCCCGACTGCCGACCTGGTTATCAATCTGACTCCGGATAAACAGCATACCGGTGTGATCAATACGGTAATGCCTTTAATTAAAAAAGGAGCCACCCTTTCTTATTCGCACGGTTTCAATATGGTGGAAGAAGGAATGCAGATCCGCAAAGACATTACGGTAATTATGGTTGCCCCCAAATCTCCGGGTTCTGAAGTTCGTGAAGAGTACAAACGTGGTTTTGGCGTTCCAACCCTGATTGCTGTTCATCCTGAAAATGATCCGAATGGTGAAGGTTTCGAACTGGCCAAAGCGTATGCCGCTGCTACAGGCGGACACAAGGCTGGTGTACTTCTTTCTTCGTTTGTTGCTGAAGTAAAATCGGATCTGATGGGCGAGCAGACTATCCTTTGTGGTATGTTGCAGACCGGTTCAATCCTGTCGTTCAACAAAATGGTCGAAAAAGCAATTGAACCCGGATATGCTTCTAAATTGGTGCAATACGGTTGGGAAGTGATCACCGAAGCCCTGAAACACGGAGGTATCACCAACATGATGGACCGTTTGTCTAATCCGGCCAAGATTAAGGCTTTCGAACTTTCGGAAGAATTGAAACGGATCATGCGCCCTTTGTTCTGGAAACACATGGACGACATCATGTCGGGCGATTTCTCGAAAACCATGATGGAAGACTGGGCCAACGACGATAAAAACCTCCTGACCTGGAGAGCTGAAACAGGTGAAACAGCTTTCGAAAAAACTCCTGCCGGATCGATGGAAATCAGCGAACAGGAATATTTTGACAATGGTGTATTGATGATAGCTTTCGTGAAATCAGGCGTTGAACTGGCTTTCGAAACCATGACCGAAGCCGGAATTAAAGAAGAATCAGCTTATTACGAATCGTTGCACGAAGTTCCATTGATTGCCAATACGATTGCCCGCAAAAAACTCTTCGAAATGAACCGGGTTATTTCTGATACAGCCGAATACGGTTGCTACCTGTTTAATCATGCCTGCAAACCGCTGTTAGCTAATTTCATGGCAAAAATTGATAGCAATGTGATTGGTAAACCTTATGGCACAGGCAAAGGCAATGGCGTTGACAACAAACAACTCATTAGTGTAAACGAAATTATCCGTTACCATCCGGTTGAGCTGATTGGTGAAGAATTGCGTGAGGAGATGACAGCCATGAAGAAAATCTTATAACAATTGTATTGTGACTCTTTGAGAAAAGCCTCGTTGAAAAACGGGGCTTTTTGCTGAATATTAACCACATAGATACATCGGTCACGAAGATTTATAAGATTTATAAATTTGGAATTTTGAAAAAGAGTAAATCAGGATAGACACAAAATTTTAGGACATTGGCACTCACTCTTTTTACCGTTTAAAATCCTCATAATGCCCACCGATAGCAAAAATATGGATTGAGTCATCATCAAATTTATAAATCAATCGGTCATATTGAGAAAGTTTTCTGGACCAAAAACCTGTCAAATCATATCTGAGCTGCTCAGGTTTTCCGATGCCTTTCTCCGGGTTTTCTCTTTGCATTTCCTTCAAAATTTTGCAAAGATTTTTATGAAGCACTTTATCTTTTAGCCTTAGATCTTCATAAATATTCCATGTATTCCCTTCAAAAACGATTGATCTCATCAAGTTGTTCCTGAGTTGGTTTATAGCCTGTGTTTTTTCCATAGGTTACCAATGACTCAGCAACCTGACTCATCAACGAATTGTTTCTGAGAACGTACAAAGTTTCCTGTTCGCGCTCCCAGTCTTCCGCACTGATAACAATAAAATCCTTTCCTGAACGGCGGTTTATCCTGATTACCTGATGCTCTTCAATCGCTTTATCTACATAGCCTTTAAGGTTTGCTCTAAATTTATTTACGGATAGTTCAAGCATGATTCCCATATTAATTTTAACAAAGGTACTGTATTTTGGTACATCTCACTAACACATTTTATATTTTCCTGATGATACGTTTAAAGGCCTATAATTTCCGCAATTCAACCAGCAATTCCTGAATTTTTTGGGTGGCTTCGGATTGGCTGCACGAAAAATTATTCAGGATGATGGTGAAAGAGAGTTCTCTTCCGGAGATGGTAGTGTGAGGTATCCGGCATAACAGCGATTACGGGTCATGGAGCCGCTATTGGCATGAAGACAATTTTCCGGAAAGTTATCCTTAATTAAAGCGAGGCATTAGTGCAAATCGGTAAAAATGAATTTAGGTCATATTTTTTGGTGGTCAACCTGGGTTTATGGCTATCCATAAACAAAGCCGGAACCTGCTTAATGTGTTTGTGTATTTTATCCTTGAGACAGTTTTTTTTACTGTTATTGCGATTTGGTGCCATTAAGGAATCCTGAGGAATAACCGAAATTGTTGGGAAAAGATGGATTTTTCCATTTTGAACTCCATGAACTTGAATTATTCCCGGCATCCGCTATAATAGACTTTAAGTCGGGAGAAAAATTAAGATGAAAATCAAGATTTAGAGGATCAGGCACATAACCTATTTCCTCGAAATACCCAAAGTATTTACTATGAGGCAGATGCAGGTTAACCCCATCGAAGCATGGTCTGTTTCCATTGATGGATGAAATTAAATTATTTAATACTAAGGTTAGATTCACATTTGTATAATGTGGCATAGAATTATTCGCGTCGGTATCATTACCTGCATAATCCCACCATGCATCAGTTCCTGTCCAGGTCAGAGTGGCTGTTACTGACTGATTTAACCAATCAATAGTCAGCAAATTGAGTATCCATGTTCCACTGACTGGTGTAGTTTTTTTTGGACCATAGCTTAAACCTGACCATGTTCCTTTCCAGGTTCCGCAAAGTTTTTGAACTTCCACATCAAAGTCCTGGATGTGTACCGAAACGACATTTTTGGTGTAGTTCGAAGCATTTGGTGTGTTAATGTTTAACACGAGTGTTGATCCGCCGAGACCTCCAAAACCGCTTTTTGTGAAATTAGGATCGACAGAAACGGTGACTATTGCAAAACCGCCGGACTTTAACGACCCTATGCCGTTGGTGTAGTCCAGATAACCTCCGAGCGCACCTATATCGTCTATGGAATAATTCAATAAAGTTCCTACCGGACCTTCATTAACAATGACAAATGAGACCGAACAATTATAGGGAAGTAGAATAGAATGTAAATGGAGGGGATTTTTTGTGCCATTCAAAAGAGCCCGTTCAGTATCAGGAAGATTAATCATACTGGTCGAAGCATAAATCGCTACAACCGGGGTATGTCCATCAGGTTCAGGTTTCTTATCACCATCCGGTGGCTTATCACAAGATAATAGCGACAACAGAACAAT
The DNA here is from genome assembly GCA_030684645.1 of Bacteroidota bacterium. Classification (GTDB taxonomy): domain Bacteria; phylum Bacteroidota; class Bacteroidia; order Bacteroidales; family Prolixibacteraceae; genus Aquipluma. The sequence goes on along the minus strand of JAUXUF010000042.1, from coordinate 7,178 downwards.
GACACCCAGGAATAGAAAAAATTGCGATAGTTTCATCATGGTTTCAATTGTTAATATTCTTGTCAAAATGAACACAATAATTTTCAACTATTTTTTCGTACTGTCTGATCGATCAATATCCTAAAATGATGGTGCTGTCAAAAAAAGACTACAAAATTTATCATTCGATGGTATTTTTCAATTGTGATTTACAGGTAATTATAAAATAAAACACAATCAGTAAAAAATTGCCAACATATTTTTAAGTATGGAAATATTGCAAGGTATGTATAAAAACTTTAGCAATGTGATAAAGGAACTATTACTAGCAAAGGCATGTTGATTGGGAACAGATGCTGACCTTATTCTTCTTACCTCAACAATTTTTGAAAATGCTCCTATAATTTCCGGAGTTCTACCAGTAATTCCTGAATTTTTTGAGTGGCTTCGGTCTGGTTGCATGAGAAATTATTCAGCATGATCGTAAAAGAGAGTTCTCTTCCGGAGATGGTAGTGAGGTATCCTGCATAACAGCGGACTCGGGTCATTGAGCCGCTCTTGGCATGAAGGCACTCATTCGGAAAGTTTTCGTTTTTGAAAACCGTCAGAGTCCCATTTCCAACAGTTGCCAGCGATTGGAAAAAATCAGATGAATACGCGCTTTTGGTTTTCATGGATTTCAGAATAGAAACCATCTGACTGGCAGTAATCGCGTTGAAACGCGACAAGCCACTGCCGTCATTCATGAAAAATCCGGTCAGGTCCAGACCTTTGTCTTTCCAGAATTGAACCACGAATTTGCAGCCATCTTTGGTTGTTCCGAGTCCGGTTTTCTGAAATGCCAGGTGTTTGAGAAAATGTTCGGCAAACAGGTTTACGCTTTCGTGATTGGTCACCCGGATGATGTCGCGAAGTGGAGGAGATTGAATGACTGACAATTTTGTGGATGGAGTAATTCCGGATTTCGGTTTTTCGAGCCGGGTTTCGCCTGACAAAAGAATTCCGTTAACCTCAAGTTTCATCCGGAATTCATTAGCTAACAGTGCTGCAGGATCAGGTACAGAGGCTTTTACCACAAAGTCGGTTTTATTCTTTGGGATTGTGCCACGGATAATTCTTTTGCTCTCCAGCGGGCTCCCAAAAACATAGGCCTGATCACCGTTCAAATCCGATGAAAGTACTTCATTCAGGATTTCAAGATTGGGGATTTCAGGTTTGATCCGGATTATTTTGGTTGGTTGATTGGCTGCAATTTGAGAACTCAGGTGAATTTCGTACAGATTGTCATAAACACTGAGGCCCGATGCACCGGCGCCATAATAATTTCCGATATCTTCCCAAACCCATGAGCCCGGAATCATCTGTGATTCATAAATGGAAGCATCAGCAACCAGGTTTCCGGTCACCACTTTGATGTTCTTCTCCTGAATGGCTTTAATCCATTCTTCCAGAAATTGATTGTTTTCAGGAAAATACATCGAACCTAAAGTCGGATCTCCGCCACCAATGACTTGCAGCTCACCGAAAAGTGTATCGTTGCGGATGATTCCGGAGTAGGAGAGGGTTGTGGCGAACCGGAAATCAGGGCCAAAAACTTCAAGGGCAGTAGCTGTTGTCACCACTTTCATAATCGACGCCGGTACCAGGCTCAGTTGAGGTTCGGACCGGATCAATTCTTCGTCGGTCAGATTGTCGGTAACGGCAATACAAATGCTGGCATTGGCCAATCCCGGTGTGGTTTGCCAGCCGGCAATTTTCTGCTGAATGGAGGTAGTCTGGTTTTGCGCCGTTGCAATAACTGTAAAAAGGCTAAAAATAGCGGTATAGATGATGTTCCGACGAATATTTTGTCTGTTCATTGTTGTTGTTTTGTGGTGGAAAGATAAATAGTTTCTCAGGATTTTTATAATTGGACATGTGATTACTTCGAATTACCACTTTTTTATCCTTCTTGTACCTTGGGCTGAGCCTTCACTTTTCCCTTTGTTTTAAATTTAGGTTATGCCTTTGTTCATTTAAAATACTTTTCCGGAGCTTTTATTATCTTTGTTGTGTTTTGAAAAATTCATTCAAAATCAATATCTTAGAAGGTAAAATAAATCATTTAAGTCTAATTCTAAATCATATTACAATGTTTATTGATAAAGTATTTGGTAGGGAAATTTTGGATTCACGTGGCAATCCAACCGTTGAAGTTGAAGTAACCCTCGAGTGTGGCGCCATTGGTCGCGCTGCTGTTCCATCTGGTGCATCAACCGGAGAAAATGAAGCTCTAGAGTTGCGTGATGGTGACAAAGGCCGTTACTTAGGTAAAGGTGTTTTGAAAGCTGTTGCCAATGTCAACAGTGTTATTGCCAAAGAAATTATGGGCATGGATTCTTCGAATCAGGTTGCTATCGACAAAAAATTAATCGCACTTGATGGTACCAAAACAAAATCAAAATTAGGTGCCAACGCTATGTTGGGTGTTTCTTTGGCTGTAGCCAGAGCTGCTGCCAGTGCACTTGATATGCCATTGTACCGTTATATTGGCGGAACTAACGCCAAAACATTACCAGTTCCGATGATGAATATTATCAACGGTGGTTCACACTCTGATGCTCCTATCGCTTTTCAGGAATTTATGATTCGCCCAATCGGTGCACCTTCTTTCCGCGAAGGTTTACGCATGGGTGCCGAAGTTTTCCATCACCTGAAAAAAGTACTTCACGACCGTGGTTTAAGTACTGCCGTAGGTGACGAAGGTGGTTTCGCTCCAAAACTGGATGGAACTGAAGATGCATTGAACAGTATCATCAAAGCGATCAAAAATGCCGGATACAAACCAGGTCGCGCTGAAGACGGTGGTGATGTTTCTATCGCTTTAGACTGTGCTGCTTCTGAATTCTACAAAGACGGTATTTACGACTATTCAAAATTCGAAGGTGCAACCGGAGTAAAACGGAACTCAGCCGAACAAGTTGAATTCCTTGCAAGTTTGGTTGCCAATTTCCCGATTGACTCAATTGAAGATGGAATGTGCGAAAGCGACTGGGATGGTTGGGTTGCTTTAACCAAGAAACTGGGCGACAAATGTCAGCTGGTTGGCGACGATGTATTTGTAACCAATGTTGAATACCTGAAAAAAGGTATCGAATTGGGAGCTGCCAACTCAATCCTGATTAAAGTGAACCAGATTGGTACCTTGACTGAAACGTTGGATGCTATCGAAATGGCTCACCGTGCTGGTTACACTACGGTAACTTCACACCGTTCAGGTGAAACTGAAGATTCAACCATTGCCGACATCGCTGTTGCTACCAATGCCGGACAAATCAAAACCGGTTCATTGAGCCGTTCAGACCGTATGGCAAAATACAACCAGTTACTTCGCATCGAAGAAGAATTGGGCGCTTCAGCAATCTACGGATACAAAAAAGTGATCAAAAAATAAGCTGCATAAGCTGAAATACAGAAGGCCGGTTCCGAAAGGATTCCGGCCTTTTTTATAGGATTAAAAGATATACTCACGGGGTGACTCAAAGTCACCCCATGAGTAAAATTAAAATGATAATGTACAGTAAAGACGAATCAAAACTGCTGCGGAAAGAATTTTGGATTGTGTTTGCCCGGCGCTGCGAGATCGTTCCAGAGTTGCGCCACAAAAAGAAAAAATGGGTATTGTACGATACCGGTCTCAGCGGTATTGACCTGAAGTTTGAGATGACCCGCAATGAAGCTTTGGTCATGATTGAGATCAACTGTAGGGAAGTGGTTCGTCGTCTGGAAATATTCGAAACCTTGCAGAAATACCGGGTGCTCCTTGAGTCAGGCTTTTCTGAACCACTCACCTGGGATTATTGCTACCAAAGGGAAAGCGGACAGGAGGTCTGCCGCATTTACACTTCGCTCCCCAATGTTGATTTCCATCGTCAGAATCATTGGCCCGATATTTTCAACTTCCTGATCGATAATATGCTCATCCTGGAAAACAACTTTATGGAAATCAAGGATGGACTGGAAGCGGAACTTTATTAATTCCGGCTTCGACAAGCTCAGCCACCGGCCGATTGAATAAGAAAAAATCCTGTTCCGTTTGGCTTCAGGCAATTTCTTTGGCAGTATTCATAATGCTTGCATTACGAAGATGAGCATTGATCGGTGATATTAATTTGTAAGACCGGTTAAATGCTTCTTGCGATAAACTGAAATATTTGGCCAGAGATCGGATAATTTCTTTGGATAATCCTTTTTTGTAATTCAAAATATCAGAAACCAAACCTTTAGATACTCCCAAAATTGCAACCAAATCTTTATTCTTTAATTGATGTTCAGCCATTAATGAATGAAGCAGTTGAATCGGATCAGCCAGTTCGAAAGAATTATGTTCTTCGTCCCATTTCTCAATTAATAAAGTCAGAAGTTCTATCTCCTCTTGAATCGCTTCATCAGAAACAATACCCAACAATTGCTCCAAATTGGAGACATATTCCTGATATTGTTCCTCCGTTTTAATGACTTTATATTTCAATGTTTTCATAAAACCTCTAATTAATAACTATTTATAACATACTGCTGACTGTCAGCACAAAGCTTATCGTAATCAGCATGTGTCCCAATCCAGCAAACGAATAAATGTACCTGTCTTTCTCCGAATAAGTATTTGCAGATCATCCGGCAATTATTACCGCCTAAGTCGAAAACAACTCTTCCGGAACCATTGCCCAATAAGTCCGCAGTTCCAAATGTTTTCGTGATATCTTCAGGCTTGTTCCAATCAGCAAACCTAACCACTGTAAGCCATTTTCCGAACGAACTTCGACTTCTTGCGTTTCTGGTAACGAACTGCTCGATGCTTTGTTTCTTTATCAAGTGAACCCGCATACAAATATAAATTAAAATTCAATAAGTTCACATTTTGTGAACTATGTTTTAAAATAGAGAAAAACTGAACCGATCATCAGTTTTTGAGAAACTGTTTGAAAACTACTTTCAAATGTATAGTTTTCCAATCACAACGGTAGCCTAAGCGATGAAAGGGATTAGCTAGTTCAATAAATAAGCGCAACACTAAAAAATATAATTATGATCTTGAACAGGTCGGACTTGTGCAGCTAGTCAAAATTAACCCTAAGCATTGCTTAGGACTGTTATTAGGGTTAGATTTGAGATTTGAATTTTAAAATTTAAAAACCTTAAAAGTTGAATTAAAAAAAACCAAAAATTCGGAGTTTTTTCAAAATATAAAATGGATGAAGGGAAGGTGAAAACGAAAAAGGCCGTGAAGAAAGTTTAAAAAACTTCTTTCACGGGCTTTTTATTTACTTAGCTTAAATGCTAATAAACATAATTATGGTCTTGAATAGTTATACTCATAGACAGCTGGTATCCCATTGAAGAAACCATCCAAACCATAAACAATATTATGATCATCTGCAACCAGAATAACAAAAATCTGGTCACCGCCCATAAAATGAGTATCGTCTATTATCTTCCATACATAGCCTGCTTTTTTAATACCATTTGAATAAAAACTTCCGTCTGTACAAAACTTATATGATTGACCTTCTCTGGGAGACCAATCAACAATTTTCCCATCTTGTCGAATATTTATACGTTGTAAGTATAAAATACCTTCTGTCAGAAAGTAAAAGTTTTTATGGAAGAATTCCACTTCAATCTTAATGATTTCACCCGGCACTAAAGCCTTAACACTAACAGTGCTACTAATGGTGGATTGTTCAACTCCTTTCACTTTTACAGACCTAAGTCTGTAATTGTCATTAGGAATTATATTATAGAGCTTAGAATCACCAATTTTTAAGGTTGAGATTCCACTAGGATCAATAACTCCATGGTCTCCAGCAATAGCTTCCACAGTGCAGAACTCAGGAGATGGTTCCTTTTTGCACCCACAGAAAGCGAGGCACAAAACCAGAAAAAAGGCAATCCAAATCTTATTCATAACTATAGTATTAAAGTCATATAGAAATATTTTTGCTAAACAATATTACAAAGAAAATATGAATATTTCATTTATTACCAGATAGATATAAAGATTTTTTTTGTTTGGCGCGTGTTGCCTGATGAGGAAAGGGCTAAAGCCCAAACTGGAGGAGAATTCTCATGACCGTCACATAAATGTGACGGCAAAGGATAATGCAATTCTCATTCTGTTGGCTGATATCCTTTGCCGTTTCCCTGCCCGCCAGTGGCTTGGTAGGCGGGGCTTTAGCGAACGGACATGAATGTGACGGCAAAGAATAAGCATTGATCATTATTAAAGCTGTTATCCTTTGCCGTTCACTTTAGTGAACGGACATGAGATCACAAAAAGACAGGGCTTTAGCCCTTAATCTGCTCGAACCCATATCTTTTCATAAACAGATCGACTTCCTCTTCCCAACTAATCTTTTTGTGATGATCATCCTGATTTTTAATATATTCCCTTACCCTTTCGACATGGGAATGACTGACTGAAACAGCAAAATAATCGTCCTGCCAGGAGAAATGGTGAAGTGAGATTTTCTGATTATTTATCCAAAACGAACTTTCACCTTTCAGATATTGCATAACTGTGGCCAGATTTTGTTGTTTTCCCAGATTTATAAGGGCATGTACATGATCTTCATGAGCATTAATGTAATCCAATACAATATTTTTTTCTATGGCATTTTCTTTGAAATGTTTTAATAGGGTCGGACGAAATGACTTAGGTATGATACTCGCCCTGCTCTTTGTGCTCCACACACAGTGAAGCCAGATTTTAACATATGACATTTTCTTGTTTTTGGTGAATACACTAATTTAGCGAATACAAAGCACAAATTCAATTTTATTAAAATATTAGATGGCTAAAGCCCAAACTCTGGGAGAATTCTTATGTCCGTCAGCTGAAGCTGACGGCAAAGAATAATGCATTGTTCATCCTAATTGGCTGATATCCTTTGCCGTTTCGCTGCCCGCCAGTGGCTTGGTAGGCGGGGCTTTAGCGAACGGTCATCATTGCGATGGCAAAGAATATGCATTGATCATCATTAAAGCTGTTATCCTTTGTCGTTCACTTTAGTGAACGGACATCTTGAGTTTGGCATTTGACTAGATAATCGAACAAATATCCTTAAAAAAATGAAGCAATTGGTTTATTCTGATTGCTTTTTTCATTAGATTTACATCTAGTTATATAACTAGTATTAACTTTTAAACTATCAAGCCATGGG
>JAUXUF010000367.1 GCA_030684645.1 Bacteroidota bacterium | reverse complement strand
TTGAATTAACGGGAGAGTCAATGAGAAAAAACAAGATGAAAAAAACTCAGATTAATTAATAAATTTGGTCACGAAATCATCCCTTTTTTTGTGGCACAACATCACCGAAACAAGTGGCACAATATCACCGAAATATCTACCATTAATCTTGTTCGAAAAATTCAACAGTAAAAAATACCTCGATCCCAATAAGTTAAGGTAGTTCTCGAAATCAACGTTGAGCGTTTCTTCAATCGAAGGAATGAGAGCTTTATTTTCCTTGTATTTAAAATTTAGCACCTGAAAACTTGGGAACTTCATCCGTTCGGAAATTCTGCGTTTTTTATCAGTATCATCAGCTAAAAATGTAGGCAGGATATCGTCATATTTCAAGCCGTTGTACACATTATGGATTTCAACCGAACCTTTGCCGTTTTCATCAATCTTAACATGCGAAGTATGTGTTTCTCTGTTGTCGGCCAACCCGTAAACCCTTGAGTGTACAACTTTACTCTTGTCATTATCTATGAGGAGTACGTCACGGTCATCGGTAAAGTTGCCAATAAAACCACAAGGCATGCGTTGGCTGGTACATTCTAACCAGACAGTGTCATTTTTTATCGGAACGCTTAGGAATGCATGGTTAAATTGAGTTGAGGGGAATTCCTTAAGCATAAGCGGTGCTGTTTCTCCAGCATTTACGAGACAATAGTTTGCTTTTAGCCCAATGGCTTCAAGCATTGTTTTCATGTAGTTTGTTAACGCCTTGCAATCGCCATACGCTAACCGTTGCACCGTAATAGCACCGAAAGGCTGATATCCTCCAAGTCCCACCTGAATGCTCACATATCTTGTCCTACCTTGCATATACTCGTATATTTTTTGGATTTTCCCAAAATCATCGGAAGTACCTGCAACTAACTCATTCAAAAACTTTTTGGTTTCATCACTTAATACGTTTTTCCCTGCGTTTAAGGTTGATATAAACTTACCGAAATTTTCCCATGAGGTAAGGTTGCCTTTGTACCTTTCAATTTCGAAATCAGCTGGGGCAGTAATTACACACGGGAATATTTCCTGGTTTGTTACACTGTAGGGTTCCCATTCCAACGCTTTAAGGTTTCTGGCTTCCCAGTAATAAATATTGTTCTCAGCATCAGAAGTGACGGTTGCCTTCAGAGAAGTGTTTCGTTCCATGTAACGAAATGTCACACTCTCATTGACTGTAGCTTTATATGAACTCTTTTCAACAGCAAGATTAAATTTTGGTTGAGGATTCCATGAAGGATATGAAAAAAGGCCATCGAATGATTTTTGATACGAATATTCTACAGTAAAAGGGAAATTACGGACTTTCGGGTCAATATATTTTACACGGTTGTCCTCGTAGATTGAAAACCCAGAAATAGCGCTATAATCAAGGATGTCATCAGAAGGTATCCTTTTAATCTGTTCGCCATTTTCATCGAACACACGTCCTTTGATTTCCGATATTTTTGTAAACTTGTCATAAAACCCTTGAAAATAGGCATCTGATAGTCCATTTTTATTCAAAATAGTAATTGCATAGGTTACATTAACAATTGCCTTACTTAAGGATTTAACTTCCAAAACAATTTCTTCATTGCGTATAACTGATCGGGCATTTTCTTTAAGTTCTTTCGGCATGTCGGATACTTTGTATTTAATATCCTTTGCAAGAACCGGTTCGGTAAATGGCAAAAGAATCATAAAGAATATATTCACTATTCTGAAATTCATAATATTTACAGGATTTTAATTACAATTTGCTCAGCGTGTTTCTTTACCAATTCAGAGAATAAGGCTCTTAAATTGCTATATTCATTTTCCGAGTATATTTCTTTATTTAAAATGAATTTGTAGGATAATTGTACAATGTTGTCCTTTGTTGCAACCAGGTATTGTATTGAAGCGCTACCATCTTCCAACCTCATAGTTAACGACTTCGGAAGTTCTACAACTTGTGCGCCTTCGGGTAGATTCAAATTGAATATATAGGTTTTGTCAGATGGGTAAATGAAATCTACCGGATATTTGCGGTCTTCTGCCTTAAATGGATTGGAATTTATCTGTTCGAATAATAAAGGGTTGATGTAAATCATGTTTCCAGCAGTTGTAACATTGTTTTTTATTTTTACATCATACGATTCCTTTAAAGGGAGATAAATGCTATCGAGGTTAGTTATAGCACAATTAATGACACTTAACCCCTTATTATTGCTTTCAAAGTCTTTCAGGTACTCCTCCTTCGAGTTGAATTTTTGGTAATTTTTCCTAAAATCAAGAGCGGCATAATCATAATTAGTTTTGATAATTTTTCCGGTAAGTACATTGTCTGCTTCCAGTTTCATCTCGCATAGGATGAATTTCTTTTCTTTTTTATCAGGTATTAGATTTACCCACTCAGATTTATTCTCATCGATGAGCCGTCCCTGAATGTTAATGCATCTTTCTGGAAGCATGCCAACAGGAATAAGTTCTTCTGTTGCATCAAGAAAATATTTATTGCCACCCAACAAAACATAGGCTATCACATAATTTAGTTTGGTCAACGAGGGACATATTGGAGAAAGCAACCCATTACTTCTTGTACTTAGGGCAACCGGATAAACCTCAAAGTCTAATTTCTTTAGTAGTTGAATCAAAATTAAGTTTATATCGGCAGAATTTCCGATTTTTTTATTGAATGCAGTATTTAAATTTTCTGATGAGGAAACTACCGATTCATTTTCATCCCATTTAACCGCTTCTTTAGTCGCCTCGTGAGCGGCTATTAAACGCTTAAGCGAGTCATGGTAATTTTTATTGAGGCCTTTGGCAACACTATTAAGAAAGGCACATTCTTGCATAGCTTTCCCGAAATTTTCGCTTTCTCGTAATCGGTTATTTACGGCATCCCATGTCGTGCTAAAATCGAGAAAATTAACACTTAAAATTTCGATCTCATATTTAGTTATATAATTGTTCGATGAATTCATATAAGGTTCCTCCTTAAACGCAGGCATTTCTTTTGCAACCGATCTCAAATCTGTACTTTCTAACAGATGTTCGAACCCGTAAAAGTTTTTGCGAAACGTCAAATTAGATGATGGTTCTATAATCAGTTCGCTCCAACGGACAGGTATTTCTTCTTGAAACCGCCATTCCCTTGGCAATCCATCATATCTGAATTCAATGTCTATGACTGAACCTTCTTTAACATTGGGCATAGCAACCCTGGCTCTGTAATAATTGGCAGTGACCCTTTCTTTAAAAATGGATTCCGATTTTAACTTCGATTCAACAACCACTCCATTTTCGAGATTATATGTTATTCCACGTATATTGGATTTTGAGGAAACGGGGAAATACTGATTTCCCCATGAAGTGCCTTCCTTTTTGAATATTTTTATGCGCAATGTCCTAACAAATTCAAACCTGGTTGAATTAAAATAACCATAATTGCATAGTATTGCAGCAACAGCGCTTGTATCAGACGGATAAACCTTCATTTCCAAGTCTGTTTTATCAACTTTACCAAACTTTATCGGAACTTTTTGGGCAAATACAGATAATTGGGTTACACTTAAAAATGCTATCGCAAAAATGAATAGCCATGGGAAAATCTTAGTTTTCATTGTTGTGCCGTTTAAATTATAATCAGTGAAAAGCGTTTCCTGAATTGAAATATCAAGACAAGCTATATGACATAAGACAATAATAGAACAATAAATTGGATTTCACTTGATTTATATTAAAAAAATCATTTGCTCATTGAATTCCTAATATAATTGTCCATCTGTGTTACTACAACAAGTGGTTCACTAAGATCAGTTGGTATTAATACCATCCAGCTTTTTGGAAAACCACTCTTCTTTCTCTACTTTTGCCAACCAAATTGAATTTCAATGAGTCGTATTGTAATAGGATTGTCGGGAGGTGTTGATTCGAGTGTTGCAGCATATTTGCTGAAGCAACAGGGGCATGATGTGGTGGCATTGTTCATGGTGAACTGGCACGACCGCACAGGAACCATTACTTCGCGCTGCACTTGGGAAGACGATGCAATGATTGCTGAAATGGTTGCAAAAAAACTCGATATTCCATTTCACATTGTCGATCTCAGCAAAGATTACAAGCAGCGGGTGGTCGATTATATGTTTGCCGAATACAGCAAAGGCCGAACCCCCAATCCGGATGTGCTGTGCAACCGCGAAATCAAATTTGATATTTTTTTGGACGAATGCCTGAAATACGATGCCGATTTTGTGGCAACCGGTCATTACTGCCGGAAATCCGAATTCGAAAAAGACGGTCAAATGATTCATCAGCTTCTCGCCGGAAAAGACAACAACAAGGACCAGAGTTATTTTCTGTGCCAGCTGAACCAGTATCAACTTTCGAAATCCATGTTCCCGATTGGGCACCTGGAAAAACCAGAGGTTCGCGAAATTGCCCGTCAGGCCAACCTGCCATCAGCCGAACGTAAAGACTCACAAGGGATTTGCTTTGTCGGAAAAGTTGATTTGCCCACTTTTCTTCAGCAGCAACTTGAACCCAAAACAGGTAATGTGATTGAAATTCCTGCTAATTTTATCCTGAAGAAAAAGAACATCGAAAATACAGAGGAGAACTTCCGGAAACTTTGTTCCGCGTTTCCATATAAACCATGGAACGGAGCTGTAATCGGAGAACACAAAGGAGCTCATTTTTATACCGTTGGCCAGCGTAAAGGATTGAACATCGGCGGCCATCAGGATCCCTTATTTGTTTTGGGAACCGATGTGACACGCAATATTCTGTATGTTGGCGAAGGCACCGAACATCCGGGTTTGTACCGTCCGGGACTTTTTATACCGAAGGAAGAAATACACTGGATACGGCCCGATCTGGCGATGAATTCAGGAGAAAGCCGGAGATACGACCTTCGCATCCGTTATCGCCAGCCACTCGAAAAAGCTACCATTTACCAGCGGGAAGAAGGCATGTACATCCTATTTGATGAAGAACAGCGCGGCATCACTTCCGGACAATTTGCTGCGTGGTACGAACGTGACGAACTCATCGGTTCGGGCGTAATTGCTTAATTCAATCAAACACTTATCTTTAGCAGCTAAAACTATCCCTTATGATCAGATCAATGACAGGTTTCGGGAAAACCGAATTCGAACTAGGAAATAAAAAATACACGCTGGAAATTAAATCGCTCAACAGCAAACAACTCGATATAAACACCAGGATACCTGCTCTTTACCGGCAGAAAGACATTGAAATCCGCAGGCTGATGTCGGAAATGCTCACTCGCGGCAAAGTTGATTTTGCGCTTTATCTCGACAATCTTGGTTCTGAAAGTACAACGAAGATCAACGCTGCCATCATCAAAGATTATTACCGTCAGCTTTCTGAAGTTCATCAGGAACTTGGTTTGGAAGTGAACGAAACCATCATGCACAGCATCATGCGATTGCCCGATACGGTTAAAATGACCTATGAAGAACTTGACGAATCGGAATGGCTGGTGGTTCGCGAAAACCTGATCAAAACGCTGGAAGAGCTCAACCGTTTTCGCGATCAGGAAGGTTTGGCGCTAAAAGCAGACATTGTGGCCAATATCGCCAACATCCTGGATTTACTGAAACAGGTTGAGCCTTTCGAAACCCGGCGGATGGAAAACGTCAAGACCAAAATCAAGGAAAGTCTGGATGCATTGCAACTAAATGGAAATGTTGACAAAAACCGTTTCGAGCAGGAACTGATTTACTACATGGAAAAACTCGACATCAACGAGGAAAAAGTTCGCCTGGCCAATCATTGCAGCTATTTCACCGAAACCATGGAAGAAGAAGAAGCCTCCGGACGAAAGCTGGGTTTTATTGCTCAGGAAATCGGACGCGAAATCAATACACTCGGCTCAAAAGCCAACGAAAGCAACCTTCAGCGCATCGTCGTGCAAATGAAAGATAACCTGGAAAAAATTAAAGAGCAAGTTTTGAACGTATTATGACAGGTAAACTCATCATATTTTCAGCGCCATCAGGAGCAGGCAAAACTACCATTGTACGCCATTTGCTCGAACAGGATTTAAACCTCGAATTCTCCATTTCGGCCACCAGTCGCGGAATGCGACACACCGAAACTGACGGAAAGGATTATTATTTCCTCACTCCGGAAGATTTCAGGAACAAAATTGGTAACGACGAATTTCTGGAATGGGAAGAAGTTTATCCGGGAACTTTTTACGGAACACTGAAATCAGAAGTCGAACGAATTCGTTCGATTGGAAAGAATGTTATTTTTGATGTGGATGTGGTTGGCGGGTGCAACATCAAGAAATATTACGGCGATGAAGCTTTGTCCATTTTTGTTCAGCCACCTTCGATAGAAGAATTGCGCAACCGCCTGGTTTCCCGCTCAACCGATGCACCTGAAGTGATTGAAAAACGGATAGCAAAGGCCGAATATGAATTGACTTTTGCCAGCCAGTTCGACCGGATAATCGTAAACGAACATCTGGAAACTGCGTTTGAAGAGGCAGAAAAGTGCATTCGGGAATTCATAAATAAATAATCATGATCAAAACAGGACTCTACTTTGGATCATTCAACCCGATTCATGTCGGGCACATGGCCATTGCCAATTACATGGTCGAATACGCTGACATCGATCAGCTTTGGTTTGTTGTAAGCCCTCAAAATCCCCTGAAAAAGAAAAAAACATTATTGGACGATTATCAGCGGCTGGAACTCGTCAACCGCGCAATTGGCGATGACCTTCGTTTCCGCGCGTCAAAAGTGGAATTCAATTTACCCAAACCATCCTACACCATTGACACGCTGGCCTATTTGAGCGAAAAATACCCGACCCACCAGTTTTTTATCCTGATGGGGACCGACAATCTGGAAAACATTCACAAATGGAAGAATGCCGACGTTTTGCTTGCCAACTACGACATTATCGTTTATCCGCGCCCGGGATTCAATCCTGAAAGTGCAAAGAAATATGCCCGGGTTGAGGTTGCCAATGCTCCCCTGATGGAAATCTCTTCGACCTTTATCCGCGATTCGATTAAAGCCGGGAAAGATGTCCGACATTTTTTACCTTACCGCGCCTGGGACTACCTGCAACAAATGAATTTCTATAAAAAGTAAATAGGGTTCCAAATGGTGTACGACAAAATTCCCTTTTTAGTATTTTTCGTGATTTCGTGCCTTGGTAGCTAAAAAAAACTTGACACGAAGAAGAACTGTGATTGGATTTTTTATCCCGTCAGGGATTCAAGGTCGGTAAAAATCATTAATAGAGCAAGGTTTCGTCCCGTACGGGACGAAAGAAT
>JAUXUF010000041.1 GCA_030684645.1 Bacteroidota bacterium | reverse complement strand
GAGAAGATAAAGTATATGAGAAAGGCATTAAGATAAGTGATGAAGAAATGAACATGTTGAAAATAACAAGGCATGAATTTCATGGCGAATGGAATTACACTATAAAACCAGAAACGTAAAGTTTAATATGTCCCATTTCCTAAGCTGTAAATATCACTATTGTCGGGCAGGGGTACCCTAATCCATAAGTCACAAAATTCATTTATTGGACCCTCTGTATTGTTTGCCAACACAGAATAAATCTGACCAATGCCAGTGATCGTATTCGTAAGCACTTCTATAATATCCTGTTTGTCAAAATAGGACAAAAGATCATCAAGTGCCACAACATCAATAGAATTTCTGCCATTGGTTCCAAGGCCTACTAAACGACCATCTTTAATCAGGATCGTTTTGTTGTTTATTTTTTGAAGTGTTTCGTTCTTTTCCATGGTTTTATCTATTAATTTATCCTTGCGGTTGCAATTAATTTCCAAATGCTCTGAATCTGAGAAAGAGATATTTCCTGAATGATCTTATCTTCTGGATTATCGTATGATATTTTAATTGAATCCTTATCTATTCCAGGACTGACACGACAAAAGATATTGTAAGAATCAATTTGAATTAGGAATATTTCGCCCCACTCAATGAATTTATTTGGGTTGATCTTTCTCAAAACAACCCCATCACCGGCTTTCAATGTTGGTTTCATTCGGTCGCCGTAATAAGTAGTTTTTAGTAATGTTTTTTCGCTCTCTGTTTCTTCGATAATAGGAGATGTTGGAACAATACAGCCAGAACCAAAACAATCATCAGGTCCAGAAGCTTTCCAAATTGTTTCCATTAAATGAGCCTTACCATTATATTCAAGAATGCTAAATCTTTCATCCTGAATAAGCCTTTCTGTACTTTTTCCCATGATTACATTTCTTTAAATGAATCAGACAATACTTTAAGAGCAAAAAGTGAACTGTAAGATGGGAAAGCCATTTTAAGAGTTTCCGCATCGACTTTTTCTTCTGATCCACTTTCTGAAATCAATGCTCCAATCTGAGCGATTGAAATTGACAAAGAGAGAATGTCCTCATTAAATTCTTTTGGAGTTGAAAATTCAGCAAGGTTTTTAAGTCCTTCTAGTCGTAATTCATGGCCGTCAATGATTAGTCTATCTCCCATGATTTCTGCTTTGATCGGTGTTTTTGTGTTCTTTTCCATGATGGTTAAATTTAAAATGTGATATTTTTATCAATTGTCATTGCAAATATGTGATAAAAATAACACAATCACAAATAATGAACGAATATTTGTGATTTAATTATCACATAAATTAAATTTGCTAAAAATGGAAGTCATGTTAAAGATTAAAGAACTCTGCGAAAAGAATGGAATAACATTATCTGAGTTGGCAAAACGTGCCGGAATTTCAAGAGAGACATTAAGCCGCGAAAAATGGAACCCTTCCCTAACAACGCTTGTGGATATAGCCAAAGTGCTTAATATTAATGTTTCTGAGCTTTTTCAGGAGACAACCAAAACCAACGACAACATAACCGGAGCCGTCCGTATTGGTGATGATCTTAGGGCAATTGATTCTGTTTCTGATCTTGAAAAGATTCTGATTGAACTGAAAAATGACAAATAGCCTACCTTCCGTTGTCCGGAATAATGAAAACCGCTCCTTTGAATGTTTGCCTGAATTTATCAAGATCAATAGGGATCTGATTTTCGTTGTAGTCATTCAGATAATACAATCCATCCTTTTCAATTAAAACGGTACCAATTCCATTATAGACAATCTGGCCGTTAAGGATTGAGGCATCTCCTGATTCAATCTTTTTCAGGAGGTCTATTTTCTCTTCTCTAGTTAAATCTTTAAGGTTCATTGCGTTTAGTTTTATGGTTTTTCCACTGTTGTATCAATCATTGCTTTCCAATTATTCGCTCAACTAACGCATCTAATGTAGTTTCGTCCATTTTTTCAAACATGATGTTCATATCTTGAGGCAAATCAAAGCCTAAAATTTTACATATCCTGTCAATACTCCAGCTTTTACCATGCAGTTTCAATTCAATGCCGTTCTTTGTCTGTTTAATACCTTCAATAGCCTTCAATTGGGTTTCTGTCAGCTCATCGAATGATTTGAATTCTATCTTTTTGCCGTCAAACGTCATGTAATCCCGGATGTTTGCCCTGAGTATTGCGGCTAGCTCTGAAATAATCTCTTGTTTGGTTATGTCCACTTTCTGACGGGCTTTTTCCCGAAGAGACGTGATCTTGCTTTGAACCTTAACTTTGCTTAACAGCCTTGACGCTTGACTTTCGGCTGTCAGGGCAGAATATCCTGCACGAATAGCAGCTTGCTTTCCATTTAGGTGAATAAGGTATTGGCTGCAAAATTCAGCTTGTTTCGGGGTCAATTTCGGACTTTCTTTTTTCATGGGTTGAGAGTTTAAAGAGGACTGCCGATGATCTGACAGTCCTCAGAATTGAAGTTAACCTCTATTTATTCCGAAACAGCTTCTTTATTCAGAAAATATTGATAGTTAATACCTGTTTTTGGTACTGAAATTTCACCGTCTGTTAAAACAAATACTCTGAGAATATCATGGCTGACCAGAGATGATTTCATGTTGACAAAAAGGTCGTTCAAGGCTTTTGCAGCTTTTTTATGTAGCTCATAAAATTCAGCCTCTTCAGGTGTGATGTAAGTCCTGTGCATTTCCTTCAACTTATCCAAATTGGCATCAGCCAAAACAGGCGCATTCCCTTCGATTGTGACCAGCTTTAAAAGATTGCGGTCACATAATGCAGTCAAGCTATTTGCTGATAATCTGAATTCGATAATAGCCTCTTTGATGCCATTGAAAAGGTTTTGTCTCAATACAGGATTCCTTACTGTGGCAGTATCGGCTTCAGCCTGTTGGGTGAACAGTTTTTCAATCTCAGTTGAGTTGTTGAATAAAGCATCGGTCAACAATTCGCTGGTCATTTCACCCAGATTGAAGCCTTCATATTGTTTAATCACCTTTTCAATTGCAGGAAAACAAACCGATTGAATGCCGTTAATCGCTCCCTGAATTTCATTTTCGTTTTCGTAAATCAATATTTTTTTCATTTTATAAATTTTATGGGGTTAAACTTCTTTTCCTGATAAATCACCGCCACCGGATTTCTGCTGTTCAGCCTGATAAGGGTTTTCGCTCCCGGTCTTACCGCCTAACCAGTTTGCATCATGAACTCCGTTGCGTTCATTAACAAAGTTTTTCATACCTGGAGAAACTTTGTTGAGATCAACCGGGCGGTTTGCATCAATTACACAGTTTTTGTGTGGTGATCCTTTTTCTTCTCCGAAATCTACCAAAGCAGAAGTTTCGGCGAGGTATTCGGTAAAATCTTCGTCTGTTTTGAAAGTCATCCTGTCGAAGTCTCTCAAAACTCTTTCTTTAACTGTTGGCAAAGCGTTCTCAACGATTTTATAAACCTTTGCCTTACGTTCGAAATTTAAATCAGCCATTTTTGAGTCCACTCCGAAAAGTCAATCCTGCTCAATTTTGACTTTGTAATATACTGATATTCAGTGGGTATTTTTAGTCAAAATACAACAAAAACAGGTTCTCGGAGTGGACTCATTTTTGTAGTTTTTAAGTGTGAATTACTTTTTTGTTTATTGCGTGTTCGTAGTACTTATTGTTATATTCAATAAAAAGCGGTTTGTTTTTCATGTCTTCAATTCGAGCCTCATTGTTCCCAGCCCATTCGATGAAATTCTGAGGCGGCTCAACAACCTCATCAACTTCAACTGGTTCACCGGCCAGATACTTTTTGAACTGTTCTTTTGGCATCATAACAGCAGTAGCGTGGCACATACACTGTGGGTGCCACGATGGAAAATGAAAGTCCTTCGGGTAGCTTCCGGCAAGCGTATTGCAAATATCTGGCGTGGGGTGTTGTTCGGATAATTCAATTTTGATTCCGGTGATAGAGTCCATTTTAGACCACCTGTCGAAATCTACTGAACGGTAAGCCATGTTCACCTCATTGCGTGTTAGTCTTACTGCATTCTTGTAAGATGAGCGATAAACCCCCTGTCCGGGATTATACTTTTGAGCGGCTTTTGAAAGCTTCAGTTTACCGTCAACCTTTGACCGAACACGCCGAAATAGCTTTTCGGGTTGATCTTAGGAATTGGGACATAATAACATTTACAATATAATTTGTTTATTTGTTTTTAATAGTTACTTTTGTAAGTATGGAATTATCTTTACAAAAGTTACATCAAGAGCGATATAGAAAAAC
>JAUXUF010000364.1 GCA_030684645.1 Bacteroidota bacterium | reverse complement strand
CCCTTCGTACAAAATATGCCAGCCAACCAAATATCGCAGCAAAAGCAAAAATATCAGCTGTGGTTTTGAAAATCTGTTTTCCTGTTTCATCTTAAAAGACTAAAGAATTTTATTGTACTTATTTTTACAATTTCATTTCCCAGCCTTTTTCGTAACTGCGCGACCAGTATTTCAGAGCTTCTTTATCTTTAAGGATGCGACCGTTCTCCGGATCAATTTCCAGCGAGTGCCCTACCCGTTGTGCAATATTTCCCAACTGCACCAGCAAGGTACTTTTGTGTCCCGAATGAATATCAGCATGTGGTGTCGCCTTGTTATAGATGCTGTCAAAGAAATTCTGAACATGGATTCCGTCGAGACCCCCGGAAGGATTGGCCAGGTTACGGGCATCTATTTTTTGTTCCTGTTTTACTTCTTTGATGATTTTGTTGTTGAGGTCGAATATGGTATAGCTGTTTCCACCGTCCATCAGCATACAACCTTTTTCTCCGTAAAACATGGCCCCGACAGAACTTCCTTCGATAAAGCGCCCGTTACAGCTGCGCCCTTCCCAGGTCATTGAAACACCCTCTTTGAAGTCCAGGTTGATCACCTGGGTATCCGGAGTTTCCCAGTCATCCTGATAGCGGAACCTTCCTCCGTTGGAACTTGCCCGTACCGGATAATCAACCCCCAGCCCCCAGCGCAACAAGTCAACCATGTGGGTACCGTTGTTCAGGGCTTCGCCTGTTCCCCAATGCCAGCGCCAGTGCCAGTTATAGTGTACAATGTTGTCTTTGTATGCCTGGCGCGGCGCAGGCCCCTGCCACAGGTCCCAGTCGAGCCATTCGGGGACAGCAACCTCTTTCCCGGTGCCGATAGGGCCACGGTTATTGGTGTACCAGCCCTTGCCAAAATAGGCACGGCCGATTGCCCCGTCTTTCAGCTCCTGAATTCCCTGGACAACATTGGGGTATGAACGGCGTTGGTTGCCCATTTGGATAACCTTATTGTAACGGGAAGAAGCTTTAACCAATATTTCCCCTTCATTAGGGTTGTGGCTGCATGGTTTTTCAACATACACGTGTTTGCCGGCCCGAATGGCTAAAAGGGCTGCCGGAGCGTGCCAATGGTCGGGCGCGGCAATGACCATGGCGTCAATGTCGTTACTTTCCAGTGATTCGCGAAAATCCTGAAACGCTGTAGTTTGAACATCCTGCACGCCTTCCAGCATCTTCCGGCATTTATCAATGGCCCGGCTATCCACATCGCAAACGTGGACAACATCGCAGTTGGTTTGTTGGGCAAAGGTTTGGGCCAGTGCATTTCCACGGGAGTTAACGCCCATCATCGAAACACGGATCTTTTCGTTCGAGCCCATGATCCTGCTATAACTGCTGGCACTGAATCCGGGCAAAATACCTCCGGCTACGACCATTGCCGATGCCGCTGCTGATTTTCTCAGAAATTCCCTTCGGGTGTTTGTTGTTGTCATCGTATGTAGTATTATTTATTTATGTCTATACTCATATCAGATATTTTGTAATCACTTTTTTAACTCACGAATCTTAATATTCCTAAACCATGATTCATCGTTGTGGTCTTGCAATACAATATGGCCTTTACGCTTATCCTGAAAGCCTGGCATTTGACTGAATTTGCTAACCTTATATGCATCTTCCAGCTCTTTTGAACCAAACTCAAATTCCAAAACTTTTATACCATTTAACCAGTGCTCTACATGATTGCCGTCAACCAGTATCCTGCTGCTGTTGAATTCGCCGATAGAATTAAGTACTATATCCTTAGCAGGAAGTAGGTCATAAAGTGAACCCGAGAACTGTGATGGTTTTAGTTTTCCCTTATAGGCCTCATCTCCATCATCCAATAACTGGTATTCAAAGCCCAGAGCTGAGGATTTTGAGCCATATTCCTGCGACATCTCCTCCGAAACATTATATTTAAGTCCGCTGTTACCTGCCTTATTGATCTTCCATTCAAAGGATAATTCAAAATTTGCGAATGTCTCCGTTGTCATCAGGTCTCCTCCTTCAACCGGACGTCCGTCAGTAAGTTTCTTAACATCGCCGGTATTAACTTTTTTTATTTGTCCATCTTCTATTTCCCAGAGGCCGTTTGGGACATGATCTCTTCCAAGGCCCCGCCAGCCGTTGAATGTCTTCCCGTCAAATAAAAGTTTCCAACCCTCCTTTATTTCAGCTTTGGCCAATGTATTGTTTATAGATTTCTTAGGTTCGTTTCTTTCCTGTATTGTATTCCAGCTAATAAACATCAATGATACAACGACTGAAACAAACAGAACACAAAATTTTAAAGGCTGATATTTCATTTCTAAGCTTTTTAAGTTATATTTCCTAGTTTAACCAAATAACGAAGTGATTATGGGGACATTGTAGGCATGTTAATGTCAATCATGCGGATAAATATTGCTATCAATTATTTTATCTTACAATTCTTTTATTTTAATATTCTTCCACATAGATTTTTTATCTTTCTGCCACTCCCTGCCTGCCCCGTGAAACTGAATGCCGATAAAACCGGATGCAGACATGTCATCGGTTGTATCCACAATCGGAATATCGTTCACCCAGGTTTGTATTTTGTTACCGTTCATTACTATTTTAAAATGATTCCAATCCATAAGTTTGAAAGCTTTGCGCGCTGTTTCATTGCCGGCCAAAGTCACAAGCCATCCACGATTCCCGGGTTCATACAAACCTCCTGACCAGGCACGGCTGGATGGATCAACCTCAATTTGGTATCCCCACACGTACCCTGCTCTCCATTTAGATTGACGTACTATACCGCTAAAAGATGTAGTGATTGTATCCTTTTCCCACATTCGGCTTCGGCATTGGAGTCCTGAATTGAGAGATGTATCAATTTTTACATCCAATTCAAGAATAAAATTATCATATATTTTTTCTGTCACTAAATAACCTCCGCCTGTATTATTCAATGTGGTATTGCAAACAATCATATTATTCTCGACATAGAAATCAGGTTTACTATCCGGGTTTTCCCAATCCTGATTTAGAACCTTCCATCCGTTCAGTGTTTTGCCGTCAAAAAGATCCTTCCATCCGTCTTGTTTGGCAGATTTATTTTGACAGGCCATGGTGATGACAACAATTGATACGGCTGTTAGCAACGCTGAT
>JAUXUF010000361.1 GCA_030684645.1 Bacteroidota bacterium | reverse complement strand
GGCGGAGGCGGAGGCGGAGGTGGTTTTGGCGGCTTCGGTGGCGGAATGTCTGGAGGAGGCGGCGCAGGCGGAAGCTGGTAAAACGAGTTTCGGGTTACAGGTTTCGGGTTCTGTCAATTGAAGATCAGCTGATTATCATTTGCCGTTTCGCTTTTGTGAACGGACATGAGAACAAAAAATATAATTATAAAAAAAGCCTTCAGGAGTGTTCCTGAAGGCTTTTTTATGGAGTACAAAAGTGAACTATTCCACAACTGTTTCGATTGAATCCAGAATATCCTTGTCAACCAGGATCCGGCCGCAATATTCGCACACAATTACTTTTTTGCGTGAAGCGATGTCCATCTGGCGCTGTGGCGGAATTTTATTAAAACAACCACCGCAGGCATCACGCTGAACAGTTACAACGGCCAAGCCATTGCGGGCATTTTTGCGAATGCGTTTGAAAGCGGTCACTAAACGGACTTCGATATTTCCTTCAATTTTTTCTGCTTTTGATTTCAACCGTTCTTCTTCGATCTGAGTTTCAGCAGTAATTTCTTCCAGCTCGCGTTGTTTACGGTCTAAATCATCCAACCGCTCTTTTAACAAAGTTCCTGAAGTCGTGACTCCTTCTTTTTTAATGGAAAGTTCAGCTGTAAATTCACGGATACGTTTTTCCGATAATTCCATTTCGAGTTTCTGAAACTCAATTTCCTTGCTCAGGGAGTCAAACTCGCGGTTGTTGCGGACATTGTTCTGTTGATCGGTATATTTTACGATCAGTCCCTCAGATTCCTTAATGGCATTTTTTTTATTGAAGATAGCTGTTTCCAGATCTTTGATATCGTCTTCGAAATTGCTGACGCGTGTTTTCAGACCAGTAATTTCATCTTCCAAATCCTGAACTTCCAAAGGTAATTCTCCACGGAGAGTCTTGAATTTATCAATTTCAGAAACAACATTTTGAAGTTCGAAAAGCGCTCTAAGCTTTGAACTGACTGGCACACTTTTATTTTCGTCTCTAACGTACTGATTCATACTTATAGTTGTTTAACTTAAATCAAATGAGGTAATTTACCGGATTTGTGTTGAATTCCGATAAATGGAGTGCAAATTTAGGGAATTTTTTTGTAAGTAATTCATAAAAAACTTCTTTAGTGAATTGTTCACTTTCAAAATGACCGATATCTGCAATTATCAGTTGTTGTTCAGCATCAAAAAACTGGTGGTACTTGAAATCTCCGGAAATAAAAATATCAGCTTTCTGAGCCAAAGCATTTTTCAGGTAACTGCTGCCTGATCCTCCGCAAACAGCCACCTTGTGGATTGGCTTCCCTAAAAGCCGGGTGTGTTTAACAACCGTACACTGAAATGTTTCTTTTAAATGGCGTAGAAATTCCATTTCATCCACCGGGTTGGAAAGGTCGCCAATCATCCCGATTCCTGCCTGGGCATATTCATTATCAAGCGGATAGATATCGTAGGCCACTTCTTCGTAAGGATGAACCTTCAGAAGTGCCTCAATGACCCTGGATTGAAGGTTCTTTGGGAAAATGGTTTCGATACGGGTTTCATCTTCCAGGTGAAGCTGATTTTTTTCTCCCACATATGGATTCGTATCTTCATTTCCCCTGAAACTTCCGGTTCCTGTCAGGTTGAAACTGCACGAATCATAATTTCCGATTTGGCCAGCTCCTGATTCAAACAAGGCATTTCTGACTTTTTCAGCGTTAGCGTTTGGGGCAAAAGTCACCAGCTTTTTCAGAAAATTGGGTGTTGGAACTAATATCCGGCAATTCCGGAGTTCGAGCTTTTCGCATATTTTGCTGTTGACGCCACCAAAAACACTGTCGAGATTGGTATGAGCTGCGTAAATGGCCAGATCATTTTTAATGGCTTTGGCCACACAGCGCTCGATGTAATTTTTTCCGTTCAGCTTTTTTATCCCGCTGAAAACAATGGGATGATGGGCCACAATCAGGTTCAGGTTTTTGCGGATAGCTTCATCCAGGATTTCTTCAGTGATGTCCAGGGTGATCAGAATTCCTGAAATTTCATCTTCAGGATGGCCAATGATCAGACCCGCATTGTCGTACGACTCCTGAAACGAAAGCGGTGCTATGGATTCAATGAATTGGGTAATTTGTTTGAGTTGCATATGAATTATTGACTGATGAAGCATATTTGATCCGAAAACCTGGAATTTGGAACTTCGCTAGATTTCTTCTTTAATATCAAGGAGCATTTGCTTGATTTCCTGAAGCCGGCTGACTACTTCAAAATTCTGAAGGGTATCTTCTTTGTTTTCCTTCAGTTTCATCTGGGCGCCTTTAATTGTTAGGCCTCTTTCTTTCAGGAGATGGTATATAATTTTCAGATTTTCGATGTCTTCTTTGGTAAACATCCGGTTCCCCTTTTTATTTTTGTGAGGTTTCAGGATGTCAAATTCATTTTCCCAAAAACGAATATTCGAAGTGTTCACTCCAAATATTTCGGCCACTTCGCCGATGGTATAAAAAACTTTCTCAATTTTTGGTTTCTTGTAAGGCACGGATGATCGGTTTAATCGAAAGTTTGACCAATATTCGATGATATACTTACCATCTTTTCATATTCCTGGGCATTTAAATCTTTGAAATAATAATACTGCGGATTGACCGGTGTCCCGTTTTTGTGTACCTCGTAATGGACGTGTGGTCCTGTAGAAGTTCCTGAATTACCCACAAAGCCAATTACACTTCCACGTTTCACCTGATCGCCGACTTTAACGTTGAAACTGCTCATGTGCGCATAAAGTGTTTCGTATCCAAATCCATGATCGATCATGATCCATCTTCCGAAACCACCTCCGATGGTCTGAACGTCTTTCACAATTCCATCACCAGTTGCATATATTTTGGTGCCGATTTGTGCCGTAAAGTCCATTCCGTAGTGGAACTGTTTGATCTTGTATATCGGGTGAATCCGGAATCCCCATCCTGAAGCAGTACTTTTCAGCGACTTGTTTGAAATGGGCATGATGGCTGGCATACTGGCAACCAGCTTTTCCTTATTAA
Organism: Bacteroidota bacterium; assembly: GCA_030684645.1. Taxonomy (GTDB): domain Bacteria; phylum Bacteroidota; class Bacteroidia; order Bacteroidales; family Prolixibacteraceae; genus Aquipluma. The sequence goes on along the minus strand of JAUXUF010000361.1, from coordinate 10,750 downwards.
CAGCCATGTTCAATACCTCGTCATACGATTTGGCCTGAATGTAAGCCTGTTTTGAAATAATATCGAGTTTCTGGGCTGTCTTGACCACCAATTCTGAATTATCAAACGATTCGAGCTTTGAATACCGGTTTACACCTCCAAATCCGGCTTTTCTGATGGTCGAAGGAATTGGGTCGCTTTCGAAAATAACGCGGTATAAATTATTGTCACGTTGTTCAATGTCGTCGAGCACTTTTTCGACAGTTCCAAGGTCTTTGTAAAACAATTCGTATTGGGTCAGAAGTCGCTCATTTTCCTTATGGAGCGCGCGCATTCGGGGCGATTCGTAAAATTGCAGAATTCCAACGGCAATCAGTATCGAAGATACCAATGTCGTTGAAAACAAGGCTAAAAAACGCTTTAATTTGGTTTTGAAGCTAATTACGATTTTATCGTAGCTAAGTGTATGAGCATTAAATCTGTACTTGACTTTCGCCATAAAACAGGGTTAGCGGAATTTATTTTTCGACTTCTAACAAAATTAAGGATTTAATCTAACTTTGCAAGATTTCGAAAATCCCGGTTAATTAATAGTCTGCAAAGCTAGTGTTTTCAGTGAATTTAAATGTTAAGCTTCAGCTATTTGGGGTTTTTTAACAAATTTTAAGGACTAAATGACTGGCCCTGGAACGATTTTTAAGGGCATTTTCTGGATAGATTTTCTGGGTTTTTCATGACTGTTTTTCGTGATCGACCGCAATTAAAATCCATGAATAAGTATAGAAACTAAATAGAATAATGATGAATTCGAAGGAAATCAGAAAAGCGTTTATCGATTTTTTTGCCGGTAAAGGGCATCAGATTGTGAGCTCGGCACCTATGGTTGTAAAAAATGACCCAACCCTGATGTTTACCAATGCCGGAATGAATCAGTTTAAAGATATTTTCCTGGGCAACCAACCTGCCAAAAGTTTACGAATTGCCGATACACAAAAGTGTTTGCGGGTTTCAGGGAAACACAACGATCTGGAAGAAGTTGGCCACGACACTTATCACCATACCATGTTCGAAATGTTGGGCAACTGGTCGTTTGGCGATTATTTCAAGGAAGATGCCATCAACTGGGCCTGGGAATTACTGCACGATGTACTCCATATTCCTGCCGACCGCATGTATGCTTCCATCTTTGAAGGAAGCGCCGATGATAAACTGGAGCGCGATACCGAAGCATTTGACCTTTGGAGAAAATTTCTTCCTGCCGAACAGATTATCAACGGAAACAAAAAAGATAATTTCTGGGAGATGGGTGATACCGGTCCTTGTGGTCCCTGTTCTGAGATCCATGTCGATTTGCGCGATGATGACGAACGGGCAAAATCGCCGGGTCGCGATCAGGTAAATAAGGACAATCCGCTGGTGATTGAAATCTGGAACCTGGTTTTCATCCAGTTTAACCGCAAAGCTGATGGAAGGCTGGAAGAACTTCCGGATAAACATGTGGATACCGGAATGGGTTTTGAACGCCTGTGCATGGTACTGCAGGGGAAAAAGTCGAACTACGATACCGATGTTTTCCAAAATACTATTGCTGAAATTGCGAGTCTTAGCCGTACCAAATACGGAGAAGAACAAAAGGCAGATATCGCCATGCGGGTGATTGCCGACCATTTACGCGCCATTTCATTTTCGATTGCCGATGGACAGTTACCTTCTAACAACAAGGCTGGTTATGTGATCCGCCGGATTTTGCGCCGTGCAGTTCGCTACGGATACACTTTCCTCGGATTCAAAGAGCCTTTTATCTGGAAGTTGGTTGAAGTGTTGAAAAATAACATGGGCGATGCTTTCCCTGAATTGATTTCGCAGCAGGGGTTGATTGAGAATGTGATACGCGAAGAAGAAGAATCCTTCCTGAGGACACTTGAAACCGGAATTCGTTTGCTCGATGAACTGGTTGCCAAAGCGAAAGCTGCCGGAAAAACTGAAATCAGTGGTGATAACGCATTCACGCTATATGATACATTCGGATTCCCGTTTGACCTGACCAGCCTGATTCTCCGCGAAAAAGGCTTGTCGGTTGACGAAATTGGTTTCAATGCCGGGATGGAAAAACAAAAAGAACGGTCGCGCAATGCTGCCGTTCAGGAAACCGACGATTGGGTGGAACTGAAAAAAGTTGAACAGGTTGAGTTTGTAGGCTACGATGAACTGGAAGCCGAAGTGAATATCACGCGTTACCGTAAAGTGACTCAAAAAAATAAGGAATTTTATCACCTGGTATTCGATCGCACTCCGTTCTATGGCGAATCAGGAGGTCAGGCTGGTGATTCAGGATATATTTTGGCTGATGGGCACCGGACTAAAATACTGGACACTCAAAAAGAGAATAATCTAACCATTCATATCGCGAATAAACTTCCGGATAACCCAGCATCAACCTTTATCGCGGTAGTCGATGCCGGGAAACGGAAACTCACGATGAATAACCACACCGCAACGCATTTGCTCGATCATGCTTTGCGCGAAGTTTTGGGCACACATGTGGAACAAAAAGGATCACTGGTCAATAGTGAATACCTGCGCTTTGACTTTGCTCATTTCCAGAAAGTGACACGTGAAGAACTGGATCGGATCCAGATGCGGGTCAATGAACTTATTCGCGAAAATTTGGTCAAGGAAGAAAACCGCTCGGTTTCGTTTGATGAAGCCAAAACGATGGGCGCCATCGCACTCTTCGGTGAAAAATACGGCGATTTTGTTCGTGTGATCAAATTTGGCGATTCGGTTGAATTGTGCGGTGGAACCCATGTTCCGGCAACCGGACAAATCGGTTCGATGATCATTACTTCAGAAAGCGCTATTTCTGCCGGAGTGAGACGTATTGAAGCAATTACTTCTGATCATGCCGAAGAATTTGTAAAGAAACATCTGGACGAATTATCAGAAGTTAAAGGCATCCTGAATAATACCCAAAACCTGAAGAAATCGGTTGAAGATCTTCTGGCACAAAATAACCGTTTGCAAAAGCAAATTGAAGAATTTGAACGCAAAGCGGCTTCAGGAATTAAACAGGAACTGAAAAATAAAATACACGTCATTAACGGAGTGAATGTGATTGCTGAAGTGATTCAACTCGATTCGGCCCAGGCAGTGAAGGATTTGGCATTCCAGATAAAAGGCGAAGTTGATAACCTATTTCTGGCATTAGGTTCGGCTATTGGCGGAAAACCAACGATAACAATCATGATTGCCGAAAACCTGGTTGCCGAAAAAGGATTGAATGCCGGTTCTATTATTCGCGAGGCTGCCAAAGAAATGCAGGGTGGCGGCGGTGGCCAGGCTTTTTATGCTACGGCCGGTGGTAAAGATCTTTCAGGACTTTCAGCAGCTGTGCAAAAAGCAAAATCGTTTGTGAAATAAAGATAAATTTCGATGAGCAAAGACCTGACAGGTCTTGTTATGAATAGAAATTGAATCTTTGTTTGTGAGATAACTTCTGCTTTTTTTGTTGCCGGTAATAATATAAGTTTATCCGCTACGCGGAAAGTTCTCCGTAGGAGATTAAGTATTGTAGAAAAAACAATTCCCAGAGTCGGCTTTACCTCGTAGAGGTTAAACTAAATAAACCTTTTCAGGATCATAGTTGTATTTTAACCGGACAGTAATGATTTTTAGTAATTTTATCCGACAAATTAATCATTCTGAAAATCATGGAAGACTCGCTGGGTAAAAAGATATTCAGGATCGTTTGGAAAACGGCAGCAGGATTTGTCGGATTGTCGTTCTTTTTGGTAGTTTTCTTTTGGTTCATCCCGGTTCCGTTGACTCCACTCATGTTGATCCGCTGTGTGGAGCAGGTGTTTGCCGGGAAAGAAGTTCGCCTGAAACACGACTGGGTTTCCATTGACGAAATCTCGAAAAACTTACCCTTGGCAGTCGTTTGCAGCGAAGACCAAAATTTTATGAACCATTCCGGTTTCGACCTGAAGGCCATTGAGCGGTCGGTTGAAGCGTCAAAACACGGAAGTAAACGATTGCGTGGCGCCAGTACCATTTCGCAGCAAACAGCGAAAAACGTATTTCTTTGGCCAGGTCGGAGCTGGATTCGCAAAGGTTTCGAAGTTTATTTTACCGTATTGATCGAATTCGTCTGGAGCAAGGAACGCATCATGGAAGTTTACCTGAACAGTATCGAAATGGGAAACGGAATTTATGGCGCTGAAGCAGCAGCCCGAACTTATTTCAATACCAGCGCCAAAAATCTTTCCAGAAATCAGGCCGCAGCTATTGCGGCAGTTTTACCCAATCCACGGAAATACAGCGCCAATCCGCCCGGACCATACGTTCAGGAACGCATTGGCTGGATTGTCGGTCAGATGGGGCAGTGGGGATCTTTGCGGTTTAAATAACAGGGTAACTACGAAAAAGTCTAACTCGAAGAACGACATGTGCCTATGTAATTGTGTTTTATGTAATCATGTTTGTTTCATTAAGGAAAATTATATCTTTGTATTCAAATGAATTAATGTGAACGAGAAGGAGTTTTTCATATACCTTGGAAACCGTTTTAATGACAGGATTAGACTTCGTTTTGAGAAGGATAAAGGCGAAATTTTAGATTTGGTCATTCAATACGAAGCACTGATGAGTGATAAATGGGTCGCAATAGTAAGATATGATTGTGCGCATGGATTTTTTCACAGAGATTTGTTACATCCAAATGGAGATAAAGAAAAGAAAGTTTTGGATGTTCCAAACTTAAAATTTGCTTTTTCATTTGCTAAGCAAGATTTAGAGGACAAATGGGAATGGTATAAAGAACAATATTTAAAGAAACTGAAGAAATGACAAATAAAGAACAAATACAAAGAGATATAGCTGTTGCACTTGATTTTGTTGAGCAAATTATAGATAGTCCAGCCTTACTAGCTGAAATACCTGAAGGAGTTGCAATCACTTTTTTAGATGAAGGAAATAAAAAAATAGAAAAACTCACCAATAGTATTTCTGACAGAAAATACGTTAAGGTTAAAAGACACTTCGAAGTATTGTAATGGGTTGCCTCTATTCTCTTCATTCTCGCACTTTTTCTGAGCAAGCATTCATTTGTGTAATTTGAAGAATTGCTTTCCCGTCAGAATAAGAGAAATACATCTTTAATTCTGTTAATTGCAAAAATTTAACGTGAATAAGACAACAGAAAGGTGCTGTTTGCTGTTATATAGCAAGTTTATTTCATCCTGATATTTTTCGAAAACCGAAATTCGGGTTCCTGGTAAAATATTTTAACGTTGAAATGTGTCCTGATTAGTATGTTTGAGAGTTCTTCAGGGTGCAAAGAACATTTGGTGTAAGGTACTCAATCCTAATTTATTAACTCAATTATATTTTTCATGAAAAAAATTCTGAATTTCTTATTCTCCTTCCCTTTTATGGGGTTTTTGCTGCTTGTTATGGCTTTTTCGATGGCCATTGCCACGTTTGTTGAAAGCAGTTATGGAACAGAAGCAGCAAAGGGATTGATATATAATTCTTTTTGGTTTGAACTGGTAATGATCCTTCTTGGAATCAATCTGCTTGTCAACTTTATCAGGCATAAAATGTACACCCGAAAACGTATTGCAGTCGGGCTTTTTCATATTTCTTTTATTATTATTCTGATCGGAGCAGGTATTACCCGCTACGTCAGTTTCGAAGGCGTTATGCACATCCGTGAAGGGCAATCTTCCGATTTTTTTATTTCTTCTGAAGATTACCTGAATATTAAGTCAGGTAATCAGACAATTAGCAATCCAGTACTGTTTTCGGAACTCTCGAATAAAGTATTCAATGAAAAAATAGTGGCCGACGGCCGTTCAATCCGGGTCAAATCTGTAGGTTTTATTAAAAACGCAGTACGAACCGTTGTCGAAAATCCTTCAGGTTCACAAATGATTGATTTTGTGATTTCACAAGGACAAGGAAGGGAAAATTATGTCTTTTCGAAGGGTGACAAAGTTAATCTGGGAAATCTACTGGTGGGTTATGATATGCCGGGAGCAAATTTTCAGTTTTTAAATCGTGGCGACAATCTTTTCCTGGTTTCTGACCGGCAGGTTGAAATTCGTTCGATGACTGGTGGCGAAACGGAAATGGTACAACCGCATGATACCATACCCGTTAAAACGATGCAGCTCTATGCGTTTGATGGATATTTACTTCTGGTGAAGAATTATTATAATCATGCGGTAATGAGTGTTTCAAAAGATGAAACCGGAAATGCTGCTGAAGATGCTGTGGTTTTGGAAATCACTGATGGATCAGACAAACAGGTTGTCAATGTACTGGGACGTCATGGACAAAGAGGTGAGCCGTTTAATGTCATGGTTGGAAATTCAAATTTGGAAATCACCTACGGATCTGATCCGATTTACCTGCCATTCTCACTTCAACTGACCGATTTCCAGTTAGAGAAATACCCGGGGTCCATGAGTCCGGCATCGTTTGCCAGCGAATTGGTTTTAAAGGATAAAGAACGAAACATCACACGCAATGTCAGGGTTTTTATGAATAATACGCTCAATTACCGCGGTTATAAATTTTTTCAGTCGTCATACGATCAGGACGAACAAGGTACCGTACTTTCGGTGAATGCCGACGAGCTTGGCACTGATGTGACCTATGTCGGATATTTGCTTCTTGGACTCGGTTTTGTTTTGGCTTTGTTTAGCAAAAACTCCCGTTTCCATACCCTGATTCAGCGCCTAAAACAATACTCAAAACCTGCTGGCCTGGCTGCATTCATGTTGTTTATGCTCAATGTTGGTTCAGTGTCGGCAAACAGTTCTGAAGTCGCAGCAATTCCAAGAATCGATCAGGAAGTTATTCATGATTTTTCCAGATTGTGGATTCAGGGGCAAGATGGACGGATCGAGCCGGTTTCGACCCTGGCCTCCGAAATACTCCGAAAAGTGAGTCGCCAATCCGCTTTTGAAGGTCGTTCGCCCGAAGAAGTAATGCTGGGATTGTATTTGTATCCTGAACTTTGGCAGAATGTTTCGCTGGTAAAAGTTTCAAACTCGCAACTCATGAAATTGCTTGGTGTAACAGAAAGCCGTATTCCGCTTACTTCTTTTTTCGATGAAAAAGGAACCTATAAGTTGCTTGACCCCGTGAAAGAAGCTTACAGTAAGATGCCGGCTTTCAGGAATGTTTACGAAAAGGAAATCATCAACATTGACGAGCGGGTCAATATTTGCTTCATGGTAATTAACGGCGATATGTTTGCCTTATTTCCCGGACCAACCAAAGAAATCAAATGGCTTTCATCCGGAACGGCTCCGGTAGGGTTACCTTCAGCCGATTCGTTGTTTGTGAGCCGTGGTTTTCAGCTTCTGAAAGAATCGTTAACCGGGAAAGGTGGCATCAATAGCCGGCAAATCCTGGCGAGCATTGCTTTATACCAATCAAAGTTCGGAGCCAGTTACCTTCCAAACGAAACCAAAAAGAAAGCGGAGATATTCTACAATTCGCTGAATCCGTTCAAGCGCGTTTTCCCGGTTTATCTGATGGTTGGACTGGTATTACTGACTGTATTGTTTGTTAATATTTTCAGGCAAAAAACAATGGGTAAAAAAATACGCATTGCTTTTACGGTAGTCATCGGACTTGCATTTTTGACCCATACTTTCGGCCTTATCATGCGATGGTACATTGCGGGACATGCTCCCTGGTCAGATGGTTATGAATCCATGGTCTATGTGGCCTGGGCTTCCATGCTTGCCGGAGTTATTTTCGGACGGAAATACCCGATGGTGATCGGAACTGCAGCGATACTTTCCGGAATCATTTTATTTGTCGCTCACCTCAACTGGATGAATCCTGAAATTACGCACCTGGTACCGGTTTTGAATTCATACTGGCTGATGATCCATGTGGCAATTATCACGGCCAGTTATGGATTTATTGGGATGAGTGCATTTATCGGTTTATTGATTCTGGTTCTGTATTGCATCGGTAATTCCCGAAACAGTAAAAATATCAAGGGATTTGTCCTTCAACTTACGACGATCAGCGAAATGTCGGTAACGGTAGGTTTATATATGCTTACTATCGGGACTTTCCTTGGAGGGGTATGGGCCAACGAAAGCTGGGGCCGATACTGGGGCTGGGATTCAAAAGAAACCTGGGCATTGATCACGGTGGTTATTTATTCGTTTATTGCTCATATGCGCATGATCCCTTCCTTAACAGGCATTTACAATTATACCGTTGCTACGGTAGTCGGTTTTTCTTCCGTGCTTATGACTTATTTCGGTGTGAATTATTACCTCAGCGGCTTGCATTCGTATGGACGTGGTTCGGTTGACTCAGTTCACTGGTCAGTGTTTGTAATCCTGGCAGTAATTGCCGGAATCCTCATCGTTTCCAATCTCAAGCAAAAGAACTTGAATTTTGAAAACGAAACCAAAATGCCGCTGTAATAGAAATTATTGCTAGGCGAGAAAAGCGAATTGAAATAAAATCAGGACAGGATCCCGCATCATTTGTGGGATTTCTGTTTTATTGGTTGCCTGGTACTAGAATGCACTGACATTCATTTTTTAGACCTGAATATCTTGGATTGAAAAATAATCTTATCTTTAAAGTCAACTAATTGACTAAATGATAAGCTTATGGCAACAGAAGTAAAAAGGACTTTTGATATTCTGGAACGTTATCTGCAGGAATTTCCCCGAAAAGATGCGTTAGGTGGAAAGAACAGTGCTGACTGGTATGTTTACAGCACGGCCGAATACGTCGAAAAATCTCATCAGTTTGCATTGGGCTTAATGGCTTTAGGCCTGAAAAAAGGCGATAAGGTAGCCACCGTAACTACCAATCGTCCGGAATGGAATTTTGCTGATATGGGAATTGCTATGACCGGAATGGTTCATGTTCCGATCTATCCTACCATCAGCGAAGAAGAGTATAGTTATATTCTGGAACATGCTGAAATTAAACTTTTGATTGTTGGTGACCGGAAATTACACGAAAAAATAAGTCCGATTGCCGCGCGTTTGCCTGAAATCTCCCACATCTATTCCTTCGAGGAGATTGAGGATTGTGACAACTACGAAGATATACTTAAACTGGGTGAAACCCATCGAAAAGAACTGGGCGCTCAACTGGAGCAAATTAAAAAAGGTATTGATCCGGATGATCTGGCTACGATAATTTATACTTCAGGAACGACGGGTGTTCCCAAAGGGGTGATGCTGACTCATACCAATTTGGTGTCGAATTTTGTGGCACATTCCTACATGCATAATTTGGGGAAAGACCACCATGTAATCAGTTTCCTTCCGCTTTGCCATGTCTATGAGCGAAGTGTGAATTATCATTTTCAGTATAAAGGAATGGGCGTTTATTACGTCGGAAACCTGGGTCAGATAGTTTCGGCCATCAAGGAAATAAAACCTTACATGTTTAATTCGGTCCCCCGTTTGCTCGAACGGGTTTACGACGGATTTGTGTCGAAAGGAAATGAGTTAAAAGGAATCAAGAAGGTGATTTATTTCTGGGCTATGAAGCTGACCCGCCATTTCGAATACAATAAAAAATACAACATCTTCCTGAAGCTCCGGATTAAACTGGCTGATAAGCTCATTTACTCCAAATGGCGTGAAGCGCTGGGAGGAAATATCGTTTACCTCGTCTCGGGAGGCGCTGCCCTGCAACCCCGAATTGCCCGCGTATTTGGAATGGCCGGAATGCTCAACCTGGAAGGATACGGACTAACCGAAACTTCGCCGGTAATTTCGGTAAACAATCCGAATACAAAATCAATGAAGATTGGCACTGTTGGTGAAATTTTGCCCAACGTTGAATTGAAGTTCGGCGATGATGGTGAAATTTTGGTGAAAGGACCGGGCGTAATGACCGGTTATTACAAAGCTCCTGATCTGACTGCCGAAGTGATTGATGAAGACGGATGGTTCCATACAGGCGATATCGGTATTCTGGAAGAAGGCAAATTCCTGAAAATTACAGACCGTAAGAAGGAAATGTTTAAGCTTTCAGCCGGTAAATATATTGCGCCTCAGATGATTGAAAATAAGCTGAAAGCATCATTCTTCATCGAACAGGTGATGGTGATCGGGGCAGGCGAAAAATTTGCCAGCGCATTAATTTCTCCCAATTTTGTTTATCTGCATGACTGGTGCAGCCAGCGAAAAATTCATTTCATCGACAACAAGGATCTGATCCAAAAAACAGAAGTATTGGCACAGTTACATCGGGAAGTCGCAACGATTAATAAAAAATTGGGCGAACACGAGGAAATCAAGCGATTCCGCCTGGTATCCGACGAATGGACACCGCAAACCGGAGAATTGTCGCCAACTTTGAAATTGAAACGAAATTACGTGGCTGCTCAGTACAAAACAATTATTGATGAGATTTATTCCGTTTCGAAGGTGCAACCGGGAGGAAAATTCAGACTGCCCAAAATTAGCCTCAACTTCGATATTGTTGAGTTTATCAGACGACTGAAACTATAGGGAGTTCCAGGTTCCAGGTTCATTCTTGAAATTTGGAATGCGCTAATGATTAAGGAGAAAAGTACTATAAACATGATGATAGTTGATAGTTGTAGGGCAGTTAATCGCTACATGAAACAGTATCGGTTCTTGAAATATTTTTTAAATTGACTGTTCTACCAGCTTGAGGTATTTTCGGATTTGAAAGGAGCGTGTTTATATACATCCAAATTGGAGATATAAACACACCTTTTGAGCTCGACAAAGTAGAA
>JAUXUF010000355.1 GCA_030684645.1 Bacteroidota bacterium | reverse complement strand
AAAATGGGCAAGCCTTATTATTCCAATGCTCAAAAGCTTCTAATTACCGCCGATGGTGGAGGAAGTAACGCGTCAAGAAGCCGGTTATGGAAAACCGAGATACAGAAATTGTCCGATGAAACAGGATTAATCATAGAGGTGTGCCACTTTCCACCAGCTACGAGCAAATGGAATATAGAACATCGTTTGTTTTCCTATATTTCTCAGAATTGGAGAGGAAAACCATTAGTGAGTTACAGCGTAATCGTTAACCTGATAGCCTCAACAAAGACGTTAAAAGGTCTGGAGGTAAAATGTGAATTAGATGAAAACAAATATGATACAGGTATTAAAATTACAGATGAAGAAACGAAAATGATCAATTTAGAAAGAAATGATTTTCACGGAGAATGGAATTATACAATCAAGCCGAAACATAAACAAAATGACTAATTTAATTCGTTACAATAACTAAGTCTCCCCTTCGGGGAGATTTAGAGGGGCTTTGGGGCTTGGGCTTTTTCCCCGCTCATCGAAAAATCAGCTGCAGAGGTGATTTTGACATCCACAATTTGACCCATCAGTGAATCATCACGTTTATTCAGCCTGACAATTAATTTGCCTTCGGTGAGTCCGGTTGAAAAACCCGTTTTACGATCTGACCCATTAATCAGAACGCGTAAGGTTCTTCCAACTAAAGTTTCATTGTATTCACGAGAGTGAATTTTCAGAATTTCAGAAGAACGGTGTAAACGATCTTTTTTATCATCTGTTGCCACCTCGTTTTCCCAACGGTAACTGGCAGCTCCGGGACGTGGTGAATACATGGCGATGTAGGCCATATTAAATTTAAATTCATTCATGGCGGCAACTGTATTCTGAAATTCAGCTTCACCTTCGCTGCTAAAGCCAACAATGATGTCGGTAAATAAGGTTGCCTGGGGAATCAATTCACGAATGGCGGCCACAATATGCCGGTATTTATCCATTGAATGCCGGCGGTTCATCTTGATCAGCACATGCTCGTCGCCGCTCTGCATCGGCAGGTGAATCTGCTTGGCCAGACAATCAAATGCGGCAATCACTTCTATCACTTCGCGGTTCATGTCCTGAGGGTGCGGTGAGGTGAAATAAACCCAGAATTCTTCTCCGGAAGTATTTCCGAACTTGCCAATCTGTCGAAGCAATTCAGCAAAATTGATTTCTTCTCCGTTTTTATCCAGACCGTATGAATTTACATTTTGCCCCAGAAGGGTGATCGATTTGTACCCCTGACCAACCAAATGGCGCACTTCATCGATTATTTCGGCAGAAGGTCGTGAAACTTCGCGGCCACGGGTGTAAGGCACCGCGCAGAACGTGCAAAACTTGTCGCATCCGTTCTGAATCGGCACAAATGCTTCGTAGCTTGACTGATATTTGGGTTTGATGTGCCACATCTCGGAAATATGTTCATTTTTAGGCATTACCGGCTGCGGAGATTTTAATCCGGCTGGCGAAACAATTCCATACTGCTGAATCATTTCAGGCAATTGGCTCAGTTCGCTCATCTGAAAAATCAGGTCAAACGATTTCAGGAATTTTTCCTTATCGGCGGGCAACAAACATCCTGAAACAAATGTGATCAGATTTCGGTTGTTTTTCCATCTGTTCCATTGGGCTATTTTATTATACACCTTATCGATTGGTTTTTGCCTCACCGAACAGGCCAGCATCCCAAGCAAACTGGCTTCTTCCTCGTTTTCGGTCCGGATGTAACCCATTCCTTCAAGGACGGAACAAACCCGCTCGCTATCCGAAAGGTTCATTTGGCAACCCAATGTAATCAGGTGGTATTTCAAGAGTTATAAATTATAAGTTATCAATGATGAATTAAAATCCTGTCAGCATATTGCTACCTAAATCAAGACTTTTTGCCTTTTTACTTTTGCCCTTTGCCTTGTTTAAAAGTAAACTTCGCAATGAATCTGGTCGCGTTCAAAACCTTTTTCTTTCAGGATTTCCAGCGCGTCAAAAATCATGTCACTGTTGCCACAAAGGTAGAAATGAGTTTCCGGCGCAAAAGTACAATTTTTCAAATAGCCGGTCAATCGTCCATGATAGGTTCCGTTGGTATCGCGGCTTGTGCAAAGTACATACCGGTCGCCGGCATATTCCTTTTTGTCGTATGCTTCTTTCACATACCGCACTCCATGTATTAAAGTATAATCGATCTCAGGGTAGGTACGAACCATACTTCGGAAAGGCGCAATGCCAGTACCGCTGGCAATAAATACGAATTTTCCGGTTTCGGCGTCTTTCGATTCCATCCCAAACTTACCGAAAGGTCCGTGAATCTCAACCAGATCACCGGCTTTCAATTTGCGGAGTTTAGGGGTGAAATAACCCTTTTCAACTTCCTTAACGAGAACTTCCATATTCTCATCGTTCACCCCGCTATAAATCGAATATTCCCTGCTCTGATAATCGCCGTAGATGCCCAGCGAAATATGTTGTCCTGCTTTAAATTCAAATCGGGCCTTAGGCATTTTCAGCGAAAACGTTTCATCGGTCAAGTGTCTGATTTCTTCTATCTTGTAAAAACTTTCGTCAATTTTTATGTCGTGCTTAATTAAACTCATCATGGCTGCAAATTTTGGACTGCAAAAATAATCATTTATTTCTATTTCAGACTGATCTATCTTTTATTTTGTTTCTGAAAAAAGACATTGTTTGAATTAGTGTCCGGAATATATGTATGTTTGGCTTTTCTGCAAAAAAGGTTATTAATCAGGAGATTTGGGACTCTTTCGTACCATCAAATCAGAATTTCAAATAAAAATCTTTGGTCAATTCTTTGTAATCCGGAGTATAATCGTGGTGTTTTTCGAATTCAATCACCAATTCTGATTCCTGAATTGTACATTCTGAATTGGTTAATTCAATCAATATCCTGAAATCAGGTTTTTGCGGATTTGGTTTTATCCGGCACAATCTTGAGGCATACAACTTATTGGAAACAGCCAGGTGCTCAATTTCCTGAAGGCTTTCGCTCGGCAAAACCAAGACTATTCTGCCATTTTTATTCAGTAACCCAGATGCTCCTGAAATCAAAACTTCCATAGGCAGCGAATCGGAATGCCGGGACTGAGCTCGATTTTGAACCGGCGCTTTTAATCCATCTTTTGCAAAAAACGGCGGATTACTCACAATCAGGTCATATCTCAGTGTTGAACATTCTGAGAACTCCTGAAACGAGCACCGTTCAATTCGAATCCGATCGTTCCATGCCGATTCCTGAATATTCAGGCTAGCCTCATGAAATGCTTCCGGATCAATTTCAATGGCATCAATTTGAGCAATACTGTTCTTTTGAGCCATCATCAGGGCAATCATCCCGGTTCCGGTTCCAATATCCAATATTCGTCCGGCGCCGGTTGTATCCGTCCAGGCGCCAAGCAACACGCCATCCATCCCGACTTTCATGGCCGATCGCTCCTGAATAATCCGGAATTGTTTGAACTGAAAATAGTTGTTGCGAGTCATATTAAACTTGGTATAATACTGTTTAGTGAGCGGGTGACTTCGAGTCACCCGCTCACTCTAAAACGACAGCTAAATGATCAGTAATGTTTTTTCTATTGCATCCCGAAGTTCAGGTTCAACTTTGGTTTGTTCAGCAAATTGATTCCACTTTGCAACAACTTCTGAAACCTGATTGATAATTGCCGGAGCCTTTTTGACATTCATTTGCCGGCCAACTTCCAGTAAATCTTCGCGCGCAATTCCCTGTCGCTTACCGTTGATGCTTAGGGAATGTTGGCTCACCCAGTTACTACCTGGACGGTAGGCATGGCAAATGTCATAAGCCGGAGCAAGCTTCCATTCGCCGGATTGATTCATGGCAAATGCGAAATTCTTGGTGTGATCGTCGCAATTTTGTGCCATCACGTTAAAGACCATTCGGCGGTACATCTGCTCGGCTTCCGGATAAGTCAGCCGTAACATGCGCATGGTTTGAAATAACTGCTCATAGCTGTATGAATAAATGTCGTTAAAGTCATAGTGCATCATTCCACAGAAGGTTTGAACATGCAGCTTTTCGTGGTTGGGCAAACGATCAAACCGGCGCGTCAAAAAATGAGATCTTCCGCTTTCTTCAATTAACCGGCATTCCATCATTTCAATTCCGCAATCAACAGCCATGAGGTAATAGGCCATCTCTACCCTTCCGTAGCCTGAAGTTGTTCCGAACTGGATATCGTCAACCCCGTCAAACTTCAGAAGCCATTGCGTAAAACCTTCAGGAGCATTAGCCTGACCTGATCGGACTTCGCCAGTTTCAGGATTGTAGGCAATTACCGCTTTCGCCCTTGCTCCTCCGGCAGAAGTTCCGATTTTCAGAATATCGGAGAGCGCTTTTTGCTCGTCGTGCGAAAGATCGGTTTGAAAAAATTGCCTTCCGGAAAGAATTTGCTGAGCCACTTCGGCCAGGCTGCCGATATCAACCTTCGTTGCCTGATTGGCCGATTTTGGAACTACCGGTTCAAATTCCAGGGCTCCCATTCCGCGTTTTCCGGTGAAACAAAGCATTTCAACCGGGTTCATACTTCCTGCAGGGCGACCGACACGGGCCAACCAGGCGTTAATCATCGCATTTCCGTAACGGTCGGGCAAAACATCGGCCAATAATCCGGGCAATCCTTTATAGGTGGAACTCCCGGCCAGTTCCGGAAAGGAGAATATTTTGCCTCTGGCGGTTTCAATCGGCATTTTTAACGGTGCAACATTGAGCTGATGCTGAAAAAAACCGGGATCGAACTCAAAATCAGCAATGCCCGAGTCCTGATTCCAGTGAATGGCGCCCACCCGCTTGTCCCAGATATTTATATATGCGTTTTCGATCATCACCAGTCGGGTAAAAGAGTTGAATCGGTTGGATTGGTCTTACTGGCCCGCTTGCGCTTCTTTTGCTCAAGCTTGGCCAGTTGGATCGGACTCACTTTGGTTTGAACCTGAAAATAGTCGAGAAACTGAAGCTGATCGAGTACCCGAAGTATTTGCAGCATCGACAACATGGTACCGCCGCCACCGTTTTCGATCTGGCTCAGCGTACTCCGGTTGATACCGGCAGCATCGGCTACCTGTTGCTGGTTTTTGTTCTGCTGTAAACGGGTTTCCTGAATGAATTGGCCGATCACAGCCTGCAAAGCATTGTCGTTTGATTCATTCCAGATATTATTGGCTTTTTCCATCATTAGTATCGTTTTTAATAGTTATTGATGGTTTATTCCAACAAATGTAGTATTTATTTTTAAAGTAGAAAATATTGAAATGGATATTCCGGATCATGCTGACCCCCTAGTACCCCGGTGATTTAACAGTATTTTTTCGGATTTTCGTGCGTGTTTTGCATGACAGTCCGGCAGATGCTGACCCCCCTGGAATTGAAAAA
>JAUXUF010000352.1 GCA_030684645.1 Bacteroidota bacterium | reverse complement strand
AAAAGATAAATTCAGGTTTAATACGGATAGCTTGGCCATTAAGACTTGTCTGGATAGCCTTTCGGTCAAATTAGCGGCACAAAACCGGTTCGACAGTATCACGATTTTACCCGTCGGTTCTTTTCCCGAAAAACGCGTAAAAGAGATCAGCCCTGACAAAAGTGAATGGTATGCCAAAATTTCTGAACAAACCGGCGCTGACGGACTCATCGTATTGGATATGTTTTCGTGTTTTTATAGCCTGATCAATGACAACTCCTCCCCGACCGTCGATGTGGTAACTTCCAATATCTGGTCGGTTTATAATTCAAAAACCCATAAAATTATCGATCGTTTCACTCAGATTGACACCCTTTACTGGAATGATACGGATGAAAACGGACAATACAGAAAACTTCGGATACCGGAAAAAAGAGAAGCTATTATCCTTGCTTCCGGAGTTATTGGTGAAAACTATTCGAAACACGTATTACCTGCCTGGTCAATGGCTTACCGGGATATCATGTCAAATGGCAATGCTGATTTAAAAAAAGCTGCTCAACTTGCACAGAAAAGCAAGTGGGAAGAGGCTGTCGCGATCTGGCAGAATTACACTGAAAGCAAAAATAAACGGAATCGGGTCATTGCACTATACAACATGTCACTTGCAAGCGAAATGAACGGAGATGTGGTTCAGGCCATTGAACTGACCGATCAGGCGGCAAAAGCAAGTTCTGGCGCATTCATGGAGTCAGTAAATGAGTCTGTCAGGAAATACTCGGCAGTGCTTTACCAGCGGAAAATCGATATTAAAAAATTAGATACCCAGCATGAGATCCACTAGAAATTTTCTGCCTCTTTTTCTGATTCTCTTTAGCCTGACATCCTGCCTGATAACAAATAGTGCACTGACTGTTCAGGTAGAAATCATGAAGCCCGGGATTATTATTATTCCTGCCGACCTAAATAAAGTAGCTGTATTCAAACATGATATGGCCCAAACAGACTCCTGTTTTTCCATGTATTCCAATCATAAAGTAGTATCATATTCGACAATTAAATACCGTGATCTGTCGGATATCTGCGTCGATGCCTTTGCAAAATCTATTGAAAGAGATGGATATTTTCAACAAATCAACAATTATCGTGACAGTTTAAATTACCAGTGGTCTGGTATAGCCAGCTTAACCAGTACCGATGAATTATTTAATAAAACAAAATCTGATGTTTGCATTTTCCTGGATTATTTCAATTTGGATAAGTCAAGTATTTATTCCTACCAGATGCTGAATACCAATGCTCATCTATTATGGACAATTGTTCTAAAAGGAGATACATCTTCCTATATTTATCATCAGGTGGACACTCTGACCTATGAAGTCCCCGCATTTAATCCCAATTCGAAGAAAGTAATAAAGTCAACTCTGATTAATGCGTCCGAATACCTGGGTCGATCTTTTGGCGCTAAATTAATTCCATCAGGTGTCACTGTTGATCGACTTTATTACCAGTCATACAATCCTGACATGATTATAGCCGAAAGATTTGCTTTAAACGGCGAATGGCTTAAAGCTGCTGAAATATGGAACAAAGAAACCAAAAATAAAAATCCAAGGATTGCTGCCAAGGCCTGCTACAACATGGCCTTAGCCTGCGAAATGGAAGGAAACCCAAAAGTTGCCATCGACTGGCTTGTCAAATCCTATTCAGTACTGACCAAAAATAATGAAGAGCATAAAGCCAATTGTCAGCGCTACATCAATATTTTAGCGATGCGGATAATCGAAATAAAAAAGTTGGAAAAACAAGTTACGAAACAAAACTCAAAGTCCATTTGAAATAACTCTTCAGATGCTTGCAGAGGCATCAACAACCTAAATTTCAAAAGACAAAAAGCCTAAGACATTCAACGAGAACAAGATCGTTGCAAAAAGGGAGGCAACGTTGCAAAAGCCGCTCGTATGCAACTCGAAAATACAACTGGTAAAAAAGTGGTAACCAAACTAAATGCCAAACAAATCGAACAAAAAAAGAATAAGGAAATAGGGGAAAATTAGACTGAATGCAGTTTGATATCACCAACAATAAACCCTGAAATCGCAGCATTTTTGCTTACCATTTCAGGGTTTCCTGAATAAGAAAATATCACTATTTTTTACCCAAACTTTCCTCTTTCTTGTAATAAACCGGTCCTTTCCTGATCGCCAGAACAATCAAAATAATACCGGTCAGCACAAACGGAATGCTAAGCCATTGCCCCATATTTAAGGTCATACCAGTTTCAAAAGGTTCCTGAACTTCTTTAATAAATTCGACCAGGAAACGGGCGCTGAAAACGAGAACAAAAAATACCCCGACCAAGAGTCCCTGGTAGTCTTTAGCTTTGGTTTTCCAGTACATGTAAATCAAGACTGCAAAGGTAAACAGGTAACTCAGCGATTCGTAAATCTGTGTCGGATGTTTCGCCACTGTTTCATGATTTCGTTCGAAGATAATACCCCAGGGCAGTGAAGTTGGGATCCCGTAAATTTCAGAATTCATCAGGTTACCGAAACGAATTAAGGCTGCAACCAAAGCTGATGGAACAACAATCCGGTCAAGAACCCAAAGCAAGTTCCGTTTCGATACGGTCTTGCTCCAGTATGACAGTGCAATTAAAATACCGATAACTCCTCCGTGACTGGCCAGCCCACCTTGCCAAACATACAGAATTTCAAGGGGATGCTGTGAATAATAATCCCATCCGTAAAAGAAAACATGTCCCAGGCGTGCACCAACAATAGTGGCCACAATCAGGTAAATAAACAAACTTTCGAGCCATTTCAGATCCTCATTTTCATGTTTGAACATCTTCTCGACGTGGCTATAGCCAAAAAGAAAACCAACGGCAAAAAGGAGTCCGTACCACCGGACATGCACAGAACCTAAAGAAAAGATCTCAGGGCTAACGTTCCAATGAATAAAAGCAAGAATGTCCATAATATCGAATATTTGGTATTCATAAAAGCATATCCCTGCCAGGATTTAAAACCTCGACAGGGATATTAAATAACTTCATTAATCAGCCAGATCTTTTCCGTGACAGGCTTTGAACTTCTTGCCACTTCCGCAAGGACAAGGATCGTTTCTCCCTACCTTCTTTTCAACCCGAACTGGTTGAATGTGTTTGGGTTCGCTTGGCGCTTCGGGTCGGTCGGAACTGATTGAACTTCCCCGAACTTCCTGTTTCGAAGTAGATAATTTACTTAAGTCAAGTCCTCTGCGTTCAAATCCTTCGCGTACCTGTTGTGGTTCGGTGGTCGGGATATGTCCTTTGGCCAGAATGGAAACAATCTGTTTGTTTACCTTGCTGATCATGATTTTGAACAGATTGAACGATTCAAATTTATAGATGAGCAGCGGGTCTTTTTGTTCGTAGGTTGCATTCTGTACCGACTGTTTCAAATCGTCCATTTCCCGAAGCTGCTCTTTCCAGGCTTCGTCGATGGTTGACAGCACGGTTTGTTTCTGGTAAGATTTAACCAACTCTTTCCCTTGATTTTTATAGGCTTTTTCCAGATTGGTAATAATCTGGAAAATGTGTTTTCCATCTGAAATAGGCACCACAATATTCTGGTACAGATGTGCTTTTTGCTCATAAACATCGCGAATGACCGGATAGGCTTGTTTGGCAATAATTTCCATTCTTCGGGTATAAGTTGCAACCATCTCCTGATAAACCCTATCCAGCAGATCTTCAGCTTTCATGCTTTGGAATTCCTTCGCCGAAACAGGAGATTCAATTGACATCAGCCGGATCAGCTCAAGGTTAAACTCATCAAACATGCCGCCTTCCTGATATTCATTCACCAGGTTATCGATGGTATCGTACATGGTATTCAGAATATCAACTTCCACCCGTTCTCCAAACAGGGCATGACGACGTTTTTTATAAATGACCTCACGTTGTGAATTCATTACATCATCATATTCGAGCAAACGCTTACGAATACCAAAGTTGTTTTCTTCCACTTTCCGCTGTGCACGTTCAATCGATTTGGTAATCATCGAGTGCTGAATCATTTCGCCTTCCTTCAATCCAATTTTATCCATGATTCCGGTAATGCGGTCTGAACCAAAAAGGCGCATTAAATCGTCTTCCAGAGAAACAAAGAACTGTGAAGAACCCGGATCTCCCTGACGTCCTGAACGTCCTCGTAACTGGCGATCGACCCGACGAGATTCGTGGCGCTCGGTACCAACGATAGCTAAACCGCCCATTTCTTTCACTTCAGGAGTTAACTTGATGTCGGTTCCACGACCAGCCATGTTTGTTGCAATGGTCACCATTCCTTTCAACCCGGCATCAGCCACAATTTCAGCTTCGCGGGCATGCATTTTGGCGTTCAACACATTGTGTTTAATGCCCCTCATTTTCAGGTAACGGCTTAACAGTTCTGAGATTTCAACCGAAGTTGTACCCACCAGAACCGGCCTTCCGATTTTATTCAGGTCAGCAATTTCTTCAACTACCGCATTATATTTTTCACGTTTGGTTTTATACACGAGATCTTCACGGTCGTCACGAATCACTTTCCGGTTGGTTGGGATAACCACCACATCGAGTTTATAGATGTCCCACAATTCACCGGCTTCTGTTTCAGCCGTACCAGTCATACCAGCCAGCTTGTGGTACATCCTGAAGTAATTTTGAAGCGTAATGGTTGCAAAAGTCTGGGTTGCCGCTTCTACCTTGACATGTTCTTTGGCTTCAATGGCCTGATGCAAACCATCGGAATAACGACGGCCTTCCATGATACGGCCGGTTTGTTCATCCACAATTTTTACCTTATTTTCGATGACCACATATTCCACATCTTTTTCAAACATGGTATATGCTTTCAGCAACTGGTTTATCGTATGAACACGTTCAGATTTGATGGCATAATTAGTCAGCAATTCATCTTTTTTCTCCAGTACCTGTTCCTTGTTAAGCTCTTTATTGTTTTCAATTTCAGCAATTTCAGAACCAACATCCGGCAAAACAAAGAAGGTCGGATCATCTACATCATCCGAAATTAAATCAATCCCCTTGTCGGTTAATTCAACTGAATTTTGTTTTTCATCAATTACAAAATACAGAGGATCGGTTACAATATACATGAGCTTGTTATTGTCCTGCATATGGTAATTCTCAGTTTTGGTCATCATCGCCTTGATGCCCTCTTCACTCAGGAATTTAATCAACGGCTTGCTTTTGGGAAGGCCTTTTTGTGCCCGAAGCAGCAACATCGAACCTTCCTCTTTTTCTTCCTTGGTGGCATTTGGGTTATTCAGGATTCGTTTAGCGTCAGAAAGGTATTGATTAGCCAGGTTTCGTTGTGCAGCATATAGCTTTTCAACTTTGGGTTTCAATTCCTCAAACTTCTGTATTTCACCTTTTGGTATTGGGCCTGAAATAATCAAAGGAGTCCGGGCATCATCGATCAATACCGAGTCAACCTCATCCACAATCGAGAAGTGATGTTTTCGCTGAACCAGGTCGCGCTCACTAATGGCCATATTATCGCGCAAATAGTCGAAGCCGAACTCATTGTTTGTTCCATAGGTCACATCAGCCAAATATGCCTTGCGCCGTCCGTCGGAGTTTGGCTGATGTTTATCGATGCAATCCACACTCAACCCGTGAAATTCAAAGATCGGCCCCATCCATTCCGAGTCACGTTTTGAAAGGTAGTCATTCACCGTAACCAGGTGAACTCCTCTTCCGGTCAAAGCATTTAAGAAAACGGCGAGCGTTGCGACCAATGTTTTTCCTTCACCAGTTCCCATTTCAGCAACTTTACCCTGATGCAGGACGATTCCACCAATGAGCTGCACATCGTAATGAACCATGTCCCAGGTTATCTGGTTTCCTCCGGCAATCCATTTGTTCAGCCATATCGCTTTTTCACCGTCGATCAGAATACTACTTCTCACAGCAGCCAGATCGCGGTCGAAGTCGCTGGCCTGAACGATAACACGTTCATTATCATTGAACAGTCTGGCAGTTGCTTTTACTATTGAGAAAGCGATCGGAAGAATTTCATTCAGAACTTCCTCCAGCTTATCATTAATTTTTTCCTCAAGTTTATCAATTTCCTGATAGATTTTCTCACTTTCCTGAATATCAACTGTTTCAGCAAGTTCGTTTAGTTCGTTTATCCGGTCTTGCTCTGGTTTAATCCGTTCCTGAATCACTGCTTTTATCCGGCTTGATTCAGTTCTCAGTTCATCGTTCGACAGCAGCCTAATGCGCTCGTATTCCTTTTTGATTTTTTCAAGAAAAGGTGCTATCTCGGTCATATCTTTATCTGCTTTCGAGCCGATAATCTTGCCTAGAATTTTGTTTAGAAATGCCATTATATGGATTTTAATTGATCAAAATTTGAAAACCACAAATGTAGTTATAATGTTTAAATCTTGAATTGGTTTTTACGATTATCATGCCAAGGCGGAGATCGGCCAGAATTGTCGTAATTATCGAAATAACTACCATTAAATCAGCAATAATGTCTGACAGCTGTTTGGGGAAATGACATTCTGTTTAAATATTATCACCCAAATCCGGAATAACAGTCGTACTTTTGAGTTAAAATCAGAAAGAAAATAAGGCCAGGATGGAATTCATAAACATGAATGAAATCGACCAATAATTGATTGAATTTGGTGATGAGATTCTCCTTTTCGAAACTTTCGTTAATTGACCATTATTTTCCCAATTTCAGAAAAAACATCTTTCCTGAATCAAAATCAATTGGGCATTTAACTTGGATTTAGAAGTATTCAGGCATTAACAATTGTCGTCACCGAAAAAAAAATCATGGGCATTTAGGTTTAACCTCTAAAAAGATTAATTTTACTGACTTTCAAAGGAAAATTTAGATTCAATGATATGAAAAAGGCTATACTCATTGGCATTATTGCATGTATTTCAATTCAACTTTCATATTCGCAAAAGAATGCAAAACCAATTATTTCGTCGCGAAATCTGAGTAACAAAACGGAATTATGGGAATCAATCGGAAAAGGAATACTTAATTTTCAAGCAGATGTAATGTACATCTACGGAAATATATATGCAACTCCCGTGATGCCTGATAGTTCCAATCATAAACTTCCAACACTTACCGAGGCCTACCTCTACCCTCTTTACAATCAGTATAAGAAGAACAAGGATGAAATAATTCCCGGCTATATCGGAGATGTGTTTCTGATCCTTAATTTTATGGGTCAACCTATGCAGGTTTACAAGGAACTTGCTACTGAAATTCGTCCTTTTTCAGATATGCTCACTTACAAAGTTGAAGGTAATGAACACCAGGGGAAATTACGTATCTTGATAAAAGACAAAAATCAGTTGGATAAAATTAACAGCATTAAGCCAAGCTTTCTCGGTTTAGTAGGTAACCTGAGCGATATCGATCAGAATATTGACTCCGGCCAAATGCCTCTGATTGAAGTGAATTTTGATGAAATAACGAGCTGGAAAGGAACCGGAAATATTCCGTTTGAGGATTTTATGAAAATTAAGGAGCTTGTGACCAAGGTTCATGCTCAGAATAAAAAAATTAGTGTAATAAATTGTCCGTGTAACAAAACCATAGCCGACCTGATTCAAACATCAAAGGTTGATTTTATTAACACTTCGGAAGCCATACGGATGGCCGAATTCTTTGAAGTAACCAAATAATCACTCATTTTTAGGGTATATAGGCAACTTTTCCAATCACCGTTCGACCTCCGGAATCCAGATGAATCAAATAGATTCCCGGTCTTTTACCAGCAAAATCGAGGCTCAGATTGTTTTGTCCACTTTGTGTGAACGGAATTTTTTGCTTTTTCCCCAAAAGATCAAAGACAGCAATTTCTTCCGGGCAATCAATCGGATCGATTGTTTGGATGCTTAGCATTGAGCCTCCGGAAATCGGATTTGGGAAAAAGCGGGCCTCCGGAGAATCAAAAACAATTTGTTTTGTACCTAACGGATCATCGATATTACAGGCAATCAGCTCAGTAAGTAAGGCAGAACCATAGCCGTATGGGTTTTGAGTATTGTAAGTTTGAATGTAGCTTGACCAGCCTTGCTGATTTTTCAGGTAAAAGCTGTTAGTGAAATCTGCTTTCCGGTTTGCCATGTAAACAGCAAGCGTATCACCTGGATTTAATTGCGAAATGTTGTACGAAATAAAAAAGTTCCCCACCGTTTTTACAGGACTCTTAAACGGTAAATAATTCATGGCATCATTATAAAACTTATTGATTTCAAACTTCTCGGAATACAACAGGGTTTCGGGACTATCTTTTCCTTCATAAACCTGGACATCAATGTACGAATTTGGATACAGCGGATTAATTTTGAGCCTGCCAATAGCCAGAGTAACTCCCTGAACTTCACAGTTTTTTGAAAATTTATATTGCTCTGCGAAATCGGTAAATCCAGCCGTGTTTGATCCGGTCCAGTAACCTTTTTTTGATCCCCCATCCAGTATTTGAGAAGCTAAATACGTATCGTTATCCTTAAAATTAGTAAATGGCTTACATCGATTTACGCCTGAATTCAACGACATTCCGTTCAGCTTTTCTACACTTGAATTCAGCGGATCGAGCCAGGCTTTTAATTGTTTATTGGTTTCCTTACGGTAATTCCAGGCCAGGGCAAACTTTTCAAAATAATCGTTGGTGGGTAAAGTACAGGTCGCAGAACCACCTGTAAGCGTACCTACAAGCTGTTTATTTTGGTCAAAAAGTGGTCCACCTGAAGATCCTGATTCAGTAACGCCCTTTTCCCACCTGTTAATTTTCCAGAATCCATTGGATCGATAGCTGCCATTAAAATTAGCTGTTACTGCGGCATCCTGGTCAATAGCAACTTTTTTAATATCGCCAAGAGGATGATGAATACTCATCGAAGTGGTTGGCGCTACGTTTTTACGGTTCCAACCGGCCAGGTAGGTCCGGTAATTATATGGAGGAATAGTATTTAACCGGACCAAAGCAAAATCAAGACTGTCGAATGAAGCTTTTAATGCACTTCCAGACAATGATCGGCTTACATCCGCATCAATCGAAGCACAGTATGGCGACTCGTAATTGAATAGAAAAACAGATGACTGAGCCTGTATTTCACTGTTAATACAATGGTAAGCTGTCAGAACATATGGAATTCCATCCAAATAAGTATTATTCATTAAAGTTCCCGTACAAATTTCAGTACCTTCAATGATTATCCGGCAAACAGCATCACGGTTATCTTCCGATCCGTTGGCGGCATCGCAATTAATATTGACATTACACGAACCTGAAATTCCCAAAGGCCGATGATCTTTGGCAGTTATTCCAATAAAATCATGTGAAACCTTGATTATTCGAAATTCGCCGCGAGAAATTGATTTAACAGGTTCTTCATATTGTACCATGAGTTCGTCGCCTGATACAGGTTCAATAGCAAGTACCTGACTGTCTGAATTATTTGCAGAAGTATATGCACCTTTTGTTTCACCTGTTTTCGTACTGATCAGAAACAACCTGGCTCCATCAGGCAGGCTGTAATGTTCCAGAATCAGGTTAAGAGAATAGGCGCCGGAAGAGCGGATACGCAACTGCCAGACATTTACCTCACCATCGGAGTACCATTTTCCTGAATTTTGAGGTGTAAGCGAAACTTCGAACGAATGGGCAAAACGAAACGGTTTCAGCCTGTTTTGATTAGTTTGGCTGTACATGTACCGCATCTTCTGATTGTCAATAGCTGGCATAACTACCAGATCAGCAGTACCGGAGGAAGATGTTTTTAGTTTTTGAATTTGAATTTGAATAGGTATTCCTCCCTGTGAAATCTGTCCACTTACTTCAAAGTGGAACAAAATCAACAGGAAAAATACCAGTCGGTATATGGTCTTTGCATTCATTTTAAGCTATCATTGAAATTCAAATTTAAGATAAATAATTTATCAGTGCATACTTCCGGCAAAAGCAATTAAATTTGAATAATTAAAAAATGCGAACAGTGAAAGTACTAACGATGTTTGTAGATGAATTTCGCTGGCACAAATCTGAACAAGTTTATAACGATGCAACAAATTAATTTTCATACACATCAGATCAAAGGTGACGAGAACATTCAAATCCTCAATGTTTTTGCCCAGGATTTGCCAGGATTTGAACCGAAATCGCTTTTTTCAGCCGGACTGCATCCCTGGCACGTTGGCAAAGTAAATCCGGAGGAATGTATTCGGGCAATTGAACAGGCAACACATCAAAAAAACATGCTTGCCATAGGCGAATGCGGACTCGACCGATCAATTTCAACAGACTTCGCACTACAAAAATTATTTTTTGGAAAGCAAATTCAATTGGCAGAAAAACATTCAAAACCACTGATTATCCATTGTGTACGGGCCTATTCAGACCTACTTGAATTGAAAAAAGAAACAAAATCAGAGGTGCCTTGGATTATTCATGGTTTTGGGGGCAATCTGGAAACAACCTTGAGTCTGATCAGGCATGGGCTCTACTTTTCGGTAGGCGAATTTCTATTGAAAAATGAAGCCAGACATCCCGTTTTCAGAAATATACCACTTGAGCGATTGTTCCTTGAAACCGATGATAGTGAAATTTCAATCGGAGAAATCTATTTATCAGCAGCCCAAATACTTAAAATGGATACTCAACTGCTCAATGAGGCTATTTTCAGCAATTTTAGAACTATTTTCGGGAACGGCAAATGACTGAAAACAGTAATGCAGTAGGTTTAACAAGGGCCTATTTTAATCAAGTCCAATTTGTGTTTGTGACTTTTGTATTTCCAAAGTATATGTCGGAGAAAAAAACAAGTTTTGAGGGCCAAGCACTCTAATAAGTTGATTTAATAGATATTTAGGTGCATTTAATAGTTTATTCTTAGAATAGACATGAAATGAATTACTCAAAACAACATGAAGATTATTTCTCCTGATGAATATTTTCAACTCTTTTAAATCGATTAGATTCTCAGTCCAGTTACCGGTATATGGGTCACATGTATTTGTGGAATGTTTTATTTCGTAGGAGATCTTTCCGGTTTTAATGTATTCGTAAACTACTTTTTCGATGTCATCTTTTCTCAACCCTCTGCTTTTTATTGATAGCAGATTAAGGTCACTGTCATTTAATTCAGGAAATTTTCTCCGGATTATATTTTTTCTTTCCTCTAAATATGAAGTATTTAAGTCTATACCCTTCCATCCGGTTGTTTTTTCAGATCCTTTCAATTCAGATTTCAGATGTAGTTTTTTAAGACGGTTTGAAACAAACGGATTATTTGAATTTGCACTTGTCATAAATAGCAGCGAAAACTCGCTTTTTAGCTGATTAATCGTCTTAATCCAGGCTTCCAGGTCATAAATATGTTCCAATACATCGAACGAACAAATTAAATCAGGTTTTAGGTTAAAGCGGTTTATTTCCTTACAAAACGCTTCAACATCACCACACATAAAATAATCAATTGCAATGTCCAGACTTTTTGAAATAGTTTGCGCGTCATTCGCTGAAACTTCATATATATCGGTATAAACTACAGTCTTGAATCCAATTTCTTTTGCCAAATAGGACAGCATTCCACAACCTCCACCGTAATCGATGAACGTGCTTTCAGAAACAGGTTTATTCAATTTTTTTAAGGCCTTTTGCAGGAGCTGAGCATAGAAGGACATGA
The DNA here is from genome assembly GCA_030684645.1 of Bacteroidota bacterium. Taxonomy (GTDB): domain Bacteria; phylum Bacteroidota; class Bacteroidia; order Bacteroidales; family Prolixibacteraceae; genus Aquipluma. The sequence goes on along the minus strand of JAUXUF010000352.1, from coordinate 21,608 downwards.
AATAGGAATAATTGTCGATATACTTTATCAGGTAATTTCGGTTGTATTCTGAAATATTAAGATTTCTGAAATTGAGCAATTGAATCTTTGCGAATAATTTATCAATGGCCTCATTAATTCTAGCATCTGCTTTCATGGTATTCCTGCCTTATTTGACTTCTATTTTGGTCCGCCCCGATCATCATAATCACCAGGATTTGAATGCGGCTTAATCCTGAATCTGTTTTGTCTTATCGGCATAAATGTATTAAATATCTCCGCATTTAAGTTTAAAATTCAGATTTTTGCTTTGGAGAAAGGATATTTTCATTTCGGAAACGATGCGGCATGCATCCAATAACTATCAGCATATAAAAGCATTGAACTTCAAACACCAGCCCTTAACAATTATTTAACCTGATTTTATTTAAACATTTCCGATATATCTTTGTCTATTTTGAAAATCTGTTTATGTTTGCACTCAATTGTATAAGATCAATAAAAATGAATCATTCAGCAAAAAATATCACTTCCTGTGTATCCCTTCCAATGGGTTGCAATGATTCTATGATGTCTGTCATGCCTATGATAATGCACGAGCCTTCAGGCGGTGTGTATGTTCATATTGTTTGAAGGCTCAACCCATTATTTTTTCCAAATTTCATTTTAAAATATTATCATGTCAAATTGTACCGTACGATTTGGCGGAAACAGTTTATCGAAATTTCAGGTTCTGGAAGCTTTTGCCGGCCTCTTGTCCGAATCAGGAAAAAACGTAACTGTGGTGATTTCCGCCGTTCCAGAAATACAGCAAACCATTGAACAAGGCATTAATTTGTTGATTAATAATGCTGCCACTTCTAAACAGGTAATCAACCAGATCAATCATATCATTACCCAACGATTGCAGGTATTTGAGGGAGGAGAACCCGATGAAAACCTGAAGAAGGAATTGAAAAACCTCCATAATTTGCTAAAGGGAATTGAATATACCGGCGATTTTTCACTGACTCTCAAAGATCAGGTCATTAGTTATTCAGAGCGAATCACTGCGGGTATTCTTAACGTATTTCTAACCCAAAAGCTAATCACTTCAAGTCTGATTTTTCCTGAAGATATTGGACTTATTGTCACCGAGGAATTCGGAAATGCTTCTGTATTGTTTGATGAATCCATCCATCTGAAAAATTCTGTTCCGGCAGGAATTAGTCTGATTCCTGGTTCATATGGCATCACTTCAGCTGGAAAAATTGCCAGGCTTGGGAAACAGTCGGCTGATTATTCGGCTGCCGCAATTGCACGCCTAACCGAAGCAGATTCGTTGGAATTGTGGGAACTGGACAAGGAATTCAAAACCTCTGATTCAGAATTTATTCCCGATGCGAAACTCATTCCGCGGTTGACCTATGATGAAGCATCTGAATTGTCTTATTTCAGCGAACTTTCCATTCACCCGCGGATTGTTGAACCTTTGATCAGCACCCACATTCCAATTCACGTTTACCGGCTGGTGAACCAGGGAAAAGAACTGGCCACTATCATTAATTCCGAATCGTTTGTATCTCCCAATGTAGTCAAAAGTGTTGTTCATACCGAAGAAATTGCCATACTAAAACTGAATGGCCCCGGGGTAGGTTTTAAACCCGGGATTCTGGCTAAAGTAACTACTGCTTTTCATGGTTCCGGAATCAACATTCGCTCAGTAATTACCTCACAGGTAAGCATCAATATAATTCTAAATAAAAATGAAATTGAACAGGCACGCCAAATCTGCAGGCAACTGCAACTTAGTTCGGTCAGCGAAATCATTATTGAAGATCAGGTTTCACTAATTGCGGTAGTCGGTCATGGGATGCAGCAGCACCATGGTGTATCGGCCAAACTATTTACTGCCGTTGCCCAACATAAAATTAACGTTTTACTGAGTGGTTCCGGAGCTTCAGACCTGGTAAGCTACCTGATCGTTGACCAGAAAGATACCCGGAAAGCCATTACCGAAATTCACAGCACATTTTTTAATTGATTTTTTAACCCTAAAATAAGTATCATGACTGAAAGAAAATTACATTTTGAAACATTGCAATTACATGCCGGACAGCAAGTTGATCCAACAACCCAATCGCGTGCATTGCCGATTTACCAAACTTCGTCGTACGTATTCAAGAATGCAGAGCATGCTGCCAATTTGTTTGCCCTGAAAGAGTTCGGGAATATTTATACCCGTATCATGAATCCGACCACCGATGTATTTGAGCAGCGAATTGCCGCCCTCGAAGGTGGAGTTGCAGCACTTGGCGTTGCTTCGGGTCATTCGGCACAGTTCTTAACTTTCACCAACATCATGGGTATTGGCGATAATTTTGTGAGTTCGCCTTTTCTGTATGGTGGTTCATACAATCAGTTTACAGTAACCTTTAAAAAACTTGGTATCGAAGCCCGTTTAGCCGAAAATCTGACCATAGAAGCTTTCGAAAAACTGATTGACGAAAATACAAAAGCCATTTATTTGGAAACCATAGGGAATCCGGGTTTTGTAATTCCTGATTTTGATGCCTTTGCCGCTTTGGCTAGGAAATACGACATTCCGTTCATTGTTGACAATACTTTTGGCGCCGCAGGTTACCTGATCCGCCCAATTGAGCATGGGGCCAATATCGTGGTTGAATCGGCAACCAAATGGATTGGCGGTCACGGCACATCCATTGGTGGTGTAATTGTTGATGCCGGTAATTTCAACTGGGGCAACGGCAAATTTCCTGTATTTACTGAACCTTCAGAAGGTTATCATGGCCTGAAATACTGGGATATTTTCAATTTCGACGGTCCTTTCGGCAACATTGCCTTCATCATCAAAGCACGTGTGGAAGGATTGCGGGATATAGGCGCGTCACAAAGTCCATTCAATTCATTCTTATTGGTTCAGGGACTCGAAACGCTTTCCCTGCGCATGGAACGGCACATCCAAAATACTTTGGCGCTGGCCAAATGGCTCGAAAAGCATCCAAAAGTGAAAAGCGTAAACTATCCCGGACTCGAAAGCAGTCCTTCGTTTGCCCTTGCGCAGAAGTACCTGCCGAATGGTGCGGGTGGTGTTCTTTCGTTTGACGTGAATGGTGGCAAAGATGCTGCGATCAAAGTGGTAGATAGTTTGAAACTGGTGAGTCACCTGGCCAATGTTGGTGACGCGAAAACGCTTATTATTCAACCTTCTGCAACCACACACCAGCAATTATCAGATGATGCACAAATTGCAGCCGGGGTATTTCCAAGCTCTTTGCGTGTTTCAGTCGGACTTGAACATATCGATGACATTATTGCCGATTTTGAGCAAGCCTTTGATCAAATTGCTTAATTTTATCCTCCTTATTCCGGAATTTCAGTTTAGAAACTGGAGTTCCGGAATTCATATTCAACTAAACGACTGAAATCATGCCTATTAACGTTCCAGACCAGTTACCGGCGATCGAACTGCTGCAGAAAGAAAATATCTTTATCATGAATGAATCGCGGGCGGCGCACCAGGATATCCGTCCGTTAAAGATAATCATAGTCAATTTAATGCCTGTGAAAATTACTACGGAAACCGATCTGATCCGATTGCTTTCAAACAGCCCGTTGCAGGTGGAGATTGAGTTTCTGAGGATGAAAGGCCATGAATCAAAAAACACGCCCGAAGTGCACATGAAGGCCTTCTACAAAACCTTTGACCAATTGAAATCCAGGAATTATGACGGGATGATTATTACCGGTGCTCCTGTTGAATTACTGCCCTTCGAAAAAGTGACCTACTGGAAGGAACTTACCGCCATTTTTGACTGGTCGCAAAAACACGTAACATCAACGCTCTTTATATGCTGGGCTGCTCAAGCCGGTATGTTTCATTTCTACGGGATACCAAAATATCCACTCAGTAAAAAAATGTTTGGTGTTTTCAAGCACCGGAATACCAATGATACCTTGTCTATTTTCAGGGGCTTCGATGATGAATATTTTATTCCTCACTCCCGGCATACCGAAGTTTTAGAGAAGGACATCCGGAAAGTTCCTGATTTGGATGTAATTTCCAAATCAGACGAATCGGGGGTAAATATGGTCATGTCGCAGGAAGGCCGTCAGTTTTTTATTACCGGACATGCCGAATACTCAAGATTTACATTGGATACCGAATACAAAAGGGATTTGAAGAAAAAATTACCTATTGAAATACCGGTAAATTATTATCCAAACGACAATTCGGATAAAGAACCATTAATGCGATGGAGAGGACATGCTAACCTGTTGATTACCAACTGGCTAAATTACTATGTGTATCAGCAGACCCCGTTTAATTTGGAAGCGATGGATTTTGTGATTTAAACGATTACTTTTTAATTATCCTGAATTCTGTCCTTCGGTTCAATGCACGACCTTCAAAAGTATCGTTCGAACTAACAGGCATTGACAAACCATATCCGTTAAATTTCATACGGGTTTCATCTATTCCGTTACTGACCAGATATTTATACACCTCTTTTGCCCTTGATTCAGAAAGTCCCTGATTATATTCTGCACTTCCGATATTATCGGTATGTCCCCCTATTTCAATAATAAGAGTCCCGTTCAGTTTTAGAAAATCAGTCAATTTTTGAAGTTCAATTTTTGATTCAGGAAGCAATTCGAAAGATCCGGTATTGAAAAAGACATTCCGGAGAACAACAGAGCCTCCAATTTTGATCTTCTTCATCTTTATCACAAGAATATAAGGATCAATAATCTCTTTTCTTTCTTTTAACTGAAAGTTGTCAGAATAAAACAAATATCCTTCCCTAGATACATTAAATGCGTATTCCTTACCTAGAGGAAGACACATCAGGAATTCACCTTTTTCCCAACACGACTCACCTTTAATTACCGATTTTGGGTTTTCCAAATCAATCAGTTCCACTTTGGCACAAACAGGCGCCCCGGTTTCTTCGTCGATAACCTTTCCCTTAATATACGAAACCGGGCTTGGCCTCGCATTCTTATGCAATTTAAAAGAATAGATATCCATGCCTTTTGAGCCTGGCCGGTCAGATGAATAATACGCATTTTTTCCGGAGGCATCAACCACCAGTCCTTGTTCATCCTTGTACGAATTGATCGGATATCCGATATTTTGAGGTTGAGTCCAAACTGAATCATTTTTCTGGCGGCAATAAAAAATATCAAAACCGCCCATTCCAGGCCAATGGTCTGATGCAAAATAGAGTGTTTTCCCATCTGAATGGATGAATGGTGACATTTCATTTCCAGGAGTATTGACCGAATCTCCAAGGTTTACCGGATAACCCCAGATTGGCGTTCCCCATTCAGAAAATCCTTTTAAATTACATTTCCAGATATCCATGCCACCTTTGCCTCCCTTGCGGTTGCTCACAAAATACAGGGTTTCACCATTGGCCGAGATTGAAGGCTGAGATTCCCATGACGGGGAGTTTACCGGTTCTCCTGCATTTTGAGGAACCGACCATTCTCCTTCCCTGTTTCGCGAAAAATAAATGTCACAACTGCCTTTTCCGTCGTTACGGGTACAGGCCGTAAAAAACAGAAGTTTCCCATCAGTCGAAATAGTTTGTGCACCTTCGTTATAAACAGTATTGATAGACGAAAGTGGTTCGCTGGGTTGCCAGATATTGTTTTCGAACCGGGAAAAATAGAAATCTTCTTGCGCAAGGGAATTCCTCTGGCTAAGTGGACGATTTGACCCAACAAGACGGGTAAATATGATTGTTTTTCCATCAACGGTAATGCTTGGCCAGTATTCGTCATCTTCAGAATTGATATTTTCGCCCAGGTTAATGGATTCAAAAGGAACCGGATGTTTCAGTAAATTTACCGCTCCTGAACACTTCTCCAAAGTTTGCCGGGCCCGTGCAACAAAAGTGGCTGTTTCATTAACCCTTGCAAGGTAATTCTCATACGCATCGCTGGCTTTCTGATAGGATCCTGAACGGTAAAACGCATTTCCCAATACGTAATACAGTTTTGGATTTTTTATGGGATTTAGCTTAAGGGCAGCTTCGATAGATTTAATCTGAAGAGGTATAGAATCCATCTCCTGATAGATGTCCGATTTCATAAGATATACCTCAAGGAAACTGGAATCTATAGCCAATACCTCATCCAGAATTCGCAACGATTTACCGAAAAGTTTGCTCTCGTAAGCAAATGTTGCCTGTTCAAACAGTTTTAAAGCTTTTTTCTCACCTGAGGAAAAACTTTGTCCATATGCCAAACTGTAAATCAACATAAATAATAAGGCAAGATATTTTTTCATCCTAATGAATTGCTTTGCTAATGTATGATTAATTCCAATTTTTCAATTTGAGAAGGAACATTTAAATAAATTTTATCGTATTTAAAATCGTTTTCAATGATAAGGCTTTATATCCGGAATATCAGTGGATATAAAATCACGAATGTTTTTTTTAGAAAATTACATTGAAATATTTAATCTTTTTTTCATAGATTAACGAACAAATATAAATGTCATTTATTAACTTTTAAAAACTTAATTATCAATCTTTTAGATTTTTCGAGATGAAAACAAACAAGAATCTGAAAATTACAACCAGAGGCATCGATCTTTTACGAACTGATGGTGACTCTGTTAAGAACCCCAAATTGCATAAGGATAAGAGTACAAAAAGAAGATTATCTATTTATGACGATTTTGCGGATGAAAATCCTGACAACTTGGATTATAACTTTTTAGACGATCAATTTGATGATGAATAAAAAACAAATTCTAAAATAAAAATGATTCCCAAGGGGAAGACATTTAAGATCAAAATTAAAAGGACCGGAATATTCCGGTCCTTTTTAATTTATCCGTTTCTTTTCCGACTCACTTTTTTCAATTGTTCCGGAATAACTGATCCATTGACGGTTGCGAAAATTGATCTTCAGATCTGCATATCCATCCAGACCGGTTGTCAGATACTGAATAAGCTACCCCGAAATACGGAATGTTATCCCTAAAAAAATGACAACTATAGCAAGCACGATGAACTTTTTCATTTCTACCTGATGTTGAAAGTTGTACTTCACTTACTGAATCCCAAAAAGCTGATTGCCCCAAATTCCGGTAAATTATGCCTTCACCACATTTTGGGGTCTGCCCAAAATAAAGAGCCTCAAATTATCAAGAACTACATTCATTAAACGTTCGCGCGCCTCCAATGTTGCCCAGGCGACATGTGGAGTGATAAAACAATTTTTAGCTGAAATTAACGGATTATCAGGCAAAGGGGGTTCTGTTGACAAGACATCCAAACAGGCTGCGGCTATTTGGCCTGAATTCAGCGCTTTGGCCAGATCCTGCTCATTGATCAGTCCTCCCCTGCCGGTATTGATTAAAACTGCCGTGGACTTCATGGTTTTAATCAGGCTTTGGTTTACAAATGCATTGTTTTCGTTGGTGAAAGGACAGTTGAGGCTTACAAAATCACTCTCAGTAAAAACTTCTTCAAGACTTTTTTGAATGAAACCTTCCGGAATGTCAGCTTTTATCGAACGGTTTTGAAAGATTACCTTCATCCCGAAAGCCAGTGCAATTTCAGCTACCTTCCGGCCAATCCTTCCAAATCCCACAATCCCAATTGTTTTACCGGCCAGTTCCGTCTGTGGGGTTTTCCAGTACGAGAAATCCGTATTTCTGGTCCATGCACCTTCTCTTACCGAATTGGCATGCAATTCAACACGATTGGCCATATTCAGGATATGTGAAAAAACAAGTTGCGCCACCGAATCAGTGCTGTAAGCCGGAATATTGGTTACTGTGATATTTCGATCAGTGGCAGCTTTTACATCAACCACATTGTACCCGGTAGCAGTCACCCCAATGTATCGGAGATCTGGCAGTTTATCAATCAACGATTTATCAAGCACCACTTTATTGGTGATGACAAGTTCTGCATCGCCAATTCTGCCGAATATTTCCTCTGGTTTGGTACGATCGTAAATCTGGCAATCGCCCATATTTTTTAATTGATTCCATGACAGGTCGCCCGGATTCAGGGCATATCCGTCTAAAACTACTATTTTCAATGTTTATCAGTTTAAATATAAGGCAAAGGAAATTGAAAAAATGCAGTTAATCAATACGGATTCATTTCTCCTTTTGGCTATTTCGGTAAAAACAGTTGGTGAGGCTGCATAAATCGCAGGTATATTCCCTGAACTTAACTTCCTTGCCCATACCGACTATTCCACTTACCGATTTGACCGGATGCATCAATGCTGAATCGGTCAGACTTATTCCGCAGCAATTTTCCGGAAAGAAAGAAAATAATCGATGCTGGTCGTCAACACTCCACTGGCAATAGCCCGGACTGTAACGATTGGTTATCAATTGCCCTGAAATATCAGCCAAATTCCTGATTTCCTGATGAATTTTATGACTGGCTGCTTCTACGATCACCGATCCTAAAACATCATAAACATAGCCCAGGACAGGATTATCTCCAGATAGTAAATCGCGGGAAAGCTCACTGATTCCTTTTCCGGCAGTACATAAAAAAAACACAATGGAATCTGAATGCCGCAATTCTTTGGCAATGGTTTTCCCAATTCCAAATTCTTTCCCTTCAACAATGATCTGGTGTTTTTTTTCTGAGAACCGGACATCATGAGTTCTATAGATCGCTCCTTTTATGTCACATAAATGATCTGCTTCGATGATGGCTTCTTCAAGGTAATCTGAAAAAGGTTCAGGAAGAATACCAACCGGATATCCGAGAAGAACGGCAATCTCTGACTGATTTACTGAAAGTTCGTTGAATGAGTATGAAAATTCCTTAATCATGAAATTACATTGATTTCACGACACGACCCACTTCATAAATGTGATCAGGCGTAGTTCCACAACAACCGCCAATAATATTTGCCCCGGCCTCAATCATTTCCTTTACCTGTCCTGACATATCTGCGGGAGTTTCAGGAAAGGTAGTTTCACCGTTGCAGTATTGAGGCATACCGGCATTGGCATGAATCAGAATCGGAACAGTTGGATTTGCCTGTCTGATTTCCTTTACAATACCAATCATGTTGGCCATTCCGTTTCCGCAATTGGCTCCGATAATTGATGCGCCCGCTTCAGCGAGGACCTGAGTCATTTCGGTTGGTGAAATACCCATCATCGTGCGGTATTCGCCACCGAGGATTTTATCAAAGGTCATGGTACAGATCACCTCGCAGGCTGTATTCTCTTTGGCAGCTTTTACTGCAATCCTGGCTTCATCCAGGTCAGTCATGGTTTCAATCACGATAGCATCAGCGCCACCGGCTTCAAGAGCCATCGACTGTTCCTTAAAAGCCTCGTACAACTCATCTTCAGTGACTTCTTCCATCATCAGTAATTTTCCGGTCGGGCCAACCGATCCCAACACAAAACGATCTGTTCCGGCAGCTTTCCGGCTGATTTCTGCAGCAGCTTTATTCAGTTCGAAAACCTGAGCTTCAAGACCATAGTTTGCAAGCTTATACCTACTTCCACCGAAACTGTTGGTTTCGATCATATCGGCTCCGGCTTCGATGTAACTTCGGGCAATATCGTAAACATCTTCAGTCCGGGTGATATTCCATTCTTCAGGACATTCGCCGGGTTTCAATCCTTTTTTTTGAAGAAAAGTCCCCCAGGCCCCGTCAGAAACCAGAACCCTGCCTTTTAGTATTTCCTGAATTATTTTGCCCATAACCGGATTTTTTAATGATTAATTAGTTACAGATTAATGCCTAATGTGGACTAAAGATAGAGATTTCGAGACAAATTTTATTTGAACATCAAACAATTTGGACACTATAACTTTAGCTATTTTTTTGCATCCTTTTGCAACAAATATTTTCTTTTTTTTAATAAAAAACCCGCCGGGTGACGAGGTTTAGATCTTACAGATTCAGTTTCTTTCGGATATTCTTCGGAATAGCATTCTTGTTTACCATGATCGACATCGTTTTAAATGTCACATAAGGTTTTGATGCATAAAAATAGCCCTGAAAATCGTTATAATCGCCCCAGGAGTTTTTCACTTTATAATACATATTTCCAATCTGATCTTTTGCTGTACCGACAATCAGCATTCCATGATCGTCAGTAGTTTGATAATTATCGTAATCGATCTGGCGCATTTCCTGGGTAATAACCCTTTCAGTACTGGGTTTGGTTAATTTATAAAGCTCTTCGTTTTTTTCCTCCTCACTCAATTTTTCCCATTTGGCAATTTCAGCATCAGTCATGTTCGCTTTGTCAACCGCCGGGATTACAGCAATACCTTTCTTAGAAGTGGAAAATCCTTTTTCGCTTACATCAGCAGCCCATGCAACAGTATAACCAGAATTGATGGAATTGTCGATGATTTCTGCCAATTCGTTTATCGGAACATTATAAACTTCATCCCACGACCAGTTATCAGGAACTTCGATGATAAATTTGGAGTAGAAAGGATGATTTGTATATGATGAAATTTCAACATAGTCGTCGAGATTCAAGCCAACAAATTCCTGAACAAAACTCTGAGGAGTATATTCTTTATCCTGATATTTAAATTTTTCGGGCAATTTACCCAGATAAGAATCAAGAATCCCGTTCAAGGCGTCGTGCCAGGCTGTGGTAGGTTTTTTATTCGAGTTATCAACTACCACTTTTACCTGATCAAGTAAAGTACGGTCCATTTCTCCGTGAACATGCTTGTCTTCCCCGTAATTCAGCCCGTTATAGACTTCTTCAGGAACAATACCGTATTGCCGAATCACATTGGTTACATCATGAAATGCTCCACCAGGACCGAAGTTTAGACTTCCATGCAACCTGACATATTTTGTCGCTTTATCTGAATAGGCGTGATGAACCACAAACATTTCAGATAAATCAACTTCCGGCTTTCCGATTCGAAGCATTTCTGCTTCTATAAATCCTAATCCTGAAAATGACCAACAAGTTCCGGAGCGACCTTGATCTTTAACTGAAGTACAGGGAATTTCCTTAATTGATGTAAACTGATAACCTTTCTCCTCTTCCTTATTCTCCTGCGCAGAAACGACAAACGACGTTATGACCAAACCCGCAAGGAAAAGATTTCTTAATTTATACATAGTAATTTCTTAACAGATATCCTAATTAATTTGGAGTGCGAATATACTGAATTTATAAGTTAACAGACATCTTACGCTCAATAATCCAGACAGATAGGATCAGGATTTTTCTTTGTCAGTCAGGAATAAATTCTTTTCTTTTCCTCTGAATCAGAATGTCTTCCGCAGATTTAAATAACATCTGAATAACCTTGAACCAATAAAAATATGTTGTAGAACAATGTATTTTCCAAACCAAAACCAAATCTACTCCGGAAACTACCGGGAATGATGAAACTTTTCTAACTTTATCGCTCACAAAATAAGACAGCAAATATGAAAATCAGGATTGGAATATTGATTTTGTTTTTTTCGTTGGGCCCGAATATTTTCAAGGCTCAATCACAGGTAACCTTGAAGGACTGCATCTTCCAGCCTGAGGACATTCGCATTGCAGAAGAAAAACTAGCTGACTTTTCGTCGAAGAGCAACTTATCCATGCCCGACCTGGTGGTAGAAATAGGATTATCGTTTTTGGGAACAACATACGTTGCTGCCACATTGGAGAATGGGCTGGAAGAAAAGATGGTTATTAACCTCCGTGAGTTGGATTGTACCACTTTTGCCGAAAACTGCCTGGCACTCGCCCGGACAGTCAAACTGGGGAAAACCGATTTTGGATCGTTCGTTTCCGAATTAGAGCATATCAGGTACCGAAATGGAATTCGCGACCAATATCCTTCGCGACTTCATTATTTCAGTGAATGGATTCACGACAATGCCCAAAAGAAAATAATTTCTGAAGAGCCAAACCTTGAGGGGGAAAAGCAGGGCAAATCCATTGACTACATGAGTCAACATCCGGAGGAATATCCGGTACTGAAAGCACATCCGGAACTTATTCCAGCAATTGCTGAGCAGGAGAAACAACTATCTTCATCCGGATTTTATTACTTCCCGAAAAACAATCCGGAAAACCTGCTCAAATCACTGCATCATGGCGATATCATAGGTCTAACTTCAGGAATTGAAGGAGTCGATGTTAACCATGTTGGAATCATTATTTGGAAGGATAATCAGTTTCATCTGTTACATGCCCCGCTCAGTGGTAAAAAAGTATTAATTTCTGAAGGCCCGATCACCGACTTTATCAAGCCTGGATCATCCAATAATGGAATCATGATTGCACGTCCAGTGTTTTAGTTTCATGGCATGCACATTTATAGATACGAAGACGTTTTTGTTAAATTTGCAGCTTTCAATCTGAAATGCATATGAACACTATAATTAATCGTTTCGTTGTCTTTTTGTGCAAACTCACAGCCCGTCTTCCTTTTTGGGCAATTTACGGTCTGGCCGACATTTTTTATGTGCTGCTTTTTTACGTCGCCAGATATCGGCGGAAAATTGTTCACAAAAACCTCATCTTGTCGTTTCCTGAAAAAAGTCCGGAGGAAATCAGGAAGATCACCAAAAAATTCTACCATCATCTGTGCGATCTGGGATTGGAAACTCTCAAATTTAATCGGATGACTGAAAAGCAAATTGCTGACCGGTTTAAAGTTCACGATCTCGAAATTTATGAAGAGTACTATAATCAGGGGAAAAGCATCATTTTACTGGGCATGCATCACAACAACTGGGAATGGAGCGGTTCCATTCAACGGCTAATTAAAGCGCAGTTTCTGGTGGTTTACAATCCTGTCAGAAACAACAAGGAACTCGAAAAATTTATCTGTCAAACCCGGGAACGTTTTGGGGCAATATCCATTCCGGTTAACCGTGCAAACCGCACAGCAATGGAATTTAACCATGTTGCGCGACCCGGGGCACTGGTATTGGCTGCCGACCAGACTCCAAATGCCAAATCGCAATTCTGGACTATTTTTCTGAATCAGGAAACGGCCTTTTTCTCCGGCCCGATGAAAATTGCGGTGAAAACCAATCAGCCGGTTATATTGCACCATACCCGCAAAACCGGACGAGGACGCTACGAGGTGTTCCATTACAAACTCATTGAAAATCCGGCTCAGGTTGAACCCGAAGAAATTATGATGGCTTATGTCTGCAAACTCGAAGAAATTATTCGGGCTGAACCTGAATACTGGTTATGGTCTCACCGAAGATGGAAACATAAACGACCTGCGAATATTGAACTTTATGAGCCTGTGAAATGAAAAAATTGTTGGCAAAGACCGGTGTTTCTCTATTGAAAATCCTTGGCCATACCCCTTTCTGGTTGATTTACCTTTGGGCCGATATTTTCTATTTTCTGAATTACCATCTGATTGGCTACCGGAAAAAGAAAGTTATTGAGAATCTGAAAAATTCGTTTCCTGAAAAGACTGATAAGGAAATAATGAAAATATCCATGGCCTTTTATCACCATTTCTCTGATCTGATAGTTGAATCATTGAAAGCTTTTCAAATTTCAGAAGAGAATTTTAAGCAACGATTTCGATATAAAAATCCGGAAGTTTTAGACGAATTGTATGACCAGGGGAAAAGCGTAGCCTTGCTTTCAGGCCATTATGGGAACTGGGAATGGACCACGGCGCTTCCCAAAATGATTAAACATCAGGTGAACGTTATTTACCGCCCCTTGCAGAATGAAATTTTTGACAATTACATGAAAAAGGTCCGGTCCAGGTTCGGAATGTTTTTGATGCCAGCCCGGATTTCACTGCGCACCATGCTTGAACAGGAGAAAACTGGTCAATTAACAGCCACGTATTACCTGACCGATCAAACAGCCCTGAAGGACACCGACTACTGGATCACTTTTCTGAATCAGGAATCGGCCGTATTCCCCGGGCCTGAAAAAGTGGCTTCCCGGTTTAAACAGGCGGTGGTTTTTATGGACATTCAAAAGGTACGCAGAGGATATTACGAAGTCGAATTTACGAAACTTTTCGACGATGCCTCCCAAACCAAACCGTTTGAAGTGACCAAAGCGCACACTAAATTTCTCGAAGACATCATCAGGAAACGACCTGAATTATGGCTTTGGTCGCACAAACGCTGGAAACATGTCCGGCCGGAATACATTCCGATGAAGTAATTTCAAGTTTACATCGGATCCACATCGGCATAAACAATCAGGCTCGAATTATTGGGCTGTGATTTGGCATGATTGATGATTCCCATGATTTTCTCCTTTGCTTCCTGAATTTTCCCGTCCCGTGGCAGTTTAATCAGTATTTCCTTTTGAAACCACATCTGAATTCGTCCCACCACCGGATATTCCGGTCCAAGTACATTTTTATTGAAATGGTTTTTAAACGCTGCAGCCAAATGTTGTGCAGCCAGATCGAGCCGGTCTTTGTTCTGATGCTTGACCACAATTTTTATGAGCCTGTAGTAAGGCGGATACCGGAACATCTTCCGCTCGGCCATTTGGCGGTTAAAAAGCCGGATAAAATCATTGGCAATCACATCCTGAATCACCGGATGATTGGGCTGTGTCGTCTGAACAATCACTTTTCCGCGATTATTTTTGCGGCCAGCTCTGCCGCTCACTTGCATGATTAGCTGGAAACTTCGCTCATACGAACGAAAATCAGGATAATTCAACAGGTTATCGGCATTTAGTACGCCAACCACCCGAACATGGTCAAAGTCCAATCCTTTGGTTACCATTTGTGTCCCAACCAGAATGTCGATTTTCCCGGTTTCAAACTGCAAGATCAGCTGTTCGTAGGCTTTTTTTGCACGGGTCGTATCCAAATCCATCCGGGCCACACGGGCTTCAGGAAAAAGAAGCTGAATTTCATCCTCAATTTTTTCGGTACCAAAACCTCGCGTTTTAATCTCTTCCGAGCCACATTCTTCGCATTTGGTAACCAGCGAAGTGGAGCTTCCGCAATAATGGCAAATCAGGCTTGAGCGGTTTTTGTGGTAAGTTTTGCTCACATCGCAATATTTGCATTTGGGTATCCAGCCACATTTTCCGCACTGAACGAAAGGCGCAAAACCACGCCGGTTCTGAAAAAGGATCACCTGTTCTTTATTGGCCAGGGCGGTTGCGATTTCGTCATAAAGTTCGGGAGTAAAAACAGAGCGCATCTGTTTACGCTTGTATGCTTCCTGTGTATTTGCAGGGACCAGTTCGGGCATTTCAATACCCAGAAACCGTTCATTTAAATTAACCAGACCATACTTGTTGCTGCGGGCATTGAAATACGTTTCGTAAGATGGTGTGGCCGAACCCAAAAGAACTTTTGCACCGTGAATATTTCCCATCAGAATGGCCATATCACGGGCGTTATAGCGAGGCGCCGGATCGAATTGCTTGTACGAATTCTCGTGTTCTTCGTCAACAATGATCAACCCCAGGTTTTTAAACGGCAGAAAAATAGCCGACCGCGCCCCCAAAACCACTTTATACTGCTGACCGGTTTTACCGGTTTTTTCGTTCAGCACATTAAACCAGATTTCGACCCGTTCGGCATCGTTAAATTTGGAGTGATAAATTCCGGCCAGATCGCCAAAAGCGGTTTTCAGCCGGGTGATGATCTGAGTGGTCAGCCCGATTTCAGGAACAAGGTACAAAACCTGCTTGCCAAGTTTCATCTGCTCTTCAATCAGCCGGATGTAAATTTCGGTTTTACCGCTCGAAGTCACGCCATTCAGCAGAACGGTTTGCTGAGTTTCAAACTGGGTCAGTATTTCATCATGCGCCTTTTGCTGTGGTTCAGAAAGTTCTTTAATCAGAAGATCGGTATCCAGAATCCTGTCAATCCGGCCGGTTTCTTTCTGGAACACTTCCAGTATATTTTTATCTTCCAGTCCCTTCAAGGCAGATTCTGAAGCATCAGCAATTTCCAATAATTCTTTCTTGCTTATTTCGGTCTGGACTGAAACTCCAAACAGGATTTCATCCAAAAATATCTTCAGGAGATGTTCCTGTTTTTTAGCCTTTTTGAGCGAATCAAGCGTGGCATTCAATTTTTCTTCCGAATCGTATTCCGGATTAAGCCTGATGTAACTGACCAGCTTGGGTTTGTAGCTTTCGCGAAGTTGTTCCTCCACAATCACCGCATTTTTTTCGAGCAGCATTTTCAAAATGGCATACGACGATTGTTGTCCCAAAAACTGGTTTAATTCCTGAACACTCGCCGTTTTCCGGCTTTCAAGCAGCAACAAAACCAAATTTTCCTTCTCACTTAAATTTTCCGGAAGATTTGTCTCACGGTTAATACTGATTTTGGTCTGGCTCTCCAGCTTCAGGCCTGACGGAAGAGCAGCTTTAAAAACTTCGCCGAGGGTGCAGCAATAATAATTGGCGATCCATTCCCAAAGTTGAAGCTGCTTTTCACCGATGATGGGTTCTTCGTCCAGGATGGCATCGATGTCCTTGATTTCGAAATCGCCTGCCGGCATGTTTTGATGAAGTTTATACACCAGGGCCGAGAAGAACTTACGTTTTCCGAACTGCACGATAACGCGTATTCCGGTTTTTATGCGCATCTGGAAAGCAGCAGGCACCCGATAAGTAAAGTGGTAATCGAGCGGTAATGGCAAAATAACATCGGCAAGAAGCAGGTCTTCCTTCATTGGTGCAAAATACTGAAAAAGATTTCTGATTTCAAATTATAATTATACCTTAGTCCGGATTCATTACTTTATGGAAGTATCAGTTGGTGTATTCAAAAACAATTAATTATCTACAGTTATGAGCCGAAGAAGATTCAATCTGAAACTTAAGATGAAAGTATATATTCTGGGTGCAGCTGCTTTAGCTTGCATTGCTGTAGTCGGATACATTAGTTATCGACTCGAAAAAATCGCCTATTCATCTTCGGTCGAAATCGTGAAAGTTTCAACACGCGAATACCGTAACAAAATTTCAGATGATCTGGAAGTCATGATGGAATCGGCACGAACAATGCGAAATATATTTGCTTCCCACCAAAAATACAAACCGGATCAGCGTGATGCATTTTTCGAAAACATTATATACAGTAATCTAGAAAAGAATCCGAAATTTTTATCGATTGGCCTTTATTGGGAAATGAAGACCCTCGATAAAAATTACAAGAAAAAAAACGGTCGTATCAGAGATGTCGCATACCGGGCAAATCATCAGATTATGACCCAAAAGGCAGTGGTTGACACGACCAATGCCGAAGTGAAAGGAAAGTACTACGAAGCCAGGGAATTGAACAGGGAAATGATTTTGGATCCGTATTACGATGTGGTAACCAAAGAATTGGCCGGAGTTCTGATGACGGCTCTTTTAGTTCCGATTCAAAATTCAGCCGGTCAATTTGATGGCATGGTTGGCATTGATATTTCGTTAACACAAATGAATAAACTGATTGCTGAAATAAATCCTTTCGAAGGATCGGTTTCTTACCTTGTTGCAGGGACTGGAATGCTTATTGCACATACTGACCAGGCGCTTACAGGACAGAATTTTTACAAAACTTTAGCTGCTGACAGCACGGAATTCAAAGCTAATTTTGAAAATGCGAAAATGAAATCCGAGAATACGTTCACCTACAAAAATTCTAAAAATAAGGGAGAGTATTTCGTTTCGTTTGAACCCATAACAATCAATGGCATTCCTTCCAACTGGATGATTTTTCTGGAAGTTAAAACCAGTGTTATTACCAAAGAAGCCAGGAGTGTGGTGATGGAATCCCTCCTGGCCGTCCTGTTTGGTTTTATACTGATGTATCTCATCGTTTCATTGATTGCCGTAAAAATCAGTACCCCGATTGTCAAAAGTGTCGGCTTTGCCAAATCAATCTCAACAGGCAACCTGAATACCAAGCTCGAGATTGACCAAAACGATGAAATTGGCGATTTGGCCGAATCGTTGTCCATTATGGCTGCGAAACTGACAACAATCATGTCTGAAATCATGCAAAGTTCGGATACTATTGCTGAAAGCAGCCTGGAATTGATGGAATCATCAGTGAAATTTTCGGAAGGAGCCAATAATCAGGCTGCTTCTTCGGAAGAAATATCTACTTCGATGGAACTCATGCTAACCAGAATTCAGCAAAACACTAAAAATGCGCAGGAGACTGAAAAAATTGCGATAAAGGCAGTTTTGGGAATTCAGGATGGGAATGAATCGACCAAAGCATTGATTCAATCGATGAATAACATTGTCCAAAAAATATCGATCGTTGGCGAAATTGCCAAGCAGACCAACTTACTGGCCATCAACGCGGCCATCGAAGCTTCGAGATACGGAATTCAGGGTAAGGGGTTTGCTGTTGTAGCTGCCGAAGTAAAAAAACTGGCTGAAAAATCACAACTGGCAGCAAAAGAAATCAATGAATTATCAACTACAGGATTGTTCCATGCCAGAGAAACCGGCAATAAGCTGCTTGATATTATTCCTGATATCGAACACACGGCCAGGCTGGTCAAACAGATTGCTGCATCAAGTCTTGAACAAAAAATAAGTTCGGAAGAAATCAACCAGGGAATTCAGCAGTTGAATATTGTAACCCAACAAAATGCCGAATCCTCGTTTGAGTTATCAATCAATTCCAAAAACTTATCCAAACAAGCTGAAAACCTGAAAAAGCTGATATCCTATTTCAGGATTGAAGGCTTAAACTAAAGTCTTAAATGAAGACTAAAATTGTTTAATCTTGTCGGAGACCTTTTCCATTAGCCAATGTGGTGTTGAAGTTGCGCCACAAATACCAACAGATTCTATTCCTGAAAACCATTCCGGCTGCAGATCTTCCGGAGAAGACACAAAATAGCTGCGTATATTCTGCTCTTTACAGACATCGAACAAAACCCTGGCATTGGAACTCTGGCGACCACCAACAAATACAACCAAATCAAACCTGATCGCGAACTTTTGCAGATGCGGAACCCGATTCGAAACCTGCCGGCAAACAGTATCGTGGGTCTCTACCCTGCCTGTTTGCGATTGTTCCTGAATATTTTTGCTAAGTTTTCTGAAGTCATCTACCGATTTGGTCGTCTGTGAAAAAACGATTACAGGACGCGAAGGATCAATTCTTTTAATATCTTCCGGATGCTCAATAATCAATGCTGAATGATCCGTCTGACCTGACAGTCCGGTGACTTCAGCATGTCCCTGATGACCGAAAATCACTACCTGCCCATTTTCTTTTTCCATCATTTCGGCAGCTTTTCTGACCCGTTGCTGAAGCTTTAAAACAACCGGGCAGGTTGCATCAATCAGCGTAATATTGTTTTGACGGGCATATTCATAGGTTGATGGGGGCTCTCCATGGGCACGGATTAGCACCTTACACGCTGAAAGTTTAAAAAACTCTTCATGACTAATTGTTTTTAAACCAAGTTTCTGGAGCCGTTTTTCTTCTAACTCATTATGCACGATGTGACCCAGCGAATAAAGCATTTCTTCAGTTTCCAGCGCTGCCTCAGCTTTTCCGATGGCATTCACCACACCAAAACAAAACCCTGATTTCTGGTCAATCTCTATGATCACTTTGTTGTAAATTAGTTATCCGTCGAATTAATCGGGATGAAGGTATGTCAAATTCCTTTTTTAATTTCAATGACCATGCATTTTCTGTATTCATGGCAAGTTTGTCAAAAAAGGAGTAGTGGTAATCAATAATTACCACTACTCTGGATTTCCTAACGTTTCCTTCACTTTTTTGATCACCCATTCCAATTGTTCTTCGCGGGTCATGTTACTGTTATCCAATACCAAAGCATCACCTGCTTTTCGTAGCGGACTGGCTTCGCGGGTTGAGTCGATGTGATCGCGCTCCAGTACATTTTCCAGGATTTCGGCCAGAGACACCATCTCCCCCTTCGCTGTTTGTTCATCAAATCGTCGTCTGGCGCGGATTTCAGCTGACGCGGTAACAAAAAATTTCAGCTCGGCATCCGGAAAAACCACTGTGCCAATGTCGCGGCCATCCATTACGATACCCTTGTTTTTGCCCATTTCCTTCTGCAACCGAACCATTGACTCACGAACTTCGGGAATGGCTGCTACCGGGCTTACATTTTGAGATACGTGCAATTGCCTGATTTCATCTTCCACATTTTCACCATTCAGATAAGTATCACTCGATTGCCGTTCAGGATTATATCGGAATTCGATTTTAATTTCCGGAAGAGAATGGAGCAATTCTTCCCGGTTCACTTCACCGTCAACCATTAGATTGTGGCGCAGCACAAATAAGGTAACAGCCCGGTACATGGCCCCGCTGTCGATAAAAACATATCCGAACCGGGTGGCCAATGCTTTGGCAATTGTACTTTTTCCGCACGACGAATGCCCGTCGATGGCTATAACTATTTTATGATTGGTCATTTTTCAAGGTTTGCGGCAAAGATAAGTCTAATAAACCGGATAGCTTTTTTCAAATATAAACAATTTTAAGATTGTTTGAACTGAACTGTAATTTCCTAATCAAAAATGCAACCTATTAAGTTCAAAAACCATTCATTTCAAATTATAAAACTATGCAAAAACTACCTTTCAAACTGATGGCATTGGCTATTTTTGGAATGACTTTCACCTTCTGTGCAATAGCTCAGGACGAAGCCCGGCTAATGCGTTTTCCGGACATCAATAAAAACCTGATCGCATTTGTATATGCCGGTGATATCTGGTCGGTCGATTCCAATGGTGGCGAGGCCCGCCGATTGACTTCCCATTCAGGAATGGAGCTTTTTCCTAAAATTTCTCCTGACGGAAAATGGATCGCTTTTTCGGGCGAATACTCCGGAAGCCGCCAGATTTTCGTGATTCCCTCTAACGGAGGGACACCGCGTCAGCTGACCTATTACAATTCTGTTGGCGTGATGCCCCCCCGCGGAGGTTACGACAATGTGGCGCTCGACTGGACTTCGGACAGTAAGAATATCCTGATCCGTGCGAACCGGACTCCATTTGGCGACCGGAACGGAAAATATTTCCTGGTTAGCCTTGATGGTGGCCTTGAAAAACCCTTACCGATTGTTAACGGAGGTATTGCTGTTCTGTCTCCGGACGATCAGAAAATCTGTTTCACACCGGTTGACCGTGAGTTCCGCACCTGGAAACGATACAAAGGTGGGCGTGCATCTGATTTGTGGATTTACGATCTGAATAAAAATACTTCGGAGCAAATTACCGATTTTAAAGGGACCGACCAGATTCCAACCTGGTTTGGCGACAATATTTATTTTGCTTCCGACCGCGACCTGAAATTGAACATTTTTGAATACAATACCAAAACCAAAGCGTTGAAACAGCTTACCACACACACAGATTTTGATTGTATGTGGCCTTCCGGAGAAAACGGACAGGTGGTTTTCGAAAATGGTGGCTATTTGTATAAATTGAACCTGCAAACCGGTAAGGAAGAAAAAGTAACTATCAGCATTCATTTCGATAATCCGAACACGGTGCCTTACTACAAAAATGTAAAGGATTTTGTGCAGAGTTTTGAAGTTTCACCGACGGCCAAACGTGCGTTGATTTCGGCCCGGGGTGATATATTCTCGATTCCTGCTGAAAACGGATCAACTTACAACCTGACAAACACACAAGGTGTCCGCGAAGTTTATCCGCG
>JAUXUF010000351.1 GCA_030684645.1 Bacteroidota bacterium | reverse complement strand
GGCTTTGCCGGCGCCGACGGACCGACGCATCATGGTGCTTACGACCTTGCCTATATGCGCTGTGTTCCGAATATGATCGTTTCGGCCCCAATGAACGAAGAGGAATTGAGAAATCTTATGTTCACTGCGCAGCAGGAAGATATGGGACCATTCAGCATCCGCTACCCAAGAGGAAACGGAGTAATGCCCGACTGGCGGCGCCCAATGAAAGCCATTGTAATTGGCAAGGGGAGAACGATCTGTGAAGGGGAGGATGTCGCAATTTTAAGCATCGGACATATTGGAAATGAGGCTGTTAAAGCATGTACTGAATTAAATTCAGAAGGTATTCATCCGGCACATTATGATATGCGCTTTGCGAAACCGCTTGACCATAAACTCCTGCACCATGTATTTAAAAAGTTCAAACACATTGTAACCCTTGAAGATGGCTGTCTGCAGGGCGGTATGGGATCTGCAATACTTGAATTTATGGCCGATCACAATTATAATTCAACTGTTATCCGGCTTGGAATACCCGATCAGGTCATTGAGCATGGTGAGCAGCCTGAATTATGGGCCGAATGCGGGTTCGATGCGAAGGGAATCATCAAAACTATCAAAGAAATTGCTGTAAGCAGGGCTACAAGGGTTATGGCATCCTGAAACATAAATATTACCCCTCTCTGAGAAGCTGTTTAAATTTATTTACAGCATTTATATATTAAAAGAGTGACCGATGGGGGCACCGGCAACGGCGGTCCTCAGCGGTTGGTGTCTCAATCAACCGCAAGATAGGAAACCAAATTTTCATTTATAAACAGTCTCGGAGTTTACTCCTTATTTTGTGTAAAAGAGTTTCTTTATGCCTTTCTTATAAAGTTCTGCTATCGCCTTTACAATAGCTGAACTGATTTTTATTTTGCTGTTAATCGTATAAAATTCATTATACTTTTCGAATGAATGTTTCTTTAAGGAATCTGTATAAAGCTTAAAAACAGGTAATAGAGCAGGCAGATTGGTAAACGTATATCGCTTTTGATACCGGGAAACAGAATTTTCCTCCAGACAATGTATAGAAGCCCCACTGTAATGAAAGAATATTAGGGGATCGGCATTATTTACATAATAAATGCCGTCTGTTTCAGAAATTGAGCGTTCATGAAAATTCCAATAGGCTACATTACACCCTTTATGTTTAAGTATATGTACCTTTTCAAAATATAAAGGAACCAGATTTAACCAAAGTTGCTCGGCAAACATGCCTCTTTTTGAATTAAAAAAACACTCATTCCTCAGCTTGGTCATCCACCAGTTTAAGAAAGCCAATGAATATGAATCTCTTTTTAAGGCAATAAATCCAGCATTATATATCCCGGATCGTAAAAATATCCTGTCATCAAAATCTGTCCCGCTGGCGACAGTACTAAGTGAGTGAGGTGTAAGAATAATGCTGTCTGATTTCAGACTCTCATATACAGGATGAAGATCATCAAATAATAAGATATCGCTATCCAGAAAAATAAGATTTTCGACATCCTTTTGTTTTTCAAAAATATAATTGCCAAAATAGGGCTTTAACGCGCTATTTAGCTCCAGGGGAGAATATTTGGAACACATTTCATTAAGAAATGGTAAGCCCAGATCCGCAGCCATGATGAATTCAAAACCAGAAGAAATACTAATATCCCTAATGTTATCAACAAGGCATATAATAAATTTAACACCCGGGCAATGATTATTGACAGAATCAGCGAGTGAAAAA
>JAUXUF010000347.1 GCA_030684645.1 Bacteroidota bacterium | reverse complement strand
TCAGCTATGTGCTTACCAAAGTATCAGTAACAGCGTTTACTGGTGGTATTTTTCTGGAAACAGTTCTGGGAATCGATTTTTGGTATGGTGCAATTGGCCTGGTCCTACTCACGGGGATATTTACTGTATTAGGCGGAATGAAAGGGATTATGACAATTTCGGTAATACAAACCCCGATCTTGATTGTAGGAGCATTTACCATTCTGATACTTGGTCTTCTGAAAGTAGGTGGCGGAGGACTTTTGGACGGATGGAGCGAAGTGGTAAAATATTCAGGCGACAATATGCATCTAATTCACACCAAAGGGGATCCATGGTACGACAAATTCCCGGGGGTTGGTGTTATTTTCGGATCTGCAATCATTGGTTTCTGGTACTGGTGTACCGATCAGCACATTGTGCAACGTGCCCTTGCTGCCAAAGATTTGAATAATGCGCGTAAAGGAACTATCCTGGCTGGATTCCTGAAAATTCTTCCCGTATTTATGTTCCTGATTCCCGGTATGATCGCAGCAGCTCTCAAAGCCAAAGGGGTTCCTGGGTTTGACTTTGACAGTAACGACAAAGCTTATGGCAGTATGGTAACCAATTTATTACCAATAGGCGTTAAAGGAATTGTAGTTGTTGGATTTATTGCTGCATTGATGACTTCACTGGCTGCCCACTTTAATTCTTCAGCTACACTTTTTACCATCGACTTTTATAAAAATTACAGACCTAATGCCAGCGAACACAAATTGGTATGGGTAGGCCGGATGGCTACAATTGCGGTGGTAGTATTAGGTCTGGTTTGGATACCAATCATGAGAGGTCTGGGCAGTGTCCTTTATGAATATTTACAAAACGTTCAGTCTTTGATTGCACCTGCAATCTCTGCAGTGTTCCTGATGGGCGTATTTAACAGGCGGATTACACCAAAAGCTGGTGAATGGGGACTTTTGCTTGGTTTTTTTATTGGGATGTTCAGGTTAACCTTAATGATCTTCAAATCATCGTTTGCTGCCGACAGTCTTTTTGGTATGTTGCTTGATATTAACTGGCTGCATTTTTGTCTGTTCCTGTTTTTCTTTACAATGGGCGTCATGGTTCTCATCAGTATGTTCACCCCTCGTGCAAGCGAAACACAGCTTCAGGGACTAACTTATTTCTCACAAAGTCCGGAACAAATCGCTGAAACCCGCAATAGCTGGAGTAATTGGGATATCATTACAACAGGCGTTGTAGTTCTGATTTGTGTTGGTTTCTACGCCTATTTCTGGTAATGTGGAGCGATACATTCTAGCTAAGACTGGCGTTGTAAAAAGGAAGGGCATAAAATATGATGAATCTGTGAAATTAGATACAAACCAAGGTTTGATATGATTATGAGAAAAAAAAATCAGGTTTTATTTAGACTTTCGATAATTATGAATGTCATTGTGATTATTGGGATATTGGGATTTCTATATAAAAACACTCACAAGAAAAACGAACAGGCTGTATCTGATAGAGCTTATAATGTCGTAATGTTTGGAAATTCATTAACTGCAGGTGGAAATTGGAATCAGGAATTAAATCGACTTAATGTTAAGAATAGTGGGTTCCCTGGTTTTACGACTTCTCATTTTGTTTGGCTTCTGAATGATGAGGTATTAAAATTCAAACCTAAAATATGTTTTATTGAAGGTGGAATTAATGACATTGGTGTCGGGATACCCCTCAAACGTACATGTGAAAATTATGAAGCGATTGTTGAGACCTTGATGAAAAATAAAATTGAACCCGTTTTGCAAAGCACCTTGTATGTTCATCGTCCTGACGATAGTATTATGAATTCAGCAGCTGACAGTTTAAATTATTTTCTTGCTAGTTTAGCTTCCAGAAAAAACTTACTTTATCTTAATTTGAACCAGTTTCTTTCTGAAAATAAAAGGTTAAAAGAAGAATTTACCACAGATGGCACTCATCTTAAAGAAAGTGCATATAAAATTTGGATCCGGGAGATTGAAAAAATATTGAAGCGAAAAGGAATATAGAATGAACGAATTACAATGATACAATCTCAGGAAAGTGCATCAATGTCAATCGCTGACGTAGAAATTGGTAAAAAAAGTAATCAACTATTTCAAGTATTAAAATATGAAAACCAAAGCAGTTCGTTTGTACGGAAAAGAAGATTTGAGACTCGAGGAGTTTGAACTTCCGGCAATTACACCTGATGAGATTTTAGCTAAAGTAATTTGCGACAGCATCTGCATGTCGTCTCACAAATCAGCGAAACAGGCTACCGACCACAAACGGGTTCCAAATGATGTGGCCGAAAATCCGACCATAATCGGTCACGAATTCAGTGGAGAATTAATCGAAATTGGTGCTAACTGGAACCATAAGTTTAAGACAGGGCAAAAATTTTCGATTCAGCCGGCACTCTATTATGAAGCTGGACCGATTGGTGTGATGAGCGCTCCGGGTTATTCGTATAAGTATATTGGTGGTGATGCCACATACGTGATCATCCCGAAAGATGTACTGGTTCAGGATTGTTTGCTGGCATATGACGGTCCAGGCTTTTACCCGGCATCGCTGGCCGAACCGCTTTCGTGCGTGATTGGAACGATGCACGCCAACTACCATACCACACCTGGTTCGTATGTGCACAACATGGAAATTGTGGATGATGGTAAAATGGGCATACTTGCTGGCGTTGGCCCAATGGGATTGGCGGCTATCAATTATGTGATTCATCGTGCTGATCGCAAACCCAAACTATGCGTAGTTACCGACATTGACCAAACCCGTCTGGATCGCGCTGCCTCAATCTATACGGTTAAAGAAGCTGCCAATCGGGGCATCGAACTGATTTACCTGAATACAAGTATTGGCAATCCCGTTGAAGAACTTCGCCGGATTTCAGGTGATACCGGATACGATGATGTATTTATTTTCGCTCCGGTTCCTCAGGTTATCGAACAAGGAGATGCTATTCTGGCTTTCGATGGCTGCCTGAACTTCTTTGCCGGACCATCTGATCCGACACTAAGCGCCAAATTGAATTTCTACAATGTCCACTATGCTTATACGCACATAGTAGGAACTTCAGGAGGGAATACAGATGATATGAAAGAAGCGCTGGACGTGATGACTAAAGGTTTGGATCCGGCCGGACTTGTTACACATATTGGTGGGTTAAATGCGGTTATTGAAACCACGCTTCACCTTCCACAGATCTCAGGAGGAAAAAAATTGATTTATACTCACATCAATATGCCATTGACTGCCATTTCCGATTTTGCTGAAAAAGGAAAAACTGATCCTTTGTTTGCGAAATTGGCTGAAATCTGTAGTCACCATCAGGGATTGTGGTCAGTTGAAGCTGAAGCGCATTTGTTGTTAGTTTCAAGCGTTGTTTAATATTATTAAAGAATCAATAGTATTGAAAGCTAAAAGAAGAAGAAAAAGAAGCTATTCAGTATCGTCATACTGTTCGCTTAAAAAATAGTTTGTGTGTTTAATTAGGTTTAGATTAGATTAGCTTGCCCCCTTTGTTAGAAATAGCAAGGGGGTTTTTCATCAAAACCCATAACCTTTGATATTTGTATTGCCCATAATAATTCTTTCACCTGCAATTTCGCCCAAAGTTCCTGAGGTGCCAGTTACTTTTTGCGTTTGAAATCTCCTTTGAAAATATAATTAACAATAATGCTTTATTTCTTTACTTGTTGTAACTTGCAAGGTCCATCTCTTTTTTTCAAGCTATAAATAGCAATTAGGCAAATCGCAAATCCTTGGACTGAGTATAACAAAGTCGGAGAAAGACTACTCTCACTCAATTTCTATCGCAAATTTATTTCCGTATCCCGGAAAAGTCAAGGGTATACAAGCTCCCTTCGTTCGAAGGCTCGTCACTAAGCCTGTCGAAGGGGCCCTTGACAAGAATCCTATCTGCTCAATGTGCAATTGGCTCAAAATTAATTGGCGAGACAGAAGCCTTAATAAATCCGCCGGGCAGTAGTGAAATCAATGAAGTTTTTCGAGAATATTAAAACGTTGGATGAATTGCGCAAGGAATACCGCCGCCTTGCATTCTTGTATCATCCGGACAAAGGTGGCGAATCAGCAATTATGCAAGTTATTAATGACCAGTATGACCGGCTATCCGAAAAGCTTATCAACAGCAACGAAACTTTTTCCGAAGGTAGAAAAGAGTATGAACAGCAAGTCTCAGAAGAAATGCGCCAACGGTTGGACCGGATAATGTTTATGACTGGTATTGTAATCGAACTGATTGGCTCCTGGATCTGGATTACCGGTAACTCTTTTCCGGTAAGGGAAACATTGAAAGGTGAAGGCTACAAATTCTCACATCCCAAAGCTGCCTGGTACTGGCACAAAGGGGAATACTTCAAGAAATCCGGCAAACTGATGTCAATGGACGATATGCGCGATGCCTGGGGTTCCGAAAAAGTTGAATCTCAATCAAAAGCGAATTACGTTAACTAAAACTTAAAACTATGTTTTCAAGAAATTGTGTCAGACCAGATAGTAATTATTCAATGTGTTCAGCTTACAACGACGATTTTGATGATTGTAATCAGGATGATGATCTTGGTGGTACCGGTCATGGTGATGATTCGTTCAGATGCTGATTCGGGTTTATAAAGGAAAGTAGCTTTGCCATTTTTTTAGTCGCTTACACCAACTTTTCAGCCTCCTTTCATTAAACTATTGACAATAATAAAAAGCTTCTTTTGATTCCGGATTGTGCCACCCCTCCCGATGAAAATTGTATATTTGAGCATTCTTTGAATTTTAAAGCCTGCTATGCCCACACTACACTGGATTGGAAAAGATAAAGTAATCAATCACCATGCTGATGTTCCGTTTAAAGTATTGGAACACAAATACACCTTTAATAACGGAGTGCAAACAGCGCCCTCTCCTTCGGAGAGGGCGGGGGGAGAGGCCGGAAATAAAATTATACACGGCGACAATCTGGAAGCACTCAAATCACTTTTGCCCGAATACGAAGGAAAAATTAAGTGCATTTATATCGATCCTCCTTACAATACAGGCAACGAAGGTTGGGTATATAACGACAATGTAAACGACCCGAAAATTAATAAATGGTTGGGACAAGTTGTTGGTAGAGAAAGTGATGACCTGAGTCGGCATGATAAATGGTTGTGTATGATGTATCCACGATTAAAACTTCTACATAAACTACTTGCTGATGATGGACTGATATTCATCTCTATCGATAATTTTGAGTTTAATTATTTGAGCTTAATATTGGAAGAGATTTTTGGCAGAAAAAACTGCATTGAAACAATTATTTGGAAGAAAAGCTATGGCGGTGGAGCGAAATCTAAACATTTAGTAAACCTCCATGAATATATTTTCTTTTATGCAAAGAATATTGAGATGATTAATGAACTTGCCTTAGCCCATGATGATTCAATAATGAAATATTACAAATTTCAGGATGAGAAAATAAAAGAACGTGGTCCATTTAGATTACAACCATTGGCTACAACAAGTATGGATGATCGTCCAAATTTGCGTTATCCAATAATTTATGATGGAGAGGAAATTTGGCCAACAAAACAATGGCAATGGTCAAAGGAACGAGTTGAATCAGCTTTGCAAAATAATGACCTTGTGATAGACAAGAAAAAAGGTAAATGGTCAGTAAATTATAAACAATATTTAAAATCATTAGAGGGTGTAGAGAGAGGACGTAAGGTATATTCAATAATCGAAGGCATTTACACACAGCAAGGAACATCTGACTTAAAAGCAATTATACCCGATACAAAATTTACTTTTCCTAAGCCACAAAATTTAATTCAAACATTAATTGAGCTTGTTACAGAAAAAGATTCCCTAGTTCTCGATTCCTTTGCTGGTTCGGGCACCACGGCTCAAGCCGTTTTAAACCTAAACCAACAAGACGGAGGCAACAGAAAATTCATTTTAATAGAGATGGAAGACTATGCCGAAAGCACTACAGCCGAGCGGGTTAAACGGGTGATCAATGGGTATGGTTCGACAGGCTCACCAACAGCCGAAGGCACCGGCGGCAGTTTCGATTATTACGAATTGGGTCAAACGCTTTTTAACGAAGACGGAAACCTGAACGAAGCTGTTGGAATTGAGAAGATCCGGGCATATATCTGGTACACAGAAACGAAAACACCATTGTCTGAAGCAGGATTTTCAGAATTAAAGAATGGGCAGGATATTAAAAATTCTGAAAATCGTGTCAATCCTGCAAATTCTGATTCTGACTATTTTCTAGGCAAGCATAACGATACTGCTTACTATTTCTATTATTCGGGAAACGAAATTACTACGTTGAACCACGAATATCTATCAACCATAAAATCCAAAGCAGAGCAATACGTTGTTTATGCCGATAACTGCCTGCTTTCGAAAGAATACGTCACCAAACACAACATCATTTTCAAGAAAATACCACGCGATATAACACGGTTTTAGTCATGAAGGGAAACAAGGAATACATTGGGTTTTCGGTTTTACACGAAGCAATACGCCAGGCCAGGTATAATGCTTTAAAAAGTGTAAATGCCGAATTGGTCAATTTATATTGGCAGGTTGGCGCTTTTGTCAGCAAACAACTTGCTCAAAGCCAATGGGGCGAAAAAACGGTGCAGCAGCTATCTGATTTTCTGAAAAAGCAAGACCCGACTTTAAAAGGATTTGATCGGAAAAGCATCTACCGCATGGTTCAGTTTTATGAAAGTTACCGTTCTTCGTCAATTGTGGCTCCGGTGGCATCACAATTGCAAGATATTGAAATTCAGGAAAATACATTTGTCGCTACAGTGGGGCGACAAATACAAAGTGATGAAAATGAAATTGTCGCTACACTGTGGCGACAAATAGAAGAAGGT
>JAUXUF010000346.1 GCA_030684645.1 Bacteroidota bacterium | reverse complement strand
GTTACCATTTTTGATGGAGAGGCTGATTTTGGTTTTGTTATAGTCTGCTTCGCCACAAATTGATCAACTACCTTTTTATCTGAATAGAAATACAGACCTGCTGAAAAAATAATCAGTATAACAGCAGCCGCGGCAAACCATCTCTGGAATTTGTTGGCAGTTGGAAGAACAGAATCGGATATATTTTGGGTTACCCCTGAAAAAATTCGCTTTTTAAGTTCCTGATCATTACCAGCAAAATCTTTAGAGAGATTGATATCATTGTCCTGCCCGGAATTGTACCATTGGGCAAATTCTTCCCTTTCCTGTGGATTAATTGTTTTATTAAGCCATTTTTCGGCTAATTCCTGGTATCGCTCTTCTGAACTTAAAGGTTTCATGAATCAGGTGTTTATATACAAGTCCCGCAACCTGTACACATCCCTTAGTTCAATGAAAAATAATTTTATATTAATGGGTAATTACAAGAATATCTGGCCCAGACCAGTTCTTAAAGATTTAAGAGCTTTACCAATATGAGCTTCAACGGTCTTTTCAGAAATACCGAATTCCCGGGCAATTTGTTTCTGGGAAAATCCTGCTTCACGACTTGCCTTATATACCAGGCGACATTTTTCCGGCAGATTGGCTACCAGGACTTCTAATCTGGATCTCAATTCTTCAAACTCAAACCAGTCTTCTGTTGAATTTGTTGTAATTGGTAAGCTTGCCTGACTATGAACGGTATATTTATTAAACTGATTACGTTTTGCCAGTACCTTGATCACTCTGTATTTAACAGAAACTGCGAGATAGGCACCAAGACTTGTAGTAATAATAATATCTTCTCTTCTATTCCAGAGTGAAATAAAAATATCCTGAACAATCTCTTCGGCTTCTTCGGGCTGTCCAATTTTATTCGTTGCAACGGTAAATAACTTTTTCCAGTACCGGTTGTATATTTCAGCAAATGCAGACCTGTCCCCGGACCTTAAAAGATCCAGCAACTCGCAATCCGAATATGATGCATAGGAAGACATTTCAAGTACTAATATAATTGAAATTAACAAATAAAAATTCAATGTAAAAAATAAATAAATCAGGAATTAAATAACCTATGTAAAAATTCAG
>JAUXUF010000337.1 GCA_030684645.1 Bacteroidota bacterium | reverse complement strand
GGAAACCAATTAAATGGGGAAAATATGCTCAAAAATCAAAATTTGAGGTGTAAATTTGGACGAAACCTACAAAAACTGACAAAAAAGAATGAAAGACGAATATTATTGTAAATAATCAAAAACGAAAATCCCGAAAAAATATTTTGAGACGAAAAATATCAAAAAATCATCAACTCTATGGACAGACTCTCTATATATATTAAGTGGTGCATTATTAATTTTGAGTAGTATTTTATTATTTCTATAGTAAATTCTGAACTGCCCCCTTTTCTGCTAACGCTCAAACTATGGGTTGTTGGCTTTGCGTCTGAGACGCATCATTTACCCGATAATAAATACTGGCTGCCCCTCGTTTGAGCGCTAGCGGTAACGAAGGGGTTGGTGGTTTTGCGTTTGTGACGCACTTTTAAACACATCAATTAAAAAGCAATGTTTGATAACGAATTGGAATCGACCAAAAATTTTGTTTTATATACCACTCCCAATGGAGAGGTAAAACTTGAAGTGTTTATTCAGGATGAAACACTTTGGCTCACTCAAAAAGCGATTGCCACTTTATTGGGGGTTGAAGTCCCTGCCATCAGTAAGCATTTAAGAAATATTTTCAAGTCGGGTGAGTTAGTAGAAAATTCAGTTGTTTCCATTTTGGAAATAACTGCCTCCGACGGTAAAAATTACAAAACTACTTTTTATAACCTCGATGCCATCATATCGGTAGGTTACCGGGTAAATTCGAGTAAAGCTACCCAGTTTAGGATTTGGGCAACACAAGTATTGAAAGAATACATTATCAAGGGCTTTGCAATGAACGATGCACGTTTGAAGCAAGGCGACAAAGCTTTTGGAAAGGATTATTTTCGGGAACTACTCGAAAGGGTAAGGTCAATCCGAACCAGCGAACGACGGATTTATCAACAGATTACCGATATTTTTGCAGAATGTAGCATCGATTACGACCCAAATTCTGAAATCACACATCATTTTTACGCAACAGTTCAAAACAAATTTCACTACGCGATCACAAAGCAAACCGCGGCAGAACTGATTTTTGATAAAGCAAGTCATTCACAACCATTTATGGGCTTGTCAACCTGGAAGAATGCACCCGCCGGTCGTATTTTGCCTTCAGACGTAATCGTTGCAAAAAATTACCTCCTCGAAAAAGAAATCAAAAAGCTGGAACGGACCATTACCGGTTTCTTCGATTATATCGAGAATGTCATTGAGAATGAAAATGCTTTGACAATGAATGATATGATCGTTGATGTTGACAGCTTTCTAAACTTCAACAAATTTGAAGTATTAAAAGGGAAAGGGAAAATATCAAAAAAGGAAGCCGACGAGAAAGCCTTGAAAGAATATTCGGGATACAACAAAATACAACCAATAGAATCGGATTTCGATAGAATAGTAAAGAAATTAGAAAAGGAATAGGAATATCACTGTAGCGCACAAGAGCAAGGTCGATTAGCCATTTAGCGGCATTCATTCAGGAATGAGCCTCAACCTGAATATTCAGTTTTTTCCATTGGTTGACCAGAATGAACACCACAACGGTGGCCGAACAGACGTCAGATATTGGCATCGACATCCAAATACCATGAAGGCCAAAATAGTTCGGGAGAATAAACAGGAGAGGGATGAGAATAATTACCTGGCGTAGTAAAGTAAGTAAAACCGCAATTTTTGCCTTTCCCATCGACTGAAAGAAATTTCCGGCGACTATCTGGAATCCCACTAAAGGCAAAGCCATCAGACCCAGCTGAAGACCTTCTTTACCGATCCCGAGCAGTCCCTTATCCGACGAATTGAAAAGTTTAACGATGGTCTCCGGAAGTGTTTCAACCAGAATAAAAGCCAAAATTGCAATGCCGGTGGCCGAAATCATGGCGATCCTCAAGGCATCTTTTACCCGGGAAAACGATTTTGCGCCGTAATTAAAACTGATAATGGGCTGTGAAGCCATGTTGATAGCGACAATTGACATGACAATCATGGTTGCAATGCTGTTTACAATACCCATAGCCCCAACTGCCAGATCACCGCCAAATGCAATCAGTTTGGTATTCAGCAACCCCTGAACAAAACTATTGGCAATCTGCATAAAAAATGGCGCCATACCAATGGCTGTAACTTCCAGCAAGATCGTATAATTGAACCTGATGTTTTCCGCTTTAAGTTTGACAACTGATTTTGTACTCCGGAAATGAAGCAGAACCCATACGGTTAGTATGATCATTGAAATTACGGTGGCATAAGCAGCTCCTTTCACACCCATGTCGAAACCAAATATGAAAATCGGATCGAGAATCAGATTGGTTCCGGCGCTGATGAGCATTGAAACCATGGCTATGCGGGCATTTCCTTCTGCCCTGATTATGTTATTCAGCGAAAATCCCACCACCTGAAAAACGGTACCGGCTAAAATAATATTCAGGTAATCATTGGCATATTCTATTGTTTCGGAAGTTGCACCAAATGATTGTAACAGTGGTCCTTTGATGGCAAAACCGATGACTGTAATCAGAACCGAAACGAGAATCATGAGTAAAAAACTACTACCCAAAACTTTTTCGGCTTTGTCCAAATCGCGCTTGCCCATATTAATTGAAACCAAAACTCCGGAACCAATGCCAATAAGCATCCCGAACCCCATCACAATTAACATGACAGGGAAAATGACCGAAATTCCGCTCAATGCCATGGACCCAACACCCTGACCAATAAAAATACGGTCAACAATATTGTACAGCGCATTGGCAAATACCCCGATAAATGCCGGAATAAAAAACTTCAGCATCAAACGGGGAATAGCGAGGTCGGCAAGTTCCTGTGTCCTTTTATTCATTTTCATCAATAATTTTAGGTGTGCAAAGATAAAATTAAGATGAGGTTTCAACACTAAGTTTTAATTTTCCGGAAGAATTTAATCCAATTTTCAACCAGAGACTTCGCCAATAATAAACAACAAGTTACCGAAAAGGATTACTGTATCTTCAATTTATTAAATTTGCGAAACATTTAGAAAGGATATTTATGACCAAAGATAAACTCCATAGCGACCATCAGGATTTACTGAATGGTTTGCAGTCAGACGACTCACTTAAAGTAATTGAGACACTCGAAGAATTACGGATTTCAGGAAAAGTAACCGATATCCCGGTCTTGATCGAGCTATTGCACCTGACTCAAAATCCGGAAATAAAAATGAAGATTATTGGTCTGTTCGCCAATTTGAAGGAGAGCGATGCCATTCCTTTAATTACTAAAGCCATTCAAGATCAGAAATATGCACCCGAATTAAAAGAACTGCTGGCAAGTTGCTGGGAAAACGGACTCGATTACAGCAACTATCTGCCGCTCTTTGTAGGTTTGCTCATTGATACTGATTTTTTGGTTGCTTTTGAAGCCTACACCGTAATCACGAACATGACAAGCCAGATTGAACAGTCAAAAGTTGACCTTGAAATTGACCGTCTTGAAAATGCGTTGGTCACAATTCCCGAACAAAAAAGACAGCTTATTCTTGATGTGATTGATTTTTTACCGTCGCTTGGATTTTAGCTGGTTTATTTCTCTGAAAAATACCTCATAAACTGAGCCCTTTCATATAACATCGGATCAGGAATGTTCTTGTATGACAATCGTCCCCGGAAGTCTTCAATTTTCTTGAAGTTCCATTTTCGCATAAAGGTTTGCAAATCAGTAATCATTCCGGCAATAACTTGCGAACCGTTGATGTAAACACTTGAGCAAACCTGGGTGACCTGTGCTCCGACTAAAAGTTGCTTGATTACAGCTTCTCCATCGTGTATGCCAGTACCTGCGGCAATTTCTACTTTTGGCAATTGCGACGAAATCAGGCCAATCCAACGCATGGAACGGCGGATATCAGCCGAGGAACTGAACACGTCAGAAGAACTCATTTCCAGTTTATCAAGGTTAATGTCCGGTTCGTAGAAACGGTTGAAAAGTACCAGGGCATCAGCGCCGTTGGCCACCAGTTTGTCGGCCATCGCAACCAGGTTGGTATAATAAGATCCGATTTTTACCGAGACCGGAATCTTTACATTTTTCTTCACTTCTGAAACAATTTTCAGGTATAATTGCTCGATTTCTTCTGAAGTTTTATTTCGGTTCGTCGGTACAAAAAACAGATTGAGTTCCAGCGCATCTGCACCAGCATTTTCAAAATCTTTGGCAAATATGGTCCATTCTGATGCCGACATACAGTTAATGCTGGCAATGATCGGAATTTCGGTTTCTTTTTTGGCCTCGCTCAATAAATTCAAATGCCTGGTAATTGAATTATTCCGGGTATAGTTCCAGATGTAATCTTCGGCTTCCGGGTATTGGTTCTGAGGGCCACGGTTGATCAGGTGATTAACCTCACTGTTGATTTGTTCCTCGAAAATCGATTTCAGGACCACAGCGCCTGCCCCGGCATTCTCAAGTCCTTTTATTTTTTCAATCGAGTTTGTCAGACCCGAACTAGCTATTATAATGGGATTTTTCAATTCCAATCCCATATATCTGGTTTCTAAATTTGGCATATCAACATTCTTTTTTTTTGATTTATATCTCGAAATAATCCATACAGTCAGCAAACCTAAGTTACTCATCAGGATTTATTTATCATTTTCTTTATTCATTAAAATCAGGTGTCAACGATTGGTCCTTTCTATAACAAAAAATTGTATTGTTAAGTTTATATCGGATAATTCCGCATCCCAAAAATGATACTTCCAACACGGATCATTGTGCTCCCTTCCTGAACAGCAATCAGGTAATCACCCGACATACCCATCGAAACCTCCTTAAATTCAGGTTTTTTGGCGAAAAAGTCCGACTTTATCTTTTCGAAATTTGTCTTCAGGCTGGCAAACTCTTTTCGGATTTGGTTTTCATCATCAGTATAAGTGGCCATACCCATCACTCCTGAAATATTCACATGTTCCAATCCTTTAAACTCATCCGAATTGAGCATTTCAGTTGCTTCATCCATCGAAAGGCCAAACTTGGTTTCCTCCTCAGCAATATGGAACTGAAGCAGGCACGAAATGATGCGTTTTGCTTTGTTTGCTTCCGTATCAATGGCTTTAAGCAGTTTGAATGAATCGACACCATGGATCAAATGAACAAAGGGAGCAATGTATTTCACTTTGTTTGATTGCAGATGACCAATAAAATGCCATTCAATATCTTTGGGTAATGCCTCGTATTTCCAAACCATTTCCTGAACCTTATTTTCACCAAATGCTCTTTGTCCGCATTTATAGGCTTCCATTAAAAGTTCGGCCGGTTTGGTTTTCGAAACAGCCACCAGGCTTACATGGTTCGGTAAATTCGACTTTATTTGTTCTATTTCTTCTGCAATACTCATCATTCAAAAATAGTATAAAAATGTGAAAACTATTGCCAACCTATGGCTTGCTGCAAATGATTGTTAATGATTTTTTCTTACTTAAATGGTCAACCGATCACTTTCAAAATTATCTATCTTTGAACCCTGCTATGAACAAGATACAGAAAGATACAATAGAACAGATGAACGAACTGGGTACACAAGGTAGCCCGTTTGCTTTTGTCATTGACTTCGATTTTGAAAAACCACTGATTTTTGACTACCGCGACTCCGCTCAAATACTATGGAAAACGCCTGAAACAACCAACTATCAGCCAAAGCAGACGCTGAATGAACAGGAAGTACTATGGAATATTCATCCGGTAGGTTTTGAAAAATATCAGGAGGCTTTCAGCGAAGTTCAGCATCACATCCATAATGGCGACACCTATTTGCTTAACCTGACTATGCCGAGCAAAGTTGAGACGGATCTTTCTCCGGAGGAAATTTTTCACAGAAGCGATGCCCCTTACAAAATCTGGCTTAAAAATCAGTTTGTGTGTTTTTCTCCTGAAATTTTTGTAAGGATCAAGGATGGAATTATTTCGTCATTTCCGATGAAGGGAACAATCAGCGCTGATATTAAAAATGCAGAGCAACTCCTGATCAACGACGAGAAAGAAATTGCCGAACATCATACCATCGTTGATCTGATCCGGAATGACCTCAGCATGGTTGCATCAGAGGTAAAGGTTGGCCGGTTTATGTATATTGATCGGATTTGTACCAACCGGGGCGATTTATTGCAGATGAGTTCGCAAATTTCAGGTAAACTTCCTGCGAATTATCAACAATCAATCGGTACTATTCTGGCTAAAATGCTGCCGGCAGGTTCGATTTGCGGCGCCCCAAAACCTAAAACGGTGGAGATTATACGAAAGACAGAACGATACCACCGTGGGTATTACACCGGAATTTTCGGAATTTTCGATGGCAAAAACCTCGACAGTTGCGTATTGATCCGGTATTTGGAACAGGATGGCGATAAGCTGACCTTTAAAAGCGGCGGCGGAATCACATTTTTGAGCGACTGCCGTACTGAATATAATGAACTAATTCAGAAAGTATATGTGCCAATTAGTTGAATCACTGAAACTGAAAAATGGTATCGTTCAGAATCTCGAATACCATCAGAGACGAATGAATCGTTCGATGAATGAACTGTTTCCCGGTGCCGGAAAAATCAACCTGGCAGAGGCAATTTCGATTCCTGAAAATTGTCAGTCAGGATTGTTCAAAGTTCGGATTTTATATGGCCGGTTCATCGAAAAAATTGAAATAGAACCTTACACATTCAGAACCATTCAGAGTTTGAAAGTCGTTCATCACGAAAGCATTGATTACCATTTGAAATATACCGACCGGCATATTCTTCAGGAATTGTTTGCCCAACGCGGAAATTGTGACGACATCATCATTTTGAAAAATGGCTTGGTAAGCGATTCGTTTGCTGCCAATCTGCTGTTTTTTGACGGTGAAAAATGGTTCACTCCAACTGTACCGCTTCTGAAAGGTACCAAAAGGCAATTGCTGCTCGATCGGGGAATTATTTCAGAAAAGGACATCAGGGAAGAAGATATTCGCTCTTATCAGAAAATTGGATTGATCAATGCTATGATTGATATGGATGAGATGCCTGTGATCAATATAGATAGAATTGTTTGTTAACGATGTCCGTCAGTTTCAACTGACGGCAAAGAATATGGCTCAACTGATGAACTGTGCGCTATCCCTGCCTCGTCCTGCAGGCGGGCTTTGCCGTTGGCTTCAGCCAACGGACATGTTGACATTTTTTTTCAAACCTCAATCTGCAAACCGTCATACGCCAGAAATACATTCTCCGGAAGTTCTTTTTGAACTTCATCGTGAAAACCCATCTGATGCGACATGTGCGTTAGATAGGCTTTTGCAGGTTTAACTTCTGAAATGATCTCAAGCGCCTGACTCAGATTGTAATGCGAAATGTGATCTTCTTTACGCAAAGCATTCAGA
Source organism: Bacteroidota bacterium (assembly GCA_030684645.1). Taxonomy (GTDB): domain Bacteria; phylum Bacteroidota; class Bacteroidia; order Bacteroidales; family Prolixibacteraceae; genus Aquipluma. The sequence continues at coordinate 4,376 of JAUXUF010000337.1, read as the reverse complement.
ACCAAAACATCCAGTCCCCGGAGCTTATCAATTTCAGAAGATTCAAGGCGGTTTACATCGGTAACGTAGGCAATTTTCCCGAAGCGGAAACCGAAAACCGGTAATTTATAATGATAACCGCGAATAGGAATTACTTCCAGATCATCAATCCTGAACGGCTTATTTTCAATCAGGTGCAGGTGCATTTGTGGAATTCCGGGATATTTGAAAGTGGCAAATACGTAATCGAAAATCCGCTTAATGGCAATCTGGACCCGTTCTTCGGCATAAATATCGGTGGCTTGTTTCTGCGCCCAGTTGAATGCGCGGATATCGTCGAGCCCGAAAATATGATCAACATGTTCGTGGGTAATCAAAATGCCATTTAAATGCTGCACTTGATGCATCAACATTTGCTGACGAAAATCGGGTCCGGCATCCACAACCAGGCATTGAGATTTAGTTTCAATCATCACAGATGCCCTCAGCCTCTTGTCTTTCGGATTGGTTGAATTACACACCGGGCATTGGCATGCAACCACCGGTACTCCCTGCGATGTTCCTGTTCCTAAAAATGTAAGTTTCACAATCGTGTTATTTGATTCACAAAAATAAGGATTGCCCTGTGTCTGCCGAAGGTTTTTAACTATTTTTGAAAAAAATAAAAATGGCCAAGCTTTATTTGATCCCAACGACATTGGGTGATACCAGCATTGAGAAGGTTTTACCTCCCGATCTGACGCAGTTGATTTCCACCATACCGGTATTTATCGTCGAAAATCTTCGCACCGCCCGGCGTTTCCTGAAAAAAATGAATCCGGATATCGTGATCGATGATCTCACCTTTTTTGAACTCAACCAGCACACCGATAAAAAAGAAATTAGTCGTTTTCTGGAGCCCAGCCGCAATGGATTGGACATTGGCATTATTTCGGAAGCTGGCTGTCCGGGAGTAGCCGATCCCGGAGCTGATGTGGTCCGGATCGCCCACATCCGGAATATTCAGGTGGTACCGCTGGTCGGGCCTTCGTCTATTCTTCTGGCATTGATGGCATCAGGAATGAGTGGTCAGAACTTTGCTTTCAATGGCTATTTGCCCATTAAAAATCCGGAGAAGGCGGCGCAGATTAAAATGCTCGAAAATCGAATGCAAACCGAAGGCCAGACGCAGATTTTTATTGAAACACCATACCGGAATGCTCAGTTGCTTGACGAACTGGTGAAAAATTGCGACCCGAAAACAATGCTTTGTATTGCCGTGGATATCACGCTTGATACCGAATTCATTCGTTGCAAACCAGTTTCATACTGGAAAACCAACATTCCGGATATCCAGAAACGCCCTGCCATTTTTATGATCGGGAAGGTATAGTATAAGGATAAACTACAGATTTGGAATTTCAGAAAAATCGGTAAGCTTTCATATTGTTCGTGATCGTTAAATATTTCTTTCTGCATTGCCTATTAATGGTTTGATTTTTCTATTTTTAAACCTTTGTAAACGAAAACCAAAATCAAAAAGTGGCTAAATAATTGATTGTTTGGGAAAAGAGTAATGAGAGCAAGTGAAATGAAATACAAAAACTCTATTCAAGGGCAAAATAATGATGTGTTGATTGTTGATGATTCTGCTTTCGATCTTAGGCTATTATCAGGTATCTTAAGTGCCGGTGGTTATCAGGTTCGTCAGGCCATAAGTGGCGAACTGGCATTGCAGTCGGTGTTGGCAAAATTGCCTGCAATCATTCTTCTCGATGTGCGAATGACCGGGATAGATGGATTTGAAGTATGCCGATGCCTCAAAGCTGAACAGGCTACCAGCAATATCCCGGTAATTTTTATAAGCGCACTCGACGATGAACAATCCAAACTTCAGGGATTTCAATTCGGGGGTGTCGATTATATCACCAAGCCTTTTCGTAAAGAGGAAGTACTGGCCAGGGTCAAAGCTCATGTCAACCTTCGTAATATTCAGCTCGAACTCGAAATTCAGAATAATAAACTAGCAGAAGAAGTTGAGGAACGAAAACGCTTCGAAGAAAACCTCCGCGAAAGCGAAGATCGTTACAATGCATTTATCAATGCCAATGTGGATATGATGTTTGTAAAAGATGACCACTTTAGGTATTTGATTGCAAACGATGCCATGGCCCGTTTTTTCGGGAAGACAAAAGAAGAAATGCTTCATAAAACTGATCAGGAACTGGCTGAGGAGAAGATGACATTTCCTTGCCAATCATCCGACCGGAAGGCACTGGAATCGGAGTCCTCTTTTGTGGTTGAAGAGCTGTTAGGTGACCGCTATTGCGAAACCACCAAGTTCCCGCTGCAATTGAAAGACCATAAAAAGGGAATTGGCGGTATTATCCGCGATGTCACAGACCAAAAGAAAGCAGAAGAAGCAATTCTGAATGAACGCAAACTGCTTCGTACGCTAATCGATAATCTACCGGATCCCATTTATGTGAAAGACCTGGAATGTCGCAAAATGCTGGCAAACCTTGCCGATGTTGAAAATATTGGTTGTTTGAATGAAGCTGATACTCTTGGGAAAACTGATTTGGAACTCTTCGAAGGAGAAACAGGCCAAAGGGGATATGCCGAGGATCTCAACGTAATTCAAACCGGTAAGGCAATGATCAACCGTGAGGAAGTATTTTTGGATAAAAATGGTTTTCAACGCTGGTTGTTAACATCGAAAATACCTCTTTTTGATCAACATGGAAATTCTTCAGGACTTGTTGGGATCGGGCGCGATATCACCGAAATGAAAAAAGCTGAAGTCCAGATACAGAAACTGACTAAAAGTATTGAACAAAGTCCTTCAACGATAGTCATTACAGATATTCACGGTAACATAGAATATGTGAACCCTAAATTTTCGGAAATAACCGGATATACAGCAGAGGAAGCCATCGGTAAAAATCCGCGTATCCTAAAATCCGGACAGATGTCAACGGAAGTTTACCAACATCTTTGGAATACTATCACAGCAGGCGATGTATGGAGGGGCGAATTACTGAACCGGAAAAAGAATGGCAAATTATACTGGGAATGGGCTACCATGACTTCCATCAAAAATGAAAACGGTATAATCACCAACTATTTAGCGATAAAAGAAGATATAAGCCAACGAAAGCAAATGGAAGTTGATTTGATATTGGCCAAAGAAAAAGCACAAGAAAGCGACCGTCTAAAATCGGCTTTTCTGGCCAATATGTCGCACGAAATACGCACTCCGCTAAATAGTATCATTGGTTTTTCTGAATTATTGGCGGATGTTGATTTCGATGTTGACCAGAAACATAAATTTATTCAGCATATTGTTGCCAATGGGAACAACTTGTTGACCATCATCAGCGATATTATGGATATTTCCAGGATGGAATCGGGCCAGGTTATCATTCGAAAAGAGAAAGTAGCTGTAAATGAATTAATGGACAGGATCAGGAATCAGTTTGCCATTAAAGTAGAAGATCAAAACCTAGAGTTCAGGATTGATCTGCCGGAACTGGATTATGAAATTTTCATTCTGGCCGATGTGGAAAGGATGCATCAAATATTTAATAACGTGATTGGAAATGCCCTTAAATTCACCTCTGATGGTGGATTTATTCAAATTGGATATCAACTCCGGGACGAAATGGTGCAATTTCACGTTAAGGACACTGGTATCGGTATTTCAGCCGAATTTCATGATAAAATATTTGAACGGTTCCGTCAGGTTGAAACTTCAAACACGCGTAAATATGGAGGAAATGGGCTTGGTTTGGCTATTACCAAAAACCTGGTTGAAGTAATGGGCGGGAAAATCTGGCTGGAATCTGAACCCGGAAAAGGTACCACCTTATACTTTGTTTTACCGGTGTTTACAAATAGTTGATTGTTGTAAATTGTTTCGTTTAAATGAATAAATGGATATAATAGATTAGGGTTTTGTTTTAATTTTTCAGTAAAACAAGTAATTTACTTTTAAATTAATTTTGGAAGTTCAAATTAATTTCTACATTTGCCAACACAAAACGATAGTATAAATGAAAAATATCAGCATTATATCTCTTGTCATTCTTAGCGTGGTGGTCGTCCTTCGTGCTGAATGAGAATGGTATAATGTGAGTTGAAAAACTTAAAGCCTTTCTCTACCAATTGAGAAAGGCTTTTTTTATGAATAATAATTAAGACCAAACGATATGCAGAAACGATTAAGATCAGCTACAACGACCGAAGGCCGGCGTATGGCAGGTGCCAGAAGCCTCTGGCGGGCCAATGGAATGAAAAAAGAACATTTTGGACGGCCGGTAATTGCCATCGTCAATTCTTTTACTCAGTTTGTGCCCGGTCATGTACACCTGCATGATATTGGCCAGTACATCAAAGGTATTATCGAAAAAGAAGGA
>JAUXUF010000037.1 GCA_030684645.1 Bacteroidota bacterium | reverse complement strand
GTTTTTTCGATATCGGCTGTGCGGCTCGGGCCGGTAATGTTGCTGATTAACGAAGGTAATTTATTTTTATACTTTATCTGCAATTTTTCAAGCGCCCCGTCTAAATAATCCGTCAGTTGCGATTCGTGAGCCACAACGATGTGTGTTTCGGGATATACATTCAACCGGCGACCTGAAAGTTGTGCCGAGCTGATTAATACTGAACCCAGATGAGCTACCAGAAACTCGCAGCCTGTCAACCCGATATTTATTCCGGTAAAAGAGTTTTCATCCGAATCTATTTCAATGCTATCTTGAAGTATGTTTTGAAGAACCGGATCAGTACAAAAAAGTCTGTTCTGGTTTTTCCCTTCGCAGATGAGTTTAACCTGCCTGGCTATGTCAAATTTTGATTCACATAAAACGACCTGCCCACCAATTAATTCCAGGTTGGTTTTAAATTCCTGACTTAACGATTCGTTCAGCGGGTGGTAAACAGAAGAGGTGAAATCGGGGTATATTACCTCGATTTCACCTCTTCTGTTCTGTGCAGCCTTCAAACGGGCTAAAATATTATTTCTGGCTCTGTCCATTATTCTGGCAACGATTCTGTACTGGCTTCCGTATTTTCAAGTAGTCCGGCAGCAATTTCTTTTTTTGCTTCCGCAACCATCAAAGGTTTGCCCCATTTCCGTTTTCCAAATACATTTTCGAGATCTTCGCTGAAAATGACCTCTTTTTCCAGAAGAAGTTCCGAAAGTTTCTGATGTCCAACTTTGTGTTCTGTCAGTATTTCGATGGCTCTGACGTATTGAGTTTCAATCAGTAATTTTGATTCAGAATCGATCAGTTCTGCCGTTTTTTCGCTGTACGGCTTGGTGAACCCAAATTCATTCTGGCCTGAAGAATCATAGAAGCTAATATTTCCGACTTTTTCGCTCATGCCAAAAATACTAACCATAGCGTATGACTGTTTGGTCACTTTCTCAAGGTCGTTTTGTGCTCCGGAAGAAATACTGTTGAAAGAAATTTGTTCGGCAGCCCGGCCTCCAAGTGCTGAGCACATTTCGTCAAGCAACTGGTCTTTAGTGGTGATCGAACGCTCTTCGGGAAGATACCAGGCAGCCCCCAATGCTTTCCCACGAGGAACAATGGTGACTTTTACCAGCGGATGAGCATGTTCGAGTAACCAGCTGATGGTTGCATGTCCGGCTTCATGGTAGGCAATCCGGCGTTTTTCGTCCACCGAAATGATTTTATTTTTCTTTTCAAGACCACCGACGATGCGGTCAACAGCATCCAAAAAGTCTTGTTTGTCAACTATATCTTTGTTTTTACGAGCGGCGATTAATGCCGATTCGTTGCAAACGTTGGCAATGTCAGCACCTGAGAAACCAGGTGTTTGTTTGGCCAGAAAAGAAGATTCAACTTCAGGAGAAAGTTTAATGGGCTTCAGGTGAACGTTAAATATTTCTTCACGCTCGTTCAAATCAGGCAATTCAACATGAATCTGACGGTCGAAACGCCCGGCACGCATCAAAGCCCGGTCGAGAATATCGGCCCGGTTAGTGGCTGCCAGAATAATGACTCCTGAATTGGTATCGAAGCCATCCATTTCAGTCAGAAGCTGGTTCAGTGTATTTTCGCGTTCGTCGTTCGATCCCATATTCGGATTTTTACCACGAGCACGGCCGATGGCATCAATTTCGTCGATAAAGACGATGCATGGCGCTTTTTCTTTGGCTTGTTTAAATAAATCGCGGACACGCGAAGCGCCAACTCCAACAAACATTTCAACAAAATCGGAACCCGACATGGAGAAGAACGGAACATTGGCTTCACCGGCAACAGCCTTTGCCAACAAGGTCTTTCCGGTTCCGGGAGGACCAACCAAAAGGGCTCCTTTCGGAATTTTACCTCCCAGCTTGGTGAATTTTGTAGGACTTTTCAGGAAATCGACGATTTCTTCCACTTCTTGTTTGGCTTCAGCTAAACCGGCCACATCCTTAAAATTCGTTGATACTCTTGAATCTTTATCAAAGACTTTAGCCTGTGATTTCCCGACGTTGAAAATATTTCCGCCACCGCCACCGCCAGAACCTTTGCTCATCCGTTTGAAGATCCACCACCAGATTAAAATGATGATAGCAAACGGAAGGATCCAGTTAAGCAATTCTCCGAGGTAGTTGTGAACTGTTTTATATTCAATACTGATTCTGTTTCCTTCAGGAGAATTGGCTTGTGCTTCCTGTAATTTTTTTTCAAACGAATCGACCGAGCCAATTGTGAAAAAGAAGTGCGGACCCACTTTAGCAGGAGCCGTAAAACCATTGTTTAATTTTGAAGCGTATTTGTCGTAACTGCTTTCTTTCAGGTAAACCTGGGCTTCTTTTTCGTTAACCACGATTATTTTTTGGATGTCGTTGTTGGCAAGCATGGTTGTACTTACTTCTTTCCAATTGGTTTCCACCGGGCCACTGCCCAGCGTGAACCATTGAATGGCAAGAAAGGAAATGATCACCACCCCGTAAATCCAGTATGGATTAATTTTTGGAGCTTTGTTACCTTGCAACATATTGCCAAAACCTGGCTTTTCTTTATTGTTTTTATTTTCTGCCATTTTATTTTTAGTTTTCATCTTTTATTAATTCAATATGTGCATCGGCCCAAAGGTTTTCGAGATCGTAGAATTGCCTGGATTCCTTTTGGAAAACGTGTACCATAATATCGGCGTAGTCCAGCAAAATCCAGATTGAATTGTTGTAACCATCTTTGTGCCATGCTTTTTCGTTGATTAATTCTTCAACAGTATCTTCAACCGAATGAGCAATTGAATCAACCTGAGTGTTAGAGTTACCGTGGCAAATAATAAAATATTTACATTCGCTATGATTAATTTTGGTCAGGTCGATTTTGATGATGTTTAAACCTTTTTTTCTTTGAATTCCTTCAACAATGGCATCGATCAATTGTTCAGTTTCAGTTTGTTTAACGCTTATATCCATAAAATTTGATTAGAACTACAAAGATAAATTTTTTACTTTATTATATGTGATTATACTTGTACAACGAACTTCCGGATCAGAATGGAAATGCAATCTTAACTTAGCAGAATGGATCAAATCATTGGAAATACAATAGTCCGCATTCAGATGACGGATTCTACCAACAACTATGCCAACAGCCAAACAGGTAAAACAGAGTTGTCGGAAGGCACTGTCTTTTTGGCATACGGGCAAACAGCCGGACGGGGGCAACAAAAGAATTTCTGGGAAAGCGAACCAGGCCAGAACCTTACTTTTTCGGTGGTTTTGTATCCTGAATTTCTTGAAATCCGTCGTCAGTTTATGCTTTCTAAAGTAGTTGCACTTGGTATATACAAGGCTCTGCATAAGTATGTTGATTCGCTGAAAATAAAATGGCCTAACGATATTTATGTTGGTGATCAGAAACTCGGAGGTATCCTGATTGAAAACTCGGTCATGAGCGGATTATTGAAAAGTTCGGTTGTTGGTATCGGACTGAATGTGAATCAAACCATTTTTCACAGCATTGCTCCCAATCCGGCTTCGTTAAGAACACTGACAAATCAGCACTACGATTGCGAAAAGATACTGACGGAAGTGTTGTCCGAAATAAACAACCATTATATCTTGCTTCGGGAGAGAGAATACGAGAGAATTGACAAGGAGTTTATCTCAGTGCTGTACCGACTGAACGAAAAGCATTACTTCAGGACTGAAAATGTCGTTTTTGAAGGAGAAATAATCGGGGTAAATGAGATGGGCCAGTTGCTGATCCGCCGGGAGGACGGCAAAATCCTGGATTTTCATTTTAAGGAAGTGGAATTTCTCTTTAAAGAAGTTCAATGACATGATAATTCAAAAGGATATAAATCAAATCCTTGAGTAGTTCAAATTTCAGGTTGAAACGTTTCGGTTGTGCTTCTATCATTGAGTTATTTTCTGAGTGAATTTTCAGGACAATTATTTCTTGCCTGCAAATACATTTTTCGCAATGTATAGAATTGCTGCATAAGGAAGGATTAAACCCAATATATAAACAGTTCGGGTTACCAATCCGGGAATGATTACTTTTTCTCCGGAAAAGAGCCTGGGAATAATATATTTAGCCACTTCATCAGGATTTAATTTCATTAACCTTGAAAATGTGCCATCATTATGGATTCTATCAATCATTTTTTTATTCGAAGTTACCGGTCCCGGCATTGCTACACTAACTTTAACGGACGAGTTTTTCAACTCATAACTCAATCCACATGAAAAATAATAAACATAGGCTTTTGAAGCCATGTATATACTCTTATGCGCAGCAGGAATAAAGCCTGCGAAACTACCCATATTCAGGATATAAGATTCCGGATATGACTTAAGTTCATTTAAAAACAAATTAGTCAAATGAGTAGTTGAATAAATATTAAGCATAATCATTTCATTGATTTCTTCAGCAGGAAAATCTCCAATATTTCCCACATGCCCGACACCTATATTATTGATTAGCATGTTTATTCGCAAGTTATTATCTTGTGAAAAACTCAATATTTTTTCAGGAGAATCAGGATTTCTCAAATCAATTTCAAGGAAACGGCTATAAACTTTGTATTTTTGACTAAGATTATCGCATTGACTCTCCAGCCCTGTGCCAGGTAGCCCTATTAAAAAGAGATTTCTTTGAATCCGGGCTAATTCCTCGGCCATGGCTTTTCCTATCCCGGAACTGGCTCCAGTGATTAACGTATAATATTGTCCGTTTTTTCCCATTGTTTTTTAGGCTTTGTTGTTCAACCAGGTTGTTGTTTTCATAATCCCCACTTCGAAAGGTGTAATTTTATATCCAAGATGCCTGATGGCCTTTTCGCTTGAGAGATTCCAGTGATGGAGATATTTTCGTATCCACTGAGGAGTAATCAATGGAGGAATGCCGGTGATCCGTGCAAATAATTCCATTATTCTGGCCAGTATGATCATGAACCAGACAGGAATATGAAATAACAATCTGGTTTTTCCTGTGATTATTGATACGGATTGAAATAATTGATCAAAAGTGAGATTTTCGCCACCAAGAATATATCGTTCCCCTGACTTGCCTTTTTTAGCGGCAAGCAGATGCCCTTCAATGACATCATCGATATATACATAGTTGCCGATTTTTGTTCCGTTTCCTGGAATAATATGCCATAATCCTTTTTGATATAGTTTGATAATTCTGGTAATCGAATTGCTTTCGTTAATGGGACCGGGACCAAATACCCGGGTTGGATTGACAATGACAACAGGTAACCCTTTACTGACAAATTCAAGTGCGAATTTCTCGGCCATCGCTTTAGTTGATTCATAATCATTAAAGAATGGTGTATTCCGGATTGCATTTTCATCTGTAATTTGACCATCAGAAGGACCAAAAACTGCAGCGGACGAAGTGAAAATGAGTTTTTTTACTTTGTTTTTCAGGCAGGCTTCAAACAGGTTGATTGTGCCTTCTACATTAATCTTATAGGATAGATTTGCATCCTCAGGCCAAGGCTTTGCAAAAGCAGCCAGATGATAAACTACTTCACATCCTTTACTTCCTTGCAACAATGCTGAAGAATTGTCCAGATCGCCAAAAACCGGGTGGATATGTTCTCCCTTAAGTGCAACAAATTTTTCGGGCGACCGGATGAGGCAATAAACCTCATGTCCTTCTGCTGAAAGCTTTTCAACAAGCCTTGATCCGATAAATCCATTTGCACCTGTGACAAAACATTTCATGATTTTCTTGATTTGATTTGAAAATAGTTGAGATCAAAATCGCGAATTGAATTACAAACGGTTGATTATTTTTGTCCTATCTCCTGATTTTTATCTGTATTTTTCGAATTAACTTAACGGTGATTAATCGCGGAATTATACTAACTAACAATACGATAAATTTATTTACAATCCCTGGCACTGCAGTAGATCTTCCTGCCTGCATGGCATAATATCCGTAAAGTGCAACTTTTACAGGATCAGAAGTAAATCTATTTACTCTTCCCACTTTTGAATTTGAATTTTTTGCAGCTATATTTTCAAAATTTGTTTTGGTTTGTCCTGGGCAAAGTACTGTTACAGTAACCCCGGTTCCTTTCACTTCATTGGCCAGGGCCTCTGAAAATGAGAGTATATAGGCTTTAGTCGCATAATAAACAGACATTAATGGTCCTGGTTGGAAGGCAGCCATTGAGGATACATTTAATATTTTACCGCTACCATTTCTGACCATGTTTTTTAGTATAAGTTTTGTTAAATGAGTTAGTGTCAAGACATGTAAATGGATCATTGATTCTTCTATTTCCCAATTGGTCTCCAAAAAAAAACCATACAATCCATATCCGGCATTGTTGATAAGCACATCAATATTTCTATCTTTAACTTGTTCATAAATATATTCTGCAATTTTTGGCTTGCACAGATCACAGATTAAAATACTAACCCGAATAGGATGAATTTCTTCTATCTTTTGTTTTGACTCCTTTAACTTTGACTCATTGATATCAATCAATATTAAATCATAGGAATCTTTGGCCAGAAGATTTGAGAACTCAAAACCCAAGCCGGAAGCGGCACCGGTAACTATAGCTGTTCTATTCATGAATGGACTAATTTCATTTCAGGATTGTGATGGATTGAAAAAAAATCAGTTGATAATGCCAACGATAAATGAATAACAAATGGCAGGATGAATGATTCTGTCAATAAAGAGATATAGCATAATAAAATCCCAAAAGGAACTGCGGCTATCATTTCCGATTTCCCTTTTGAAATATGCACTGCGGAATATATTATAACATTCACGGCTAATGAAACTAGCAGACCGAAGGAACGATAGACCGAAAAAAACAATAATCCTCTGAAAAGAAATTCATAACCTAAAAGGTAAATGGTCCACCCAAAAACAGAAACGGCAAGCTTTGTTTTCGTCCATTCTGAAAACCGCATTTCCGGATATCGGTTGAATATAGCTGGATTGTTTGCCAGGAAGTAATTAATAAAGACTATGAGTACTGGCAAACCAAGCAAATACCAATACTCCTTGATGTGTCCGATTGAAAGTTCGAAGAGTGCGGCGTTTTGGGGGAATACAGCAAATACAAAAAATCCGGGAATCAATCCCAAAATGATAAAGCCGGCTATTTTATGAAACAGGAAAATACTCGTGAGGGGAATATTCCTGTTTTGACTGTTTTGAAACAGAATTCCGATTTGTTTCGAATTGTAAATTCGGGACAAAACCAGATTGCCGATTATTGCAGCGAAAATGGAAATTAAGGTGACCATGAATATTTTTAACCTAATGTAGTGATTTTATTGCAATTAAGCAATAAAATTTTCGGCTAAAAAAGATTTTCTGCCTTTTGTCTGATCCCTACTTGTATGGAAAACCAGCCAGCATGTCAGCCAATCGGTTGATGCCTTCTTCCAGCTTTTTATTGACCATCATTTTGATCATCATGCTCATATCGGCATCCAGTGTTAACCGGAGTTTTGTTTCATAAGCTGCAACCGGAAGCAACTGAATCCAGAAAACAACTTCCACCGGCAATTTGCCACTACTGCTTACCTTGATGGTTTTGTGAGGTTCACGTTCAACAATCCGTATTTCGGCCAAACCCATCCCGGCGATCTGGAAACGGCATGAATCAGCATCCGATTCGAAATTGGAAATTTTAATTTGAGGTACCTGTTCTGTCAGTTTAGTCAAAATACCTTCGTTGACGTATTTCGATAGGTTTTCGAAGTTCGAGAGGTAGTTGAAAATAATTTCCTGATTTTGGTTAACAGTTTTTACGTCGCTAACATATTTGGTGGTTGACATATTTTCTGGATTTTTAAATAAAAAAATCCCCTCTTCCGCATCGAAAAAGGGGAATATATAGATAATTTGAATAATCTATTTGCCCCAGCTTTCTGGTTGTTCGCGCCACTTGTTGAGTTTTTCAACTTCTTCAGGTTTTACGTCTCCTGATTGTAATGCCAGATCAATTAGAACCTGGTAACGGCTTAATGCTGTCAGTTCTATTCCGGCATCGGCGAAATTTTTACGTGCATGCGGAAAATTGTAGGTGAAAATAGCCAGCATTCCCAGCACATCGCCACCAAAATTAGTGATGGCCTCGGCAGCTTTCAAACTGCTCACTCCGGTTGAAATCAGGTCTTCAATAATAACCACTTTCTGACCTGCTTTCATATCGCCTTCAATCAGGTTTTCAAGCCCGTGATCTTTCGGTTTCGCACGAACATAGATAAACGGCAACCCTAATTCCTGGGCAACCAACATTCCATGAGCAATTGCCCCGGTGGCCACTCCGGCAATCACTTCCGCCTGAGGATATTTTTCACGGATGATTTTGCAAAATTGCCTGCAAATAAATGTCCGTTCTTCAGGATATGAAAGGATTTTACGGTTATCACAGTAGATTGGCGCTTTCCAGCCTGAAGCCCAGGTGAACGGATTGTTGGGCTGAACTTTTATGGTGTTGATTTGAAGTAGTTTCTTTGTAACTTCGATTTGAATTTGTTCGATCATAATTGTTTTGTTTTACTAATAGCGATGACAAATGTACAAAGTTTTTTTTAATGACTCCACCATACAGATAGACTCCGAAATTAAAAAATCATTAAAAAATAACATTGTTCAAATTGTTGGCAGAGAAAGCTATGGATTTGTAAATCAGCTTGTTTCTGAAATTGAATCGGGAGGCAATGTGTCTGATTCCTTAATTATAAATCAGGATGTTAACCAACTTTGGAACCACTTCAGAAGTCAGTTTGTGGAGATTCCTGCTGCTGGCGGATTGGTTCGGAATGAAAATGGATCGTTCTTGTTCATAAGACGTTTGGGCGTTTGGGATTTGCCGAAAGGAAAAATTGAGAAGGATGAAACTCCTGAAAATGCTGCAATCCGTGAAGTAGAGGAGGAGTGTGGTCTGACTGGTCTGAAAATCATCAGACCATTGGATTCAACGTTTCATATTTATCGGTCACCCTATTTGCCGGTTCCGAAGAATGTGGTGCTGAAAGAAACCAAATGGTTTTTAATGAAATATACCGGAGATAAAATCCCGGTTCCTCAGATTGAGGAACATATTGAAGAGGTTCGCTGGGTTCCAATTTCTGAACTCGAAGCGGTGATGGAAAACACTTACGCGAGTTTGCAAGATTTTCTTCAAAAAACAAGGTCAGTTATTTAATTTCCGGATTGTTCTTTTTTTGCCTTTCCCTGAAATAGTCACTTTTAAACAGTTGCCCCAACTGACGATCAAGACCATCAATAGGATTGGGGGCTGGCGATAGCAATAACTTCCCGTCTTTGCCAATCAGGAATGAATTGGGATAAGTTTTTACCTTGTAGGTTTCTTCTATATTATTGTCGGTGGTCGTAAAAAGACCGGCCCATCCACTGTCGATCTTATATGTTGTACCTTCAGGAATTACATTGATGATTACCAAGTCCTTGTAATGTGAGGCAATTATCTTGAGTGCATCCAGGTGTTGCCGGCAAATGGCATTTCTGGGATCTGTAAAATGGAGGTAAATGTATTTTTCGGGATAATCCGAAAAGTTTACTTTTTGCCCGTTTAGAGTTTTCAGGAGAAGTGCCGGAGGCTTGGTTCCGCTGGCCATTCTGGTCAGTTTTGAACGAATCAATAGTGCTGTCTTTTGCTCATATTCACTCCAGCCGGCTGTTTTTACCTGATCGAGCATTTTCAGGATCGAAGCTTTAGAGAATTGGTTACTGTACCAGGCATCATTCATCGATTTTAACAACACCCAATGCGATAGTTCCTTGTTGAAATGCAATTGCTTTTGGAAATGCCCATCCAATTGCTGTAATCCGGCAGAGTTAATCTGGGTTCTGATTTCAGCGCTGTTCGGTGTATTGGTCAGAACATTGAAATAGTTCGTGAAGACCTGGTTGAACAAGGTAGAATAGGCAGCCAGGTTGTAAACGGGTTTGATACTACTAAAATATGATTCCATAAATCCTTCCGACTTTCCCTGGTGAAGGGCAAAATCCAGGTCGGCTTTCCGGAATAGTTTGTGCGACTCAAAAAGCGCTGATTTTATTTTTGGAAATTCCTTTTCAAGTTTCAGTTTCACTGTATCAACCAGCGATTTATTTTGGTTGGTAAAAATCTGATCAAAATATTTGTTTTCATAGCTGGCAAAAACCTGCTCAAATTGCTGGATTTTGACATTCAGTTCTTCCTTGTCGGGTTTCGAAATCCCAAACCAAATCGGTTCAGGTTTAAAAAATGGATTCCGTTTTTGCGATTCGGTCAATAGTCGTTTGGGCGGAAACACAATCTCGTATGATTTCCCGGGCTCAAGATAAATCATTCCGTGATATCCGTCAAAATCAGCAAAACTAAGACAGGTTTCCGAAAGATCAATTTCCAGGTTAAACTCTCCTTCTGCATTAAACCGGATGGTTCCCAATTTTATTTTTTCTTCAGAAATGAAGTCATGGAGTTTATTCAGGTCGATCGAATTCAGGGCATACTCAGGCGCTTTACCCGAAATTTTCACCTGATTTGACCATGCTTTTTCGGTCACGAGCAGGCACAGAAACAGGAAAACAGAAAATAGAATTTTGATATTCACAGTATTCGGACAGGTTATGAATTATTTGTCGGGTTTAAATTCTGACATGTTTAAGGATGAAGGTAAAAACATACTTGCATCTCCACCATGAAGAATAATGTCGCGGACAATGGACGAATTAACCGGCGTGTGTTCGGGCATGGTTAACAGAAATACCGATTCAATTTGCGGATACATTTTTTTATTTACCTGGGCAATTGCACGTTCGTATTCAAAGTCGGACGATGTGCGCAGACCGCGTAAAATATACCTGGCATTCACTTTTTTACAGAAGTCAACGGTCAGTCCTTCATGGCATTCAACGGTTACTTTAGGTTCATTTTTAAAAACTTCGTTAATCCACTTTTCTCTTTTTTTAATCGGGAAAAACGAACGTTTATTCGAGTTGAAGCCGATCATGATAACGATCTTGTCGAATAATGGAATTGCTCGTTTTACAATGCTTTCATGTCCGACTGTAAATGGATCAAATGACCCCGGAAAGATGGCAATTCGTTCCATGGTTTTTGTTTTTCTGAATGTTTTGAGTCGTAAATATAGTGCTTATTCAAAAGCAGCAAACAACCCGGCAGGTTTAATTCCTTCCGGCCTTTCGTGGTCGGCTTAAAAGGAAGATCAGCGCCAATGCAGCAGTTGCAATTACTGCGCTAATTATCAGTTGGTTCGATTTGCTGCTCTGAAAGAAGAAAGTTTTCTCGATTTCGTCCCAATAGGCTATGCTGATCAAAACCAAGCCATTGTTGATAGCATGACCCAGGATACACAAAAAGATGTTTCGGGTCCGGACCATCAGGATTCCCAGCACAAGGCCAAGGATAAAGGTTGCCGGAAATTGCCAGGGATTCAGATGAAACAAGGCAAACATCAGCGCTGATACAAAAACTGCAGTAAATCCGGAATAGTTACGCATCAATCCGTGCATAATAACACCTCTGAAAATCAGCTCTTCAATCACCGGAGCCATGATTACCACCTTTAAAATAGCGCCGTAAATTCCGTAGTCACTTTCGAATATCTTGTTGAACAGTTCCATGAACCAGGGCGGTGGAGGCAGAATTTTGTCAAGCGCAAAGTTTACTTCGCCGATAAGGTTGTGGGCTGCCCAGAGGAAAAATGTAACAGGAATTAGAACCAGAACATTGAACGATTTGGATGGGAAAAGTTCATTCAGTGTTACACCAGCCCTTCGGTATGCATAGTAAAATATAAAAACAGTAGAACCAACTCCCAACGCAATTTTTTTGAATGGATTATACAAGTAATCCGTCCCTTTGTAATAATCGAGAAGGGCCAGCGGAAAATCCACAATGGTTTGAATGAAAATATAGAGCACCACCAAATGAATGGCTCCCATAATGGTTGGATAATATTTTAATTTCGGTTCGTTCACCCTTTTTAGATTTTAATAAGTCGAATATAGTTTACTTTCATGGATTAAAAAAGAACCGGCATCGTTTGTATATTCGATGGTATAAGCTTGTTAATGTCAGTGATTCAGGCAAAATTCATTTTGTATCTGTTTAACCATCCATTCTGAAAGTATTTCGGAACCTTTGTCGTTTAAATGACTGGCATCCATCCAATAAACTGGGTTATCCAAAACTGATTCAGGAGGAATGAGCAATGGTGCAATGCTTTGGTAGTAACCGGCATATTTTGGAACTTTTAACTTCGATCCGAATTCAGGAAGGTACACAAAAACAATGGATCTATTTTTTTCTTTAATAAGCTCAACCATTTTCTTTAGATATGCCATTGGATATTTCAGTTGAACTTCTTCCACCGATTCAAATGTTTTTCGGCCCAACCTTTTTCCCCATGCCATTTCATTATCAGTCAATTCT
Source organism: Bacteroidota bacterium (assembly GCA_030684645.1). Classification (GTDB taxonomy): domain Bacteria; phylum Bacteroidota; class Bacteroidia; order Bacteroidales; family Prolixibacteraceae; genus Aquipluma. The sequence goes on along the minus strand of JAUXUF010000037.1, from coordinate 6,184 downwards.
TTTTCAGATACAGTCCTCATTGATTCACCATAACCATAAAGACTGAAGTCGGTTATTGGAATTTTTTCAGTAAACACATAGGTTGTCTTAAAATACTCGAGACGGGCGGAGGCTCCATGAATAAGATCAGCCAAGTAGTCCCGGTTGATGAGGGTTGGTGTGAATATTATATCTTTGGTTTCAGCCAGAAATGGAAATATATCATGACTGTTTTTTTCTTCATCTTCGTGCACTTCGAGTACAATCATTTTTGGTGATTTATTCCGGAGTAACAATTTGAGTGTCAGATATTCAAGATCCCGTCCGTACCGGCAATATCCCAGATTGGCCAGATGGTAATCAGGTCCAAGCCGATCTTCCATCTTTTTTTCCTGATAGGCATGTATGGTATGTGATGATCCTATGAAAGCAATGTCGATCGGAACTGTATTTTTTGTAATGCGGTCGTAAATCCAGGCTCCGTGGTTGTAGCAATCGTTTTTGATAAAATGATAGGCAAAATCTTTGGGGTACGGGGTCAGGAATAATGCCAGAAATGGAATTATAAATAAGCCAAAGAACAGTAAGATTTTCAATAGTAGTCTTTTCATCGTTAAAATTGAAAATAGATGAATTCAGGTGCGGAATTTAAAACTCCAAAAATCAGAATCATAAAAACAAGAACAAGATAGACACTCCACCTCATAATTTTGCTTTTATTTCTGATCAGCTTATTAAAGTCAGTCTTGTTTGCCAGAATTTCAATAAGGAAAAACAAGGGAAAACTTGCCAGAATAGAGATTGATGCTTCTCTGAATTCGTTATTTTCAAAGAAAAGTGATAATGCTTTTGATAGAAAGCTCAAATTCAGATTTTTGAAGCTTGATAAAATATATAAACTCTGGTCGAGCGAATCAGCACGAAAGAAGACCCAGATTACATTCACAACTGGAAACGTAATAACAAAGCCAACCCAGGATATTCGTTTTGTTAGCGAAATGAATTTCGTAACGAAGTATTCCGATACCAAAAGAAAGCCGTGAAGAAATCCCCAGATGATAAAGGTGAGTGATGCACCATGCCATAAACCTGACAAAGTAAAAGTGAGCAAAATATTCGCGGTCCAACGGCTTTGCGAAACACGGTTGCCTCCCAGTGGTATATAAACATAGTCCCGAAACCAGGTTGACAATGAAATATGCCACCGATGCCAGAAATCTTTAAAGCTTTTTGACCAATAAGGTGTTTTGAAATTTTGCATGAGATCGAATCCCAGCAACCGAGCTGAGCCGATAGCAATGTCGGAATAACCTGAGAAATCGCAATAAATCTGAAATCCAAACATGAAAGTTGCAGCCAGCAAAACAAATCCGTCGTATTTTTCCGGAGAATTATAGATGTGGTCAACAAAATAAGCCAGCCGGTCGGCGATTACCATTTTTTTGAAAAGTCCGTAAAGGATAAAACGAAAGCCTGAAACCAACTGATCGTATTTAAAAGATCGTGCCTTTAAAAATTGGGGCAATAAGTGGGATGCTCTTTCAATAGGGCCGGCTACCAGTTGGGGAAAGAATGAAACAAAGGTCATGAAAGAGATAAAGTCATTGGTTGGTTTGATTTTTCCCCGGTAAATATCAATGGAATAACTCAGCGATTGAAAGGTGTAAAAGCTGATCCCGACTGGCAATATGATCTGAAGGGTTTTCAGGTTTGGCTGAAATCCAAGATTTGCCGATAGCGTCGAGAAACTATCGATAAAAAAGTTGTAATACTTGAAAAATCCAAGCATTCCGAGGTTGATAAACATGCACAGCCATAGTAGGTGGAGCTTTTTCTTTTTAATAGCTTGATAAAAAATGGCTCTCCCCAGAACAAAATCAACGATTGAACTGATGAAAATGAGTATTAAAAACCGGGCATCCCACCACCCATAGAAGCAATAACTGGCAATAAAGAGAAATAGGTTCTGCCATCTGAAGTCCTTCCTGAGCAAAAACCAATAGAGCACAAAGGCAATGGTGAAGAAGTAGAAGTAGGTGATTGAATTAAAAAGCATTTAACAAATAAGTGTGTTTAAACGAAAGTAAAGTTTTTTCTATCACTGATTGCTGAAAAGGATTTTAATATTTAAGAACAATTAAGTGTTGAAATTTAAATAAAATACTTCTCAAACTATTTGATTATCTAAATAAATTGTACTTATTTTGCGGACTGTTTGAAAAATGTGAGATTCTGATTAAAAAATAAGACAATGTCAAGAGTTTGTCAAGTAACCGGTAAAAAAGTGATGGTGGGAAATAACGTTTCTCACTCAAAACGTAGAACAAAACGGAAGTTCCTTCCTAACCTGTTCAAGAAGAAGTTCTATTTTCCTGAAGAAGATCGTTGGATCTCGTTAACTGTTTCAGCCAACGGTATTCGTACAATCAACAAAAACGGATTGAACGCTGCGCTGAAAAGTGCGAAGGAAAAAGGTTTTATAACAACTATTTAAAGCTTTAAGAGATGGCTAAGAAAGGTAATAGAATACAGGTAATCATGGAATGTACCGAACAAAAAACCAGTGGGGTTCCCGGAACTTCAAGGTACATCACCACCAAAAACAGGAAAAATACTCCTGAAAGGCTGGAGAAAAAGAAATACAATGCTAACTTAAAGCGAGTTACTGTACACCGCGAAATTAAATAACAAATAGTATGGCAAAGAAAGTAGTTGCATCATTACAAAAAGGTGCCGGTAAAGGTTACTCTAAAGTAGTACGAATGGTTAAATCCGAAAAAACCGGTGCATATACATTTCAGGAAGAAATTATTCCGAATGAAACTGTAAAAGATCATTTCAAGAAATAGGCTAAATTCTCCCTATAGGAAAAAGCTTTCATCATTGGTGAAGGCTTTTTTTATTAAGTATCGATATTTGCATATTGCTTCCCTATTAAAAGTGTTTGTTATGGGTATTTTCGGAAGTTTTACGAGTAAGAAAAAAGAAAGTCTGGATCAGGGACTTTCGAAAACGAAAGAAAGTGTATTTCAGAAGATTGGCCGCGCTATTATTGGCAAAACAAAGGTTGACGATGAAGTATTGGATAATCTGGAAGAAATTCTGATCTCATCAGATGTTGGCGTTGACACGACCCTGAAAATCATCGAACGCATTGAAAAACGCGTTGCGGCTGATAAATACATGGGAACTTCCGAATTAAATTCCATGTTGAAAGAAGAAATTACCAGTTTGCTGGAAGAAAATAACAGCAAAGATGTTGCTGATTTTGATCTTCCTGATAGCGACGATCCGTATGTGATTATGGTTGTTGGTGTGAATGGTGTCGGAAAAACAACCACCATCGGGAAACTGGCCTATCATTTTAAAGCAGCAGGTAAAAAAGTAGTTTTAGGGGCCGCCGATACCTTCAGGGCAGCGGCCATCGATCAGCTCCAGATTTGGGCCGACCGGGTTCAGGTTCCATTGGTCAAACAGGGGATGGGCGCCGATCCGGCTTCAGTGGCTTTTGATACGCTTTCATCAGCCAAAGCACAGGGAGCCGATGTGGTGATTATTGACACTGCCGGTCGTTTACACAATAAAATCAACCTGATGAACGAGTTGAGTAAGATTAAATTGGTCATGAAAAAGGTTGTACCAAATGCTCCTCACGAAGTCTTACTCATTCTGGATGGCTCAACCGGACAGAATGCTTTTGAACAGGCCAAACAATTTACCAAAGCGACTGAAGTGACTGCACTGGCTCTTACCAAACTCGACGGAACTGCCAAAGGCGGTGTTGTTATTGGTATTTCCGATCAATTTAAAATACCGGTCAAATACATTGGAATTGGTGAGAAAATGGACGATCTGCAGATTTTCCGCAGACGCGAATTTGTAGAATCGCTGTTTAGCTAAAAGCCCCCTCTAAATCTCCCCCAAAAGGGGAGACTTGAGGAAAAGCCGCATCACCAACCCTTCCCTAAAAGGGAAATGAGTTTTGAAAATGCAATTTTTTTAGTGTCTTACATATTAATTAAATACTTTTGTCAAAAAGCAAACTTTCACTTAGCGGTTCTTTACCCCCTCTTATGGAGGGGGCATGGGGAGGCTCGAAGAAGCAAAAAATAAATGTGGTGACCTTGGGTTGCTCGAAAAACCTGGTTGATTCTGAAGTATTACTGAACCAGCTTTCGATGGATGGTTTTGAGGTGATGCACGATTCGAACGATACCGATTCGGACATTGTAGTGATCAACACCTGCGGATTTATCCACGATGCCAAGGAAGAATCAGTAAATACCATTATGCAGTTTGTTGGCGCCAAAGGTCGCGGAGAGATTGAAAAGCTTTATGTAATGGGCTGCCTTTCTGAACGCTATAAAACCGATCTGGAAAAAGAAGTACCGGAAGTTGACAAGTTCTTTGGAAAATTTGACATGAAAGCAGTAGTTAGCGAATTAAAGGCAACTTACCGTCCGGAATTTATATATGAACGGAAGATTACAACTCCTTCACATTTTGCTTACCTCAAAATATCGGAAGGTTGTAACCGGGTTTGCGCTTTTTGTGCCATTCCGGGCATGACCGGCAAACACAAGTCCAAATCGATGGAAGATTTGGTGAAGGAAGCAAAATACCTTGCAAAGAAAGGCGTTCGGGAGATTTTGCTGATTGCCCAGGATTTATCGTACTACGGAATTGATCTTTACGGAAAAGGCATGTTGGCCGAACTCATCCAAAAGATTGCTGAAATTGACGGAATCGTTTGGATTCGCCTGCATTATCTGTATCCGACGAAATTCCCTATGGATATTTTACCCTTATTCAATACAGTGCCAAAACTGTGCAAATATATCGATATTCCGCTTCAGCACAGCGCCAATAACGTACTCAAACACATGCTTCGCCATGTGACTACCGAAGAGACGGAAGCTTTGCTCCTGAAAATTAAGGAAGCTGTTCCCGGAATTGCGATTCGTACCACCATGCTGATTGGGCATCCGGGAGAAACGGAGGAAGATTTTGAGCAGTTGAAAAGTTTTGTGATTAAACACCAGTTCGACCGTTTGGGCGCTTTTACGTATTCGCACGAAGAAGGAACTTATGGTTACCAAAAATATTCCGACGATGTCCCTGAGAACATCAAACAAGCTCGACAGGAAGAATTGATGGGACTTCAGCAAGGTATTTCATCGCAGCTAAATACTGAAAAAGTAGGAAAAATCTTGAAAGTGATCATCGACCGCGAAGATGATGAATTTTTCGTTGGGCGTACCGAGTTTGATTCTCCTGAAGTTGATGGCGAAGTTTTGATCAGTAAAGAAGTCCCATTGAAAAAAGGGCAGTTCGTTCAGGTCGAAATTACCGGTTCAGAAGAGTTTGATTTGTATGGGAAAGTAGCGGAAAATTAGTAGTTGGCTGATTCTGAGCTGTCAGGTTGTATTCTCCTCATACTGTATGGTTGTTGAATTGATCGATTGCTCGGAAAGCTTTTATTCCCTCTTGTATTTTATTTTTGGGTGGCGTTTTGTATAGAAAACATGTAATATATAAACAGTTTGCTTCTCTTCTATATACTCATAAATAATTTGGTAAGGAAATATTTTTAGTGCTGCTTCTCTGTAAGGTCCTTTTTTGTTTGGGAATCCCTCTGGATTTTGCAGGATCAATTCAATAGTTAAATCAATGAAATTGATAAACCGGTCACCTAAACCTTCAACACGGTTCTCATACCAAACAAATGAATCCCGTACCTCTTTTGCGGCAGATGATGAAAAAACTACGTTACAAACCATTGGGAGTTTGGCTGAAAAATTCTTTTTTTAATTCTTCCCAGGTAACTCCTTGGTCTTTACCGCTTTTCAGATCAGAAGTACGCTTATCCAGTTCAGCAATGAAGTTCTCGTCATTCCACCATTCGTTCATTTCATTGATTTCACTTTCAACGATGGTGTAAATAGCCTTCACTTTTTTATCATCTGCTACTTTGATATATTCGTATAGCCTTTGCCTTATTGTAGAAGTGTTCATGATATTCTGTTTGTCACAAAGTTAGAAAAAAATCATTTAATGTAGTTCTGTGGGTGTACGACAAAATTCCCTTAATGAAAGGTTCAGGATATTGTTCTTAGGGCAAAACTGTGCCGTTAGGCACAATCGGTCGGTAGAGAGAATGGGGGGATATGATTCTTTCGTCCCGTACGGGACGAAACCTTGCTCT
>JAUXUF010000399.1 GCA_030684645.1 Bacteroidota bacterium | reverse complement strand
CGTTGTTATCACATCTTTTTCACAGTAAATTCTGATCCTTTCCAGGTCTTTTTCTTCCCAGTAAACCCGCTGGACCATACTTCCATCGATATCATCTTTAGGGCTCGGAATATTAAATACCGCCGCAAGAAGATTTAAGGAGGTATAGTTTTTATAATCCCCGAATTTCCAAAGATCCATTGTATCGAGATGCAGGATCTCCCAGGGTTTTTTTCCATGGATTCTGAGCTGAACCGGAATTTCAATGCTATTGATCAGCATTCTGCGGCATAAATAGGGAAAATCGAACTCTTTTCCATTATGGGCACACAGGATCAATGTATCAGGCTGCTTATTTAACAGCCTGGTAAAGGATTTTAAAAGTTCAGATTCTACATCACCATAAAATGATTTGACACGCAGTGAAAGTGCCTGAGTCTGTTTTGAAAAGATGCCGACGGAAATGCAGATGACCTTTCCGAATTCAGCCAGGATACCAGCCCTCGAATAAAATTCGGCCGGACTCTCTCCCTCCCTGCGCTGGAACCGGGTTTTTTGATCCCATAATTTCTGGTAATCGACAGGTAATTCATTAAAGCTGGGATATTGGGGAACAGTTTCAATGTCAAGCACTAAAACCTGCTGAAGATCAATTTTTTCTAACATAGGATGAGTGTTTTATTTACATAAATAGCCCTGTTTTATTGCTCTGTTTAGCTTAATTCTGCCATAGGTTTATTGACATTGGATAATAATAGGGAGTTGTTCTGTTTTTCTCCATCAGGGAACCGGGAACAAGCTGCTCTGAAGCACTAAGAGCAGGCAAAGTTTGAGTTGAATCCATATCCAAAGATAGAATTCTGTTCTCCTCTAAAAAGAATTGGGCAGCGAATTTAGCTTTTTGACCCCGCCTGAAAATGCAGGAGCCTGAATTTGAATTATACAAACTGGAAAAACCGCCTGGTTTAACCTATTAATCTGGATCTGGAATTACGTATTTTCATAATTTCTTTCCCTGCTTTCCTAAGCCACATATCCTTTTTAACAGAAAATCCGGAGAACATAATTTCAGGCTGTTTCATCCCGAATAAATACTTTACAAGCGTACCATCCGGGTAGGCTGTGTATGATATTTTTAAGATCGTTTCCATGAGGTATTATATTTTATACCAGGAATTAATCAAGTATTATGCCAGTTAAAATTTCAGCCGCGATCTATTGCTTTGTAAACAGCAGATTATGAATAAATTACCCGATCATTACACCGGGTTTATTCAGAAGGGGAATCCGGCTTAGATTAGAATCAACAATGCTTTCCGGGACGAAGATGAATTTTTTATCATAGATCCGGCCATTGATATAATAGCTTAGCCAGAATTCGTTCGTTAAACCAAATACCTGTTCATCAATTAGTTCAATAAGGGCAAAGCTTTTAGGTGAAACATCACCTATTGAATGACGAAGAACAGAGGTTTTCACCTGCTTTCCATCTTTTTCACCATAGCCTTTGGAACTTACTAGAACAGTTTCAATGAGCTCATCCTTCAGGTTGAGCAAATAAACATTCCATATTTTAGCTTCCGGAGTAGCAGATTCCATAACGATGGCTATGGTAATATTTTCAACAATATTCTCAGGCAGATCCTCTTTCATATTCTATCAGACCATCAGCAAGGTCATGCTGAGGAAGATTATTTTTTAACAGACCGCGATTTAGTTTTCTTTGCCGCTGGCTTCTTCACAGTTTTCCTGGTCTTGGTAGCAAAAGCATCAGGAACCTGGTCACTGATCAATTTTTTGACCGTTTCAAGCGGTAGTACAGAAAGCTCTTCGGCAGTATATTTATCATTCGTTGCAGGATTTTTACCAAGTTTCAGCATTTGCTTACCAAAACGGATAAATGGCCCCCATCTTCCATTTTCGATAGCAATTTTATCGGAGGCCCATTGCTGTATGAAGCGATTTTCT
>JAUXUF010000395.1 GCA_030684645.1 Bacteroidota bacterium | reverse complement strand
TAGCAGCAAAAAAACAGAAGAAAGGGAATTCAATAACCTGTTATTAATTGAAGATAATTATCCTAAATATGTTGTTACTCTTAATGATACCATTTTAGGCAATGATTATAAAGGCATTAAACAATTAAACCTGATTGATTTTTTAAGTATGGAGCTATAAAATGTATCTCTTCAAGTTGTAGCAACATCCCATTTGCTAATTCTTAATCCACTTCCCTCTAAAAAACATCCTCAACGCGATCTTCTTTTCTATATAAGTCCTGCCCTTAAGCTTTAAAAATCTCAAGATCAGCCTCTTTTGATCAGAATTAAGCTCCTGATGAAAGGTATTATAAAAATCATTGACAAAACTTATCTGGTCCTCAAATAGATCATTCTTTTTGAAAGCCCATAATACCTCTGCCTTCAATCTCCCGAACCTACTCTTCTTTGAAAAATCATGTAAATCAGAGGCATTATCTCTATGCTTCCTGTACAGGATCTGCGATGAGGGAACAATCCCGGCCTGGCCGAAGGTATAAGCGATGAGGCTTATCCAGGTATCATGACTTTCTTTCGCATGATTAGGAATAGTTTGAAAATAATTCCGCATTGCAGGATTCATCAGCATAGTACATCCGTTCACAAAACCACCAAATAATAAGGTTTCAGGGCAATGCACATAAACATCCTGTCCTAATTCATTCCTGAATGAAGGGTTGAGCAGATTTTTATCCTGATCAACAAGAATGAGGTCGGAATAAACCATAGCAGGCCGCAGGCCATCTTCCGTCTCCAGCATCTTATCTGCTGCTGCCTCCAGTTTGCCGGGAAGCCAGATATCATCCTGATCCGATAAAGCGACATAGTTAGTTGGAGATGTGAGGGAAACTGCCCTTTTAAAATTGCCGACAAAGCCGAGCCTGCTTTTGTTAATATAATAGCGTAGAAGCCCTTTATGCTGATACTTCTCCAGTATAGCTCCTGTTCCATCCGTGGATTGATCATCACATATTATAAATTCTG
>JAUXUF010000379.1 GCA_030684645.1 Bacteroidota bacterium | reverse complement strand
GAAAGCTCAGGCATGGACCAAAGCAATCGGAATGAATTTCTCCGGCTTCGTGAATCACGAATTAAAAACACAAAGCCAGAGAAATGTTGCAAACCCATGTACTTCCGCTATGTTTTACATGAGAAATTAGCCAAACTCGAGGGACAGGACATGTCCTGTCCATACCATCCGCAATCTATGTTTTCTTTTTGCCCTGTTCCTCGTTCGAAATGGCTTCACGCATAGATGTGTCGGCCATGATGTTTTTATATTTCATGTAATCCATGATTCCCAGGTTTCCATTTCTGAATGCTTCGGCAATAGCCATTGGAATTTGTGCTTCGGCATCAATAACCTTGGCGCGGGCTTCCTGTGCTTTGGCCTTCATTTCCTGCTCCAGGGCAACAGCCATGGCACGGCGTTCTTCAGCTTTGGCCTGGGCAATGTTCTTATCTGCTTCAGCCTGATCCATCTGCAAACCAGCTCCAATGTTTTTGCCGATATCGATGTCAGCAATGTCGATGGAAAGAATTTCAAAAGCTGTACCCGCATCGAGTCCTTTTCCCAACACTACTTTCGAGATTGAATCAGGGTTTTCGAGTACAGCTTTGTGGGTATGCGACGATCCGATGGAGGATACAATACCTTCCCCCACACGTGCAAGAACTGTTTCTTCACCGGCGCCCCCAACCAATTGTTTGATGTTGGCCCGAACAGTTACCCTGGCTTTACAGATCAGCTGGATACCGTCTTTTGCCACAGCGGCAACGGGTGGGGTATCAATAACTTTTGGATTTACAGACATTTGTACGGCCTGAAAAACATCGCGTCCGGCAAGGTCGATGGCTGTGGCCATTTTAAACGAAAGTTCGATGTTGGCTTTTTGCGCCGAAACCAATGCATGTACTACTTTCTCGACATGACCACCCGCCAGGTAGTGGGCTTCGAGGTCGTCGCGGTTAAGCACCAGACCGGCTTTTGTACCTTCAATCAAGGCACGAACAATAACCGATGGCGGCACTTTCCGGAACCGCATCAGAAATAGCTGCAGCAAAGAAATCCGAACATCGGAAACGAGTGCCGAAAACCAAAGTCCGACAGGGATATAATACAAAATGATGATGAGGAGAATAAAAATTCCCGCGATCAAACCAAATACTCCAAGGCCTTGAATTTGTTCCATTATTCTATGTTTAAAGGTTCAACTGTAACTAACGATTTTTCAATTTGGATTATTCTGACTTTTTCTCCCGGATTTACAAATGTACCGGTCGAGCGAACTTCAACAACTTCATTGTTAACTTTGATTTTCCCCATGGGGGCAAGCCTTCCGATAGTAACTCCAATATCGCCGATTTTAACTTTTTCAGGATCAATCTCGTTGGCAGAACCATGCAGGACAGCATGGAGAACCATTTTTTTACCGCTTTTCCCTTTGAATACCAAAAGGATAAGTATGGGAGAAACAATCAGTACAAAAGCCAAGGTCAAAAAACCGGCAAGATTTCCATAGCTGGTGAAAGCCAAATAAATACTGTATACAAAGAGCAGAAATCCACCGACTCCCGCTATGGTTATACCTGGTAAAATGGTAAACTCAATGAGTAGCAAAATAATGCCAAGAAAAATGAGAAATAAAATAATCAGAAGATTCATAGGTACGGATTAAACAATGGTGGCTTTCAGCTCTTTTTGAACCAGAGCGTTTTTCATTGGCCTAAGATAAGAAAAACTTCCTTTTTTAACATCACATTTCCCTTTATAATGTATGAGCAAAGTACATTGCTCAGCCTGTACCAGGTCGTGTTCACAAATATCCATTAATGCACCGATCACATAGTCAAATGTATGGTAGTCGTCGTTGTGCAAAACCAGGAACCTTTCCTTTTTGTTCCTTTGCTCATGATCTTCCTTTTTTTCCTTCTGTGGTGTTTCTTTTGATGTCATAGCTCTGGATTTTATTTTCTGGCTTTATCCACCGGTATTTTTGTTCCGTGCTGATATGCGGCAATGGTCGCACTTTTTATACCTTCCTGCCTAACCTGGTTCTGCATGATTACCGCTTCCTGGTAGTTTTTCAGGCTTCCGGTGGTATATATGGTAATCCCTTCTTCATCCTTGTATTTTTCTACTTTCCTTAAAAGTGAAAGTTTTTTAATTGAATTGAGGGTGTTCGTAGGTATTTTGCCCTTAAAGGAACCAATCAGAATTTTATAGGTTATTTCTGAAGGAGCATTCGTTTTTGTAATGGTTTTCTGTGCCTCGTTATAAAAAGTGATGGTATCCGGTAATTTTTTCGTGTTGAGCTGTTCGATTTGCAAATTGGCAATTTGTCTGATACTATCCTTAAACAGCCTGATTTTTTCCTGAAACTTAGTTTTTTCGTCGGCAGAGGCCGATTGCCAATACCGGTTTTCTTCATCCCTGGCCTTCTCATACTCCACCGGAATCTCCTCATTTAAGGCGATCGACCGTTCTTCTGCCTTTAGAATTTGAGCGGAGACCACTTCTTTCAGTTCTACCGAAGCGTTGGCATATGCTTTCCGTAAACTGTCGGTTTGTGCCAAAAGCATTTTGACTTCCTTTTCTTTGCGCCAGGCTTCATAAAATAGCTTTTTGGATTCATTTTTAACAAAATGGCTGAATCGATAATAGCTGATGTCCGGGTTCACCTGAAAATCGATAGTCTCCCTGGCGAAGTTGTCCGGAATTTTAAATTCAGCTTCCTGAATGATTTCTTTCTTTTCAGCGGGTGTACTGATTATGATCGTATCACCCGAACCTCTATAAGTCTGGTCAGGTATCCCATTTTCTCCTGGTTTATTACACACAGAATTACCGGTAGAAAAAAATGATATCCCTACTGTAAACAAAAGGAGAATGAAGCTTGTTTTTATGCTTGTTTTAGAAAGGGTTAACATATTTTGCCTGGAATTGATTCGGGGCTAAAATTACAAAAAATGTGCCATGCATCTGGCATAAATAGTGTGGTTTATTTTGAACAAGGCATAGTTCCGGCTGATTCATATCAATATTTCGAGTATATTTGTCAAACTAAAAAAAATCTACGATGGCGAGTTTAAGTCAAGGAGATAAGGCTCCTGAATTTCAAGGGCTGAACCAAAAAGGTGAACAGATTTCATTGACCGGATTCAAAGGGAAAAAGTTGATTTTGTACTTTTACCCGAAAGACAATACTCCGGGGTGTACTGCAGAGTCGTGCAACCTGAACGACAATTATCAATGGTGGCTTTCCAAAGGTTATGAAGTTGTTGGCATTAGTCCGGATAGCGTTGCTTCGCATCAGAAATTCGCCGATAAATTTCAGTTCGGGTTTAACCTGGTTGCCGATCCTGATAAGGAAATTCTTCAGGCTTATGGCGTTTGGGGCGAAAAGAGCATGTATGGTAAAAAGTATATGGGCGTTATGCGAACCACCTTTGTAATCAGTGAAGCTGGAATTATTGAAAATATTTTTGATAAAGTAGATACAAAAAACCACACCGATCAAATTATTAAAGCAATAGATATTAAATAATATGGCAAAAGAAGAAAAATCAAATCCGAATTTGGAAAAGCTGAAAGCCCTGCAGTTGACAATGGATAAAATCGAGAAAAGCTATGGCAAAGGCTCGATTATGAAATTAGGCGACCGGGTGGTAGAATTGGTTCCGTCAATCTCATCCGGATCAATCGGACTGGACATTGCAATGGGTGTTGGCGGTTACCCGAAAGGAAGAATCATCGAAATTTACGGACCTGAATCATCAGGTAAAACAACATTGGCCATTCATGCAATAGCCGAGGCTCAAAAAGCGGGTGGAATCGCTGCGGTTATTGACGCAGAGCATGCATTTGATCCGTCATATGCAGCCAAACTGGGAGTTGATATTAACGAATTGTTAATCTCGCAGCCGGACAACGGAGAACAGGCTTTGGAAATTGCCGATAACCTGATCCGTTCAGGAGCCGTGGATATCATCGTGATTGATTCAGTGGCCGCTTTAACTCCAAAAGCCGAAATTGAAGGAGAAATGGGCGACTCAAAAATGGGACTTCAGGCACGTTTGATGTCACAGGCCTTGCGTAAATTAACCGGTAATATCAACAAAACGAAAACCTGCGTGATTTTCATTAACCAGCTTCGCGAAAAAATCGGAGTCATGTTCGGCAATCCTGAAACAACTACCGGTGGTAATGCCTTGAAGTTTTATGCTTCGGTGCGTCTCGACATTCGCCGTATTGGTCAGATCAAAGACGGAGAAGAAGCTCAGGGGAACCATACCCGCGTGAAAGTGGTGAAAAACAAAGTGGCTCCGCCATTCAAGAAAGCTGAATTCGATATCATGTATGGTGAAGGAATTTCGAAAACCGGCGAAATCGTTGATCTGGGTGTTGAATTAAATATCATTAAAAAGAGCGGTTCATGGTTTAGCTATGGAGACACCAAGTTGGGACAGGGTCGTGAATCGGTAAAATCGGTTCTTCGTGACAATCCGGAATTGGCTCTTGAACTGGAGGCTAAAATACTGGAGGCTGTTACGACAGCAACAACGGTAAATTAAATAAAGATTAAAAAAACAGTTATTGTCCGGGTGCGGCAGCTGTGCTGTTTCATCCGGATTTTTTTTAACACTATCTTTTGGCCCAAATTCTGAGAATTGGTTCAGTTGAATTGTTTAGTTGGAATAAATAATAATCTGGTGGCCTGAAAAGCTTGTAGTTTGAAGGCTTCCGTTAAATGTTGAGTTATGAAAGTTTTAAAATTTGGAGGTACTTCTGTCGGAAGTGCTGAAAATATTCAAAAGGTAAAGGAAATCCTGATGGGGCAGACCGACGATGTGATCGTGGTGGTTTCGGCTTTGGGTGGAATTACCGACATGATTTTGAGTGCGGCAAAAATGGCTGCCATCGGAACCGGCTACTTTCATGCTGAATTAACGGAAATCAATACACGGCATTTTGATGCGATTGAAAAATTGTTTCAGGGTGAAAAACAGTCTGAAGTTAAGGTAAGGGTACAACTCCTGCTTGACGAACTTGAACGTATTGTTCAGGGAGTTTCGCTCATCGGTGAACTGACACCCAAAACGCTTGATAAAATCATGGGTTTTGGCGAACGATTGTCGTCGCTCATTATTTCGGAATACATTCCTTCAGCAAAATGGTTCGATTCCAGCCAGCTGATCCGGACAAACAGCGATTTTGGCAAGGCCATTGTCAATTTCGGGACAACCAACCAATTGATCCACTCGGCTTTCAGCGGATTTTCAGGAATTGCTATTGTTCCAGGTTTTATTTCGAGCAACGAAACTGGTGAATACACTACTTTGGGACGGGGTGGCTCTGATTATACCGGGGCAATTATGGCAGCTGCCATGGAGGTTGAATCCTTCGAAATCTGGACTGATGTGAATGGCTTCATGACCGCCGATCCGCGTGTAATTAGCAAAGCCTACACGATTAAAACCCTGAGTTATTCGGAAGCAATGGAATTGTCGCATTTTGGCGCAAAGGTGATCTATCCGCCTACCATTCTACCGGTTTATAAGAAAGGCATTCCCGTCAGGATAAAAAATACATTGGATCCGGCTGCAGAAGGAACTTTAATTACTGAAAGTAAACTCAATGGAAAAGACTTGCCGATAAAGGGTATCTCGTCCATTTCAAATATTACGCTGATTACCATTCAGGGCTTGGGAATGGTTGGAGTTACGGGTATTTCGGCCCGGCTCTTCGGAGCGTTGGCGCGCCAGCAAATCAATGTCATCCTGATTTCCCAGGCTTCTTCTGAAAATTCAATCAGTTTTGCCATCGATTCATCAAGTACTTCGAAAGCTGAAACTGCTATCCGGCAAGAGTTTGACCGTGAAATTGAACTTGATCAGATCAACAAAATTACCATCGAAGAAAACCTTGCCATTGTGGCCATCGTTGGCGAAAACATGAAACATGCCTCTGGTGTTGCCGGAAAGCTGTTCAATACCATTGGCAAAAACGGGATCAACATTATAGCTATCGCACAGGGAGCTTCAGAACTGAATATTTCATGGGTCGTAAAAATCTCTGATTTACGCAAGACCCTGAATGTAGTTCACGAATCGTTTTTTCTGTCTGAAAATATAGAAGTGAATGTGTTTTTGCTGGGAATTGGCCTGGTTGGGGGAAACCTGCTCGAACAAATCATGCAGCAACAGCCCAAACTCTTAAAGGAAAAACACCTCAAGATTAAACTATCGGGTGTAGCGAACTCCAAAAAGATGCTTTTCGACCGGGATGGCATTGATATAGCTACTTTTCGCGAAAAGTTGATGACGGAAGGGCACGAGTCAAGCCTGGCGAAATTCAAAAATGAGATTATACGGATGAACATGTATAACTCGATTTTTGTTGATTGTACAGCCAACGAGCAGGCTGCCGGATTGTATGCCGAATTGCTGAATGCCAACATTTCGATTGTGACTGCCAATAAAGTGGCCGCTTCTTCGGATTACGAAAATTATGCACTTCTGAAAAAGACAGCCAAGCGAAAAGGAGTCAAATTTCTTTTCGAAACCAATGTTGGCGCTGGTTTGCCGATTATCACCACATTGAACGATTTGGTCAATTCAGGAGATACCATTCTGAAAATTGAAGCGGTTCTTTCGGGAACGCTCAACTTTATTTTTAATACGATCGGCGATACAGTTCCTTTGAGCAAAACCATCCGGATGGCCAAAGACCAGGGATATGCCGAGCCTGATCCGCGTATTGACCTCAGTGGTGTGGATGTGGCGCGAAAACTGCTTATCCTGGTTCGTGAGTCAGGCTATCAGTTTGAAATGAATGACATTAAAATCAACAAGTTTATTCCGGAAAAATATTTTGAAGGAAGTGTGGATGATTTTTGGAAAAAAATACCTGAAATGGACGTAGAATTTGAAGCAGGCCGTAAAAAACTGGCTGCAGAAGGACGTTTCTGGCGATTTGTGGCGAAGTTCGAAGAAGGAAAAGCGGAAATCGGACTTCAGGAAATAACGGCAGGTCATCCGTTTGCCGACCTTCAGGGCTCGAATAACCTGGTGATGTTTACTACCGAACGTTATCACGAGTTCCCGATGATGATCAAAGGTTACGGAGCCGGCGCCGCGGTTACTGCTGCCGGTGTATTTGCCGATATTATCAGGGTATCGAATATTTAAAATATATGAAATATATTATTGTGTTGGGTGATGGAATGGCCGATGAGCCATTGGTAGGTTACGGAGGAAAGACTCCGTTGCAGTTAGCTGATAAACCCGCTATCGACAATCTGGCGAAAATGGGAAGAACTGGTCGGCTGGTAACAGTTCCTGAAGATATGCATCCGGGAAGCGAAATTGCCAATATGTCGGTTTTGGGTTATGATGTTCATACCGTGTTCGAAGGTCGTGGCGTGCTGGAAGCAGCCAGTATTGGTGTCGCTTTAGAAGAAAATGATCTGGCTTTGCGATGTAACTTACTAACCATCGAAAATGGAAATATTAAAAATCACTCGGCCGGCCATATTTCAAATACCGAAGCTTATGAGCTGATTGATTTTCTGAATAAAAGACTGGGCAACGAGATCATCCGTTTTTATCCGGGAGTTTCGTACCGGCACCTGCTGGTGATCAAAGGTGGAAAGAAGCAGATGAACTGCACTCCGCCACATGATGTTCCGGGGAAATCATTCCGTTCACGATTGATTACCGCTGAAAATCAGGAAGCGGCAGCAACAGCCAAGCTACTGAATTATTTGATCCTGCGTTCGCAAGCCTTGCTGGCCGATCATCCGGTCAATCTAAAGCGGAAAGAAGCAGGAAAAGAGCTAGCCAACAGTATCTGGCCCTGGTCGCCAGGCTATAAACCGAAAATGCCAACCTTGACCGAGCTTTTTGGTATCGAAAAATCTGCGGTTATTTCGGCTGTCGATCTTATTCAGGGGATCGGTGTTTACGCCGGAATGGATGTGATTAAGGTGGATGGCGCCACAGGTTTGTATGATACCAATTACGAAGGAAAGGCTCAGGCTGCGATGGATGCCTTGAAAGATCACGACTTGGTTTACCTGCATGTGGAAGCCAGTGATGAAGCCGGGCACGAAGGTGATGTGGAGTTGAAAACAAAGACCATTTCGTATCTCGATCAGCGGATCGTCAGATTTCTGGTTGAAGAAACTCAAAAGATGGATGAACCGGTCACCATTGCAGTTTTACCCGATCATCCGACACCTTGTGCAACCCGGATACATAACCGCGATGCTGTTCCGTTTATCATTTACAGGCCCGGCGAAACACCAGATGCTGCTCAGTTTTACGATGAATTTGAAGTTGAAAAAGGTTCGTATGGACTGTTGAAAGGTGATCAGTTTATGAAAACATTGTTGGGAGGCCCCCTTTAATCCCCCAATGGGGGAATTTGGTGATTTGCCGAATCCAGGTTTTTTCTTTTTTGAATTGATGATTTTGGAACCAATAAATAAAATGCCCTGCCCGGGCTGTTAATCTTTCCCCCTTGGGGGGAATAAGAAGGGGGCTTTTACTATGAAATATTATAGCACCAACAAATCAGTTCCTGAAGTTTCGCTGATGGAGGCGGTTACCAAAGGATTAGCAAGCGACAATGGATTGTTTATGCCGGAACGGATCGAAGAGTTTCATCCTGATTTTTTCCGACGAATTCATCAGATGAGCTTTCAGGAAATTTCGTTCGAAGTAGCCAAAAAATTTTTCGGGGAAGATGTTCCGGAGAAAACGCTGAAAGACATTGTTTACGACACCCTGAACTTTGATTGCCCTGTTGTTCAACTCAGCGATTCGATTTATTCGCTCGAACTTTTTCACGGGCCAACGATGGCATTTAAGGATGTTGGCGGACGATTTATGGCACGTTTGCTGTCTTATTTCCTTGAAGGATTCAAAAAGGAAGTCAATGTGCTGGTTGCCACTTCCGGAGATACCGGTAGCGCCGTGGCCAATGGATTTTACAAAGTTCCCGGAATCAAGGTATTCGTGTTGTATCCCAAAGGACTGGTGAGTAACATTCAGGAAAAACAATTTACCACACTGGGGAATAATATTACTTCGCTCGAAATTGACGGTACTTTCGACGATTGTCAGCGGCTGGTAAAATCGGCTTTTCTCGACAAAGAGTTGAACAAGGCGATGGTTTTGACTTCGGCCAATTCAATCAATGTGGCCCGTTTCCTTCCGCAGGCCTTTTATTATTTCAATGCTTATGCCCGTTTGCGCGAAGCCGGGATCACGGAAGAACTGGTCTTTTCGGTACCCAGCGGCAACTTTGGAAACCTGACTGCCGGATTGTTTGCCAAATTTATGGGATTGCCCATCAAGCGGTTTATTGCCGCCAACAATGAAAATGATATTGTTTTTAATTACCTGAAATCTGGTAAATACGAACCACGCGAATCGGTTGCTACCATTGCCAATGCGATGGATGTGGGTGATCCGAGCAACTTTGCGCGTATCCTGGAATTGTACAATCATTCGCACAACGAAATTGCTTCCGAAATAGTTGGATACCGGTATTCTGACGACGAAATCCGCCAAACCATGAAGCAGGTTTTTGAGGAAGAAAATTACATGCTCGATCCTCACGGAGCGGTTGGATACCGTGCATTGAAAGCTGATTTAAAAGAAGGCGAAGTTGGTGTATTCCTTGAAACGGCCCATCCGGCCAAATTTACTGAAACTGTTGAAGGCGTTCTGGGAACTGGAACCGTTGTTCTTCCTGAAAAACTGTCCGCCTTTATGAAAGGTGAAAAGCTTTCTGTCGAACTCAGTACTAAATTTTCTGATTTCAAGCGTTATTTGCTGAATAAATGAGATTTTATCGTTCCAAAGAGCCGTTTTCGAACCAATCGAAAACGGCTTTTTAATCTTTATTAGTCTTCCTGTTGAGGAATAACGAACAGGATATCATTCAATTGTGTATCGAAAAACTGTCTGTTTTGTATGGCAGACAGGTTCGGTTAATCAGCTCCCATTCTGTCGGAGGGGGCCGCATCAATCATGCCCTTAAAATCAGCACTTCGGCTGGCGACTTTTTCCTGAAATGGAATGCTACGGCTCCTTCAGATCTGTTTCAGAAAGAAGCTGCCGGATTGAATGAAATGCGTTCAGTTGAAAATCCATATTTGATTATTCCAAAGGTAATTTATGGTCGGGCAATTACCTATTCACCGTGAATGGACCGGCACTGATCGATCCGGCTTGCTATTATGCCGACCGTGAAATGGAACTGGGAATGATGCAGTTGTTTGGTGGTTTTTCCTCACATGTTTGGGACGCCTACCAGGAAGAATTTCCACTTCCGGAAGGCTGGCAAAAAAGACAAGCTTAAGTTTTGGAAAACTAAAACTGATGCATAGACAAAAGACCGGATCCTTCGGTTACAACTCCACCAACCGGTTTTTAATGGCATAAACCACCAGCTGCGCCGTATTTTTACTTTCACTTTTTTCGAGGATATTGGCGCGGTGCTTATCGACCGTACGTTTGCTGATGAAAAGTTGATGCGCAATTTCCTGATTGGAAAGTCCCTGGCAGATTAAGATCAGAATTTCCATTTCGCGTTCTGAAAGCACAGCATGAAACTCTTTACTTTTTGGAGAAGATTTCAGGCTGTTAACAAGGGTCTGAAGCAGCTCGGATGAAAAAAAGGAGCCTCCGCTGTAAACCACGTCCAAGGCTGTCTTTACCTCTTTAATATCGGAGTTTTTCAGAACAAACCCTTTCACTCCGGCATTGACCATTTTATAGTAATAATCCTCTTCACCGTACATCGAAAGGGTAATTATTTTCAGATCAGGATACATTTCATGAGCAATGGTGGCAGCTTCAATGCCATCCATCACTGGCATGCTGATATCCATCAGAACCAGGTCCGGAATATTAATTTTCAACAGGTCCAGAAATTTCTTTCCATTGGCCGCTTCGCCCGTTACATGGTAGTTTTCCATGTTATTCAGAAGTATTCGCAAACCATTCCTGAATAAAGTGTGATCATCAACAATGATGACTTTTCGTTTGGATTGATTACTCGTCATGCATCATTACTTTAATAGTTACAAGAGTTCCTTTTTTGAGTTCACTTTCAATGTTGATTTCGCCCTTTAACGAATTGATGCGCGAATAGATGTTTGATAGTCCCATTCCGCTTGTCACCGGTTGTTCAATCACTTTGCTTACATTAAACCCTTTCCCGTCATCTTTATAAACGATGGTCAGAAAATCGTTCTCTTTGGTCAAAGATATGTTAATCTTTTTCGCCTGTGCATGTTTGATGGAATTGTTTATTAATTCACAAATTACGCGGTACAGAACGACTTCCACATTGCTGTCAAAGCGTTCATCTTTCAGGTTTGAGGTGAGATTAATCCGGATGGTCTTCGTGATGTTGATCTTGTTGGCAAAATTGTTCAGCGCCCTGATCAGCCCAAAATTATTTAAAATATGCGGACTCAGATTGTCCGAAATCTCCTTCAAACTCTTGATCGCTTCATTGATCACCAATTCAGTGTTTTCAACAATTTCGCGGGAAGCATCATCATGTTTCATTTGTGCCAGGGATGAAACTGACATTTTTACGCTCGAAAGCAACGGCCCCATACCGTCGTGCAGGTCTTTGGCGAATCGTTTCCGCTCTTTTTCCTCTGTCTGAATAATGGCATTCAGGAACATTTTTTCAGTCAGCCGGCGTGAATCTTCCACCCGTTTCATGTATTTGAAAATCTTCTGTATCATGAAAACACCAATGGCAAAAGTCAATGAGGTAA
The DNA here is from genome assembly GCA_030684645.1 of Bacteroidota bacterium. GTDB lineage: Bacteria > Bacteroidota > Bacteroidia > Bacteroidales > Prolixibacteraceae > Aquipluma. Next base: position 42,834 of record JAUXUF010000379.1, on the reverse strand, counting down.
TAACGCCCCCCCAGACAAAAATCTCACGGTAATCCTGAGGTTTTATATTGCTCACATAAGGCAGAAACTCCACCAGGCGCATGATGGCCATCAGGATGAATCCCAGGGTAAGCAGCATCCAGGAGAAATTATATTTAGTTACACGCGTCAGTTTAATGGCGACCCCGACGGCAAAAAACTGGAGGACAATGGCAATCACGAAAAGTATTTTCAGGATCATAGGAGAGATTTTGAGTTAGAACAAAGGTACATTCGGTACCGGCTATTTCAAACTGGTGAACCAATTAAAAAGCGATCTTCCCAAACTTCTGAAACCGGAAAAAATAGGATCTGTTATTTGCCAGCTGCAGCCGAACGGAACATCGAAACAGAAGTATAAAAGACTACCGCGCAAACAACTCCTTTTAGAACATCAACCGGCAAGGATTTTACGATATAGGCAGCTAAAAATACGCCTGCCGTACCTGCAATGGTAAGCGCGACAGAGGTCTTCCGGTCGTATGCATTTTCTTTGATAAACCTTGAACTAATTTCCAACCCGTCAGTCCGATGGCCTCTGAAGTCATGAAAATAAAGGCCTGGGCAACCGTCGGGATGGCATCTCCAACATTCATGGTGCCAGGGATGAGCCGGTCGTCTATTAGTTTGAAAAACTTAAACAAGGCGGTTTGCTGGGCAAAACTTCCGATTCCCAAGGTATCCAGAAAATTGGTCAGGAAGCCAATTCCCCAAAGACCCGGATAAGGTTTATCGGAAAAGGTTTTCCGGTTCCGGTGAACATCTTTGATGTAAAAAAAGCTAAAGAAACTGGTCATGAGACCAAGTACTGCCTTGAGGATAAACACCATGCCTGGTCGTTTGTATGTGAAGATCTAAAACTACAAAAGTGCGGGCAGGTTTGCAAATCTGGAAATGAGGTTGCGTTTATAAGTGAGTTGCAAACTCAAAACTATTAACCCATTGATGCAAACAAAAGAGAATAAAGTTAAAAACTCAGAACAAACGAGGGACAGATCTGGTACTGAATCCTCTTCTTTCCCAATACTTTTCAACAATCTATCCATTATCCAATCCCAATCCTGCTTACCTTATCAGAGATATGCTTACTTTTAGTTTTTCAAAATAAAATAGCCACCAAGGCACGAAGACACAAAGTTTTTTTAATCTGTGTTCATCCCCGCCAAAAGGCGGGCAGGTGTGTAATCTGTGTTAAAAATGATAGTAAATGTCGCAACTCAAAGTATATAAAGCTTCTGCAGGTTCCGGGAAGACCTTCCGGCTGGCCATTGAATACATGAAACTGGCCCTGACCAACGAGTCCAATTACCGGCACATTCTGGCGGTAACCTTTACCAACAAAGCTACTGCCGAGATGAAATCGCGCATTATCGGCGAATTGTACCATCTGGCCAAAGGTAAGGAATCGGTTTACATGGAAGTTTTGACTGCAGAACTGGGTTGGCAACCGATACAGGTAGAAAGTCAGGCTCAACTGGTTTTGAAACGTATTCTCCATGATTATTCCCGGTTTTCGATCAGCACCATCGACAGTTTTTTCCAGCGGGTAATCAAGGCTTTTAACCGAGAACTGGGCATCAACGCGGCCTACAATGTTGAGCTGGACGAAAAAAACATTCTCGAAGAAGCGGCCGACCGGCTGATCCATTCGGTTGAAGATGACCCGAAACTGTTGGAATGGCTTGATGCGTTTGCTTCAGACAAAATGAGGGAAGGCAAAGGCTGGAACCTGAAAAAGGATATTCTTCGTTTGGGAAGTGAGATTTACAACGAAACGTTTAAATCGCTGAACGAAACTTTGTACGAAAAACTGAACGATCGTAAATTTTTAAAGGAATACCGCGGGAAACTCAGTAAGATCATCGCTCTGTACGAAAGCCGGATAAAAACATTGGGTCAGGAAGGATTGAACATTTTAGCCATGGAAGGTTTATCTACTGACGATTTCAAGGGGAAAGGAAGTGGTCCTTCCGCCAGTTTTCAGAAGATGAAAGACTTTAAATTTGAACCCTCAAATACTGTCCTTCGTGCAGCAACCGACGCTTCGGGCTGGGTAACTGCTTCGGTGAAAGAACCGCTGAGGTCGCGACTGAACGAAGTGGCCGAAGGCAAGTTGATGCCCAAATTGCAAGAAGCCATTCGCCTGATTGAAACCGATAAACGCAAATACATCACTGCAAAACTCCTGGTCAATCAGTTGTACACGCTGGGCATTCTGGTCGATTTACGCAAATCGGTCAAAGAATTGTGTCGCGAAAAAGGCATTGTGCTGATCTCCGATTCGGGACATTTACTTAAAAATGTGATTGCCGATTCCGAAACGCCTTTCGTTTACGAAAAAACGGGCTCGGTCTATTCGCATTTTATGATCGACGAATTTCAGGATACTTCCGGTTTGCAATGGAATAATTTCAGGCCACTGATTGGAAACTCCTTGTCGGAGAATAACTTGAGTATGGTGGTGGGCGACGTCAAACAGGCCATCTACCGCTGGCGCAGCGGCGACTGGAGGTTGCTGGCCGGAAAGCTGGGCGAAAGTTTCCCCGCTTTTGGCCTGGAAGATCAGGTTCTGGACAGCAACTGGCGAAGTCATGGCAAAATTATCCGTTTTAATAACACGGTGTTTCGGCTGGCCCCCCAATTGCTTCAGCAAAATATGGAAGAAGAGCTTTCGGCTGCCGGGATTGATGAAAATCCGGTTCAATTCACCTTTCCTGAAGTATATGCCGACAGCGTTCAGCAGGTTTCCAACAGAGAAGTTGCCGATTTGGGATATGTTCGTGTCCGATTTCTAGAAGGAAATAAATCAGAGAATGAAGAATTGATTCTTGCAGACCTGCTTGAGTCTGTCAAATCCCTTCAGGATAAAGGGGTAAAGGCGATTGAAATGGCCATCCTGGTTCGCCAGAAAAGTGAAGCGCGTAAAATTGCCGATATGTTTCTGGAACAGAAAAGCCTTCCGGAGAATCGGGCCTATAATTTCGATATTCTTTCCGGAGAATCTTTATACATCACTAATTCTGAGGTTATTGGCCTGATTATTTCGATCCTGACCGGCTTCCTGAATCCGGATGATCAGGTAGTGAGGGCTGAAGTAAATTATTTGTATTATCAGAAAATATATCCGAGGTTGAAGGAGCTTGGGAAGATGCCGAAGTTGTTTGAACAAGGTTGCGGGTTGCGGGTTACGGGTTACGGGTTAAAAAACTCCGATCAACAGACTCTGTTGATCGAAGTTTCGCTCCCTGAGCGCGAAGCAGTCGAAGTTTCGCTCCCTGAGCGCGAAGCAGTCGAAGGGGCACCTTACGAACCTGATCTGAACCAGCAGTTTGAGGAGACGAATCTTCCGGATAATGAGTTACTTCAGTTTTTGGCCGGTAAAGATTTTGAGGAACTGATTGCCGGGAAACCGATCCTGGAGATCATTTACAGCATTTGCGAGAAGTTCAATTTATTCAGTTTAGCCGATGAGCTGGCTTATTTGCAGGCTTTTGTCGATCAGATTTCGGTTTTCGAACGCAATCACGCATCCGAATTAACCAGCTTTCTGAATTGGTGGGACGACAATGGGGCGCGGTTCACGATCCCGGTTTCCGACAGCATTGACGCCATTAATGTGCTGACCATCCACAAATCGAAAGGTCTGGAATTTACCCATGTGTTTGTGCCGTTTTTCAACTGGGATATCCAACCGTCATCGTTACCCGATAAAGCTCCGTTGCTTTGGTGTCAGCCAGATGTTGAGCCTTTTAATGAGATGGAACTGGTGCCGGTGAGGTTTAAATTGGACGTTGGAAAATCGTTTTTTTACCGCGAATTTTTTGTCGAGAAATTTAATACGTACATTGACAACCTGAACCTGATGTACGTCGTTTTCACGCGGGCCAAGGCAGGTTTGTGGGTTTGGGCGAATTATACCAACAAGCTTACCACCGTTGGCGATTTGCTGAAACAGGCCCTTGAAAAACAAGCATTTTTGGGATCCTGTGGATTGAAAGAAGATGAATCGGTTCAATTTGGAACTGCTTATGATCCTGAAAAAATGATCTTTGAAATTGGCGAAAATACGATTTCTTCTGACGACCGGAAGAAAGAGGGACAAATCATGAAAAATGTCCGTTTGTCGGAATTTGAATTTGCCGATTTCCGGAAGTTCCTGAATATCCGTCAACGTGGTGAAGACTTTTTTACTCATGAAAACAAAAAGCAAAGTGGAATCAATAAGGGCAAACTGATTCACGAAATTCTTTCGTTGATTGAATCGACCAAGGATTTGCATACTGCTGTCAGACGCATTGAAGCGGAAGGAAAAATTGGCTTCGGCGAAGCAGGGCAACTAACTTTGGAGCTCACAGAACTGCTCAACGATCCGGAAGTCAAAACCTGGTTCGATGGAACATACCGGGTAGTCAACGAACGGAATATACTGACAGGAATTAATGGAGTAAAACGGCCCGACCGGATCATGATCGGACCAGATGGGGTAGTGGTAGTCGATTATAAATCGGGCGATGTGGAATCCGAAAAATACAACTATCAATTGCGCACCTATATCAGGGAATTGAAAAACTGCGGTTTTCAGAATGTTTCGGGGTATATTTGGTACACGAAAACCAATAAGAGGGTGAAAATATAATTTATCATTTAAATAAGAAATTTTTTCAAATCTTCTCCCTCTGCTATTCTCAAAAACTTATTTTTGCACAAAAACTAAATCATGATACAACGGATTCAAACTTTATACTTACTGGGCTCAGCTCTATTCGTTTGCTTATTATTTATATTACCTTTTGCTGAAATAGCAGAAAACGGAGCCATCTACCTTTTCAATTTTAAAGGTATTTTGCTGGATGGCACATTAAAGGAAAACGGCATGGCCATTTCGTTTTTAATCGGCATCATTGTGGCTTTACATGGTTTTGCCATACTAAGCTATAAAAAACGTGTCCTGCAAATCAGGGTAACCGTTTTTTCCATTTTGCTACTGCTGGGCTTGTTCGGAATGTTTTTCTTCTTTACCTACTATTCCTTCAGCGATGCACAGATCAGCTTTAAAATCAGCTTGGTTTTCCCTTTGCTTGCTATTATTCTCGATTACCTGGCCATTCGTGCTATCGGTAAAGACGAAGCGCTGATCCGTTCCATCGATAGAATAAGGTAAAAGAAATCCAAATTCCAGCTTCGACAAGCTCAGCCACCGGTTCATTTGCCACGTATTCGGACTATTATTTTCGGATAATAAATAATCTGAACTTTAATTTCCAGCTCCTTTCCCATTTTACGGGGAAGTGTTACAGATTATTTTTGATTATTGCGACTGAACACTGATCACTTTCCTCTGTAAGAAGATTCCCTGATAATTAGTTCGGTTGGTAATATGATGGTCTGGTAGGTTTTTTCCTTATTCTCAATTTTCCGGATAATCAGTTCAGCAGCCTTTTGACCCATTTCAAATCCCGGTTGCGCAATGGTTGAAATGGAAGGTGAAACCACTTTGGAATAGGGCTCATTGCTAAATCCGACAATTCCGACTTCCTGTGGTATGCGGATTCCCCTGTCGCGCAAATAAATCATTACACTCAATGCCGTAATGTCGTTTCCGCAGAAAATCGCATCAGGAGGGTTTGACAGGCTCATTAGTTGCTTTGCTGCGGTTACTCCATCCTCGCTGGTCAGGGTATTGATTAGTACCAACGATTCATCGAATGGAATGTTGTTTTTCTTCAACGCTTCAAGGTAACCTTCTTTACGATGGAGGTATATCATCAGATTCTGTGGCCCAGCTAAATGGCCAATTCGCTGATAACCCTGATCGATCAGATGCTGAGTCACCTTGTAGGCTCCCGCAAAATCATCAACTACAATCTTATCGGTTTCAATTTCGGAGACCACCCGGTCGAAAAATGCCAGGGGAATATGTTTTTTACTGAAAAGTTTCAAATGATCAAAAGCCTCAGTTTGCATGGCAATTGAAATAATCAGTCCGTCAACCCGGTTCGAATACATCGACTGAACAATGTTGACTTCCTTTGCAGCGAGGTCGTTCGATTGTGCAATTACCACTGTATATCCGGCTTTGTATGCCACATCTTCCACGCCACTGATTACGGACGAAAAGAAGTGCCTGTTGATCAGTGGAACTACGATTCCGATGGTATTCGATTTTTTGTTCCGGAGATTAGATGCAAGCGTATTTGGGCGATACCCCAGTGAATCAGCTACTGCTTTAATCTTTTCCCTGGTTTTTAAACTGATCCGTGGATTATCATTCAGAGCCCTGGAGACTGTTGACGCAGAGATTTTCAATTCCCTGGCAATATCATGTATGGTTGGCTGCACGTTCCTGTTCATTTTATTTTGGTATCACGTGCAAATATGCTTAAAATTTCCTTTTTAGCAATTAATTATCTAACAGAAATGCAATCGATTGCTTAATCCTGAAGTCCAATTATCCTGTTAAAAGGAAAGCCCCACGATTGCGAGGCTTTCAGGTATTATTTGAATTTCTTCAGGAGATCTTTTACCGCATCTTTGTGGACTGTAAATCCCATCATTTTCAGCTTGATGTAATCTTCATGAAAGAAATAATAGCCAAAATCAGGACTATTCTCATCCACATTTCTGGAGCCAGAACTGGAATCTTTGATCAGGTACCAATCTTTTCCCAAGCCTTTGTAGTTTTCGAGGTAGCCAATCACCTGCATACCATGGTCGTCGGTGGTGGTTTCGTTGGAGAACCTGAACTGGCGGGCATCTTCGTTGATGTAGGCCGATGGAATATCGTAATCGGGAATCAGTGCACAATTGGTTTCACGGCTAAATCCTGACTCCGACACATCGCCGCCGATACTCAGGGTATATCCTGCTTTGACAGCATTTTTCACTGCACTCATGAAATCGTCGAGCGCAACGTTGTAGTAATCTTTGTTGTGCCACCAGTTGTCCGTAACTTTGTATTCTACTTGTTGCCAGTAAGGTTCCTGTTTGTACGAAAGGATTTCAATATAATCGTTCGGATTGATCTGAAGGTAGTCTTTCAGATAGGATTGTGGTGTATAGGTTTTCCCTTCAACGACAAACCCGGTTGGAGGAACGCCAATGTAATGGTTCATGATTTCCTTAATGGTTTGCAAGCCAAATTCCACGTTCCAGGCATTCGATGTTTTCATGGAATTCAGGAAGGCAGTCATTTCCTCCACCATTTTGGCATGACTGTGATACTTCCTTCCATCAATCAGGCCACTGTATGCTTCTTCCGGAACGGCGCCATACATTTTCATGATGCGTGCCACTGCATTGCCTTCCGAACCTTCTGAAAATGTCGAGTTTCCCCGTTTTTCGATGAACCGGCGGGCTTTCTCCAAATATTCGCAATATGCAGTATAAATTTCAGAGATTTCTACTTTTTTGTTGTGTTGACGAAGTACTTCCGATTCGTAAAACGAGGTAGTCGAAAAACTCCAGCAGGTCCCTGCATTTCCCTGCGATTTGGTCGGATTACTCCATGCTGTTTTATACAGGGATGGATTGTTGGGCAGGTCCATTCCGGACTGATCCATCTCAAAACGTAAATAAGGAGCCTTTTCCGTTAGCTTTTCTTCCACTTCACGAACATCCTTCATGATTGATTCTGTGTAAAAGCTTTTACCTTTCTTTTCAGTAATTATTTTGCCTTTATTAACATTCTGGGCCTGACTGCCAAAAACGAAGAAGGCTATCAGGCCACTAACTAAGATTATTCTTTTCATGGTTATTTTTATTTTTTTTATTGAGGTTTGAAATATAGATCAATATTTTGAAGCGCTAGCTGAAGAATGTCAGGTTTTGAAGAGTCATAATTCATTGCTTAGAGCAAGGTCAGGACATGTGCTGATCCTACACCGTATTTTGCAATTTTGTTTGTCTCTGAAAACTAAATACTGCGACTGAACACTTTCCTGTTCCTGAGCCTGTCGAAGGATCAGCTGATCGAGCTCCAGTTGAATTCGGTATTTTTCATTTTCAGAAGGTTATAAACCAGTACCTGGTTTTCCGGTTTTTGGAGCTTCGGATCGTCGTCCAGAACATCGGAGGCCTGGTTACGGGCATGTTGCAGGATCTCACCGTCGCGACCGAGGTTGGCAATCTTCAGTGTAAAGCCGATGCCGCTTTGCTGGGTTCCTTCCAGGTCGCCCGGGCCGCGCAACTGCATATCGACTTCGGCAATTTCGAACCCGTCGTTGGTACGAACCATGGTTTCGAGCCGTTTACGGCTTTCATTGCTGATTTTATAAGATGACATCAGCAAACAGTACGATTGTTCGGCTCCGCGGCCAACGCGTCCCCGTAGCTGGTGCAGCTGCGACAGGCCAAAACGTTCGGCGCTTTCAATAATCATGACCGAAGCATTCGGAACATCCACGCCAACCTCAATGACGGTGGTCGCCACCATGATCTGTGTTTTTCCTTCCTTAAACAGGTTCATCTCTGTTTCTTTATCGGCAGGTTTCATTTTACCATGCACCATACTGATGGAATACCGTGCAAATACCTGTTTCAGCAACTCATAACCGTTTTCCACATTCTTCAGATCGAGCTTTTCCGATTCCTTGATCAACGGATAAACCACGTAAACCTGTCGGCCAACTTCAACCTGGTCGCGAATAAAATCATACACCTGTTTCCGGCGGTTTTCGTAATAATGCAGGGTTTGTATCGGTTTGCGTCCGGGTGGCAGTTCGTCAATCACCGAAACATCCAGGTCACCATAAACGGTCATTGCCAGTGTTCGGGGAATCGGTGTAGCTGTCATCACCAAAACATGAGGCGGAGTAAATTCATTCTTTTTCCAGAGTTTGGCGCGTTGGGCAACACCAAACCGGTGCTGCTCGTCAATAATTACCAGTCCGAGTTTCAGAAAGCTGACCTTATCTTCAATCAGTGCATGGGTGCCGATCAGCAATTGCAGGCTGCCATCTTCCAACCCTTCATGAATGATCCTTCGTTTGGCGACCCTTGAGGAACCTGTTAACAGGGCAATTTTAATTCCCAGGCCATCCGTCATTTTTTTGATTGAATGATAATGCTGAATAGCCAGGATTTCAGTCGGCGCCATCAGGCTCACCTGGAAGCCGTTGTCGAAGGCAATCAGGGCAGTCATCAGGGCCACCAATGTTTTTCCACTGCCCACATCTCCCTGAAGCAGGCGGTTCATTTGTTTCCCCGACCCCATGTCCTTACGGATTTCTTTGATTACTTTTTTTTGGGCATTGGTCAGCTCAAACGGAAGATAGTCGCTGAAAAATGTGTTGAGATTATAGCCCACCTGCGAAAATACAAACCCTTTGAATGCACCTTCACGCTTGTGTTTCAGGCTTAATATCTTTAACTGAATAAAAAACAGTTCCTCGAATTTTAGCCTGAATATGGCTGTTTTCAGCAAGTTGGGATTTTCAGGGAAATGAACTTGCCGAAGTGAAACAGCCAGCGGCATCAGTTTTAATTTGGAAATCAGGGCGGGTGGGAGCGATTCGTATATTTTACCATCGATGAGGGCTGCCAGGTTGAATTGAAATTTATTCAGAGCTTTGCTCGTCATAAACTTCTTTTTCATGTTCTCGGTCGTGTTGTAAAAAGCCTGAAACACCCCGGTAGAGATTGGTTTACTATCAGCAGGTTCCAATTCCGGATGAATCATGTTTAGTTTTCCGCTAAAAACAGATGGTTTTCCGAAAAGGATGTATTCCACATTAGTCCGGAGATTCTCCTTTACCCATTTGATTCCCTGGAACCATAACAACTCCATCATGCCTGATTCGTCACGGAAATGAGCAATCAGCCGCTGACGGACACCTTCGCCTGTTGTTTCGAACCGGACAATGCTCCCTTTCAACTGAATATAGGACATGGTACTGGTAACTTCCGAGATCTTGTAGAATTTCGTCCGGTCGATGTATTTGTAGGGGAAATAGTACAGGAGGTCGTTGAAGGTGAAAATCTTCAGTTCCTTTTTAAGCAGTTCGGCCCGCTGGGGCCCGACACCGGGTAAAAATTTAATATCCTGATCCAGAAAATCTGACATAGGACAAATATAAAAATTATATGTCTCTTACGGTCTGACGGATTTTTTTAATCGCTAAGTTGGATGGATAATTTGAAAATGAAAACAAAAGCGTATTTTTAGGGTTTTAGTAAAAGTTATATAAACCTGTTTTATCAGAAATTGAGTTCATGAAATTGTAATAAACTGAACCTGTCATCAACTAATTCATTTTAAATAAATCGGTGAAAAGATGGAAGCTGTTATCAAACTCGAAAAAATAGTTAAAAACTACAAAGTAGGAACTCAGATTGTACGGGCATTGCGCTCTGTTTCACTCAACATCAACAAAGGCGAATACGTCGCCATCATGGGCGCTTCCGGCTCCGGAAAATCAACTTTGATGAACGTAATAGGTTGCCTGGATACCCCAACAAGCGGTTTTTATGAACTGAATAATCAGGATGTGAGCCATCTGTCAGATGATGAACTGGCCGAAATCCGGAACAAGGAAATTGGCTTCGTGTTTCAGACCTTTAATTTGCTCCCTCGTAATACTGCGCTCGAAAATGTCATGCTGCCACTGGTTTATGCCGGAATGAAGAAACAGCAACGAATTGTTCAGGCTGAAAAAATTTTAACTGAAGTTGGTTTGGCCGACCGCATTGAACACAAACCGAACGAACTGTCGGGTGGACAACGTCAGCGTGTAGCGGTTGCCCGTGCCTTGGTCAATAATCCATGTATTTTGCTGGCTGATGAGCCGACAGGGAACCTCGATTCCAAGATTTCAGAAGAAATTATGGAGTTGTTTGCTGAAATTCACCGCAAGGGAAATACCCTGATTGTGGTCACCCATGAAGAATCGATTGCCAAACATGCTCACCGGATCATCCGCCTGAAGGATGGTGAAATCGAAGCTGATTACGTTAACCCGGACCCAGTTTATTAACACAAATATGCAAATCTATACCCGCACAGGAGACGACGGAACTACCGGTTTAATTGGCGGTACCCGTGTCAAGAAATACGATCTCAGGCTTGAAGCCTATGGAACGGTTGACGAATTGAACTCTTATCTTGGTGTGGTTCGTTCGTTGCAAACGGATGACCATGCAGACAAGGTCCTCGAAAAAATTCAACATAAACTGTTTGTCATCGGGGCACATCTGGCCAGCGACGAATCGGCCGGAATGATCAAAAAACAACTCCCTTGTGGTGAAGCTGATGTGCTGATGCTTGAAAAAGAAATGGACGCGCTGTTTACGGTCTTGCCAAGGCTCAATAACTTTATTCTGCCTGGTGGTTGCCAAGCCTCATCGTTTTGTCATGTGGCCCGCACCATATGCCGCAGAGCAGAACGCAGGATCGTTGAACTTTCAGAAACAAATGAAGTGGATTCTGATCTGATTAAGTACATTAACCGCCTGTCTGACTATTTGTTTGTGCTTTCCAGAAAAGTGTCGATGGACCAGAATGCCCCTGAAATACTATGGACTCAGGAGATCAGGGAATAATAAATTTAAATGTTTGCAGAATCCTAATTTTTGTTATATTCGCAAAAGTTTTAAAAAAATCAAGTTAATAACCTCCTAATTGATAAAAATATGTACTGGACGCTCGAATTAGCCTCAAAATTAGAGGATGCCCCATGGCCGGCAAGCAAAGACGAATTGATCGATTTTGCCATCCGTAGTGGTGCTCCATTGGAAGTTATTGAAAATCTGCAAGAGATTGAAGACGAAGGAGAAATTTATGAAAGTATCGAAGATATCTGGCCGGATTATCCGAGCAAGGATGATTTCTTTTTTAATGAAGACGAATACTAATTTTCAGTAACATAGAGAAACGCAAGGTCGAAAGCCTTGCGTTTTTGTTTTAGGACATTTCGGTGGTAACCGTGAAAACTGGTTAGCAACTCCTCACTAATTGGTACTTCTTTACCCCACAAATAACACTTTTCAAAACCATCAATCACTGCCAGCAGTAAGATGGGTTTGTGCGGTGCTAAACCATATTTTGGCCATTCCAATGACATTCAGGTAAAAGTCGAGGGATTTGCTGAGATCTTCAACCACCACGCCAGCTGAAATGCCTGATTTGGCAAAATCATCGGGTGGCTGAACGGAATAGGGGGGCAAAACAATTCCCATAGCCGCCAATAAAATAAAAGCTTTAAATAGGTTCTTCATGATTTTGGATTTAGATTGTTCAGGTATGCAAAGTATTAAAAATCTTTCGGATCGGTGATAATGATATAGTCGCCCAGATGCTGGTGTTTGCTCCAGTCAATATTTGAAAATGACTCATCCGGTCCGGTTGAAATAATTAATGTTTTTAGTTTTGGGCTATACTTTTTGAGCTGAGCGACAACGGCAAATCTTTCGTCGCTGTGAAAACGGCCATTCACCTGCATCACTTTTTTTCCTTTGTTCTTTTTCAGGTATCTGGATATGGAATAGGCCATGGTTGCATCCCAAAGCGATTGTGCCATGATCAGGTTAAAACCTCCCATCGAAGGCATGGGTGGCGCTTTCACCTTTGAAGTATCTTTACCGGTTAGATTATGGCCCGACATTTCAAGTAGTTTTTGGTAATATTTTCCAGATGCTGTATCAAAAGGCAAGGGAGCAAAATATTTCTTCGATTCGTCACTTAATTCCTTCAACGCATTTTGTCCTTTTCTTCCGGCAAGATTGGTGTACCGGCTGGGTGAGTTGGCGCAAATTACATCCAGTTTATTTTTCTTGGCAAACTCAACCATGGGTTTATAATCTTTGTAATTGCTCCAAACCCGTGCATCTTTGGTGAAACTCTTCTCGCGGATAGCTCCGCTCAGGTATTCATTCATCTCGGTTTGTACATCCCGGTCAAACATTTCCATCGAAAGAGTCATATGACTATTATAATTCATGAAAAGGATTTCAAGTAAGCGTGCTTCCAGATAATGAGTTACCGAATCGTTGTGCTCTTCTCCAAAGAAAAGGACATCGTAATTTTTCATGTCGTCGGCAATGTCGTTGAGTGTTACTTCTTTGCCAAGTTCGACGGAATAAATGTGAAAATTCTTTTCTGAAATTTGAGCGAAGGTTTGAAACCCAAAGTTTAAAAAAGAGAAGATCAAAAGAGTTCTGAAATGATTCATGAGCTTAGTTTTTGGTAAGTATTGATTTTTAGTTTTTGATTATTCTAGTTTTTGCTTTTATTCCTAAAATCATACTTTCCCCTTTCCCTTGTTTCGGTCATTAATCTTTAAATATTCGTCTCTATTCGACCTCTTTCACCGGAACAGGAACGCCCTTCGCTTTGGGTGTGGATTTACTTTCTGAAACAGTGGTCCTGAAAATATCGTCTTTATTTATAGGGCGTAATTCAGCCTGCCATTTGAATCCAGGCAGAAGCTTGTCGCTTTCTTCCAGTTCTCCCAATGGTTTGAGCTCACCTTCGGGTGATTTAATGAAAGCAATCTTTTTGACCTTGCCTTTCGTCATGTAAATGGTGATGTTGCTGCTTTCCGCCTTGTTTAGTCCGATCACCCCTTTCTGGTCGCGGGCGTAATAGTTCGACTGGCCGTTGCCATTCACATTAATCCGGTACAATTCGTTGTTTCGGATAAATCCGGTCATGTTTTTGCCCTTGATCTGGTTAAACCGGAGGCTGTCGTCTTCCATGGAAATAATAAAAGCGTCGTCTTTCATCCTGATCTCGTCAGGATCTTTGCTGCGGTTGATCATTTCGATGTAATTAGCCGTTATCTGGTTTTTATCTGACCAAATTACCGGGTCAGTAAATAGCTGGATGGTTGAATCTTTCGAGAAGTAAGCCAGCGAATCACATTTTCCCTGCACATCGTTTCGGTAAAACCTGACGTTGAAATAGGCCAGTACCAGTCGGGAATCTTTTTTCGGCTGACTGGCTATGGTGTCGGTTCTCAATGTCTTGGTTTCTGTTGAACCGCTGACCAGTTTCGGGAGAGCCAAAGTATCGGCGCCCATTTTCAGGGAAGCCAGTTTGGCTGTGTCTAAAGGAGTGACGTTCGGTGATTTTATAGCCAATGTGTCGATCGCGGTACTGACAGCGTCGGATTTGGCGGCAACTTTGGCGATGGCAGCTAAAGAGGTGTTCGGCTTTTTGACGGGAACCTTTTTTCGGGAAATAGTTGTGTCGGGCATAGTCCGGAGGTGGTCGGCATGCAAATAAAGCGAATCGGTTTCGGAGTATTGGATTAGCACAGCAGAATCGGTTGCCGATGCAATTTTCGACAGATCGTTGTACTGAACCCGGTTTCCCAAAACGATTATACTGTTTTCAATGTCCTGAATCCGGGCATGTCCCATGGCCAGGCCTTCTCCGTTTTTCTTATCGTAATAGATCGAATCCGCCTTCACTTTTTGTTTTACATTCCAGATTCTGGGTTTTTTAGTGAGCCTGGCATAACCTTTCATGCTGTCGTACCAGCCGTATTCCGCATAAAGGGTATCCTTTTCATTGAAAATCCAGGTAGGGCCTTCCATGATTACCTTTTTGGTGTCGGTCATGTAGGTGAGGGCATCTGATTTGATTTTGTAGTCTTTAGTGACCACATACACGTCAGTTTTGAAAAAAGCTTTTTTTTGGTTCACAAAATATTGGCCAAGGGTTGAAGTCAGCACATTGGTTGTATCCTTCACCGTTCCGGAATAATTGTATGAAGCGATATCGCTGACCATCGTATAATCGAGCGAATCTGTCGTGAGCGTCACCTTTTTATCGATCAGCCGCACATTCCGGCGTGCTTTGGCCAGTTTCGTTTCGCCGCTGTAATGGATGAAATCGGCATACATGTTAAGCGTGTCGCCACGAATGATATGCACATTTCCAAAGGCATCTATTGTGTTGTTGGTGTATGAATATAAACTGTCGCACCACATCATGGCACCGTCAACGGTAATGTTAACATTGCCTAAAAGACGCTGGGCATTGGCAACAATCCGGGCATTGAAATCGAGATCATCGCAATGCAGGATTTCTACCTTCTTTTTGTTTTGAGCCTCGCTTTTTCCTGAAAAGGCAAGCAAACAAATCAAGGAAACAATTGCCAACCGGCTGTTTGGTAGTTTAAATAAACCTGTTTTTGTCATTCAGTTTACTTCATCAATTCTGAAATAATGTCTTCCACCGAAAGGTTTTCAGCTTCAGCCTTGTAGTTTTTAATCACCCTGTGACGGAGAATGCTGACGGCTACTTTTTTGATGTCATCAATATCAGGCGAATATTTTCCCTGAAGGGCAGCCAGCGTTTTTGCCCCCAAAACCAGGTATTGCGAGGCACGCGGACCTGCACCCCATTTGAGGTATTTGTTGCTGATCGGGGCAGCCAGTTCAGTGTTTGGACGGGTTTTGGCTGATAAACCGACGGCATATTTCAACACATTTTCGTTCACCGGAACTTTCAGTACCAAATCCTGAAAGAAACGGATTTCTTCTTTGGAAATGATTTCGTTCAGTTGGGTTGAAAAGCCTGAAGTGGTATTCTGAACAATGGTCAGTTCATCTTCAAATTTGGGATAATCGAGCCAGATGGAAAACATAAACCTATCGAGCTGAGCTTCTGGCAGCGGGTATGTACCTTCCTGTTCAATCGGGTTTTGGGTAGCCAGCACGAAAAACGGGTTGTCGAGCAGATATTTCTGACCAGCTGCAGTTACTGAATGTTCCTGCATGGCTTCGAGAAGAGCCGCCTGGGTTTTTGGCGGGGTGCGGTTAATTTCGTCGGCCAGAATGATGTTGGCAAAGATGGGTCCGCGAATGAATTTAAATTCCCGGTCTTTATCCAGAATTTCGGTTCCGATGATGTCTGATGGCATCAGGTCGGGCGTGAACTGAATCCGCTTATATTGAAGCCCAAGTACTTCGGAAATGGTGTTGACGAGCAGTGTCTTGGCAAGTCCCGGAACGCCGATGAGCAAACAATGCCCCCGGCTGAACATGGCAACCAACACCTGGTCGATGATTTCATCCTGACCGTAAATACGTTTTTTTATCTCGGAACGCAACTGGTCAAACTTTTGGTTCAGCCCGTTTACAGCTTCAACTTCATTCTTATAGGTCATATTTATAGTTTTCCTGTTCTGTTTATGGTTCGGTTCAATATCTGAACTCGTCTTTGATCTCTGATTTTATAGTTGTCCTCAGAAAGAGCGATGAATTTGCGCCGGAAGTTAGTTTCCTCTCTATCATATTTATAACTCCGGCGCTAAAATGCTTTTTATAATTTAACCCCGGCTTGAAAGCCGGGGCTACAAATATTTCGCCCTTAGAGGGCTGAAAGCCAATTTCGAAGCGATTCTCAACTTGAGACCTGGAACTTGAAACCAGAAACTTTTATTTAAGCCAACCCTGGTATTTGAAATTGCAGTTCACATAGGTGTCGTCGATGTGTACATAAGTTCCGGTTTGTTTTTCCCGAATCCAGTTGTCAAGCGTTTTTTCCTTTTTTGTATTCATATACATGTTACTCAGCTCAACGTAATCTTCCCGCAGATTGGCCTTGTGCGCATTGGTTTTATTAATGAGCTTCACAATTTTATACACAGGTCGCTGTTTGTCGTCGATTGTTTGGAAGGGTTTCGAAATTTCGTTGATGTTCATTTTGGTGATAACCTTGCTTACATCAGGATCGAGTTCACTCAACTTCCATTTTGTGTCTCCGGTTTCAGGATTTACGACCACTCCGCCGTTGTTGCGTGAGTTTTTATCATACGAATAACGCAAGGCAGCTTCAGTGAATTTGAAAGTTTCTTTCCGGATAAAATCGGCAATGCTGTCGATCTGGGTAAACGCTTTTTTCATGGCTTCCGGGGAAACTTTGGGTTTAATGATGATGTGACGGGTTTTTATTTGTTCGCCCTTGCGATCCATAACCTGGATGATGTGGTATCCGAAATCACTTTTCACTACGTTCGAAATTTTGTCGCCTTTCAGGTTAAATGCAGCAGCAGCATATGCAGGATCGAGGTTTCCGCGTCCCATGTAGTCAAGTTCGCCGCCATTCCGGGCTGCTCCGTCTTCCGAATACATCACAGCCAATGGTGCAAAACTGCTTTCTCCGCTTTCGATACGGTGTTTCAGTTCACGCAGAAAAGCCTTGATGCGGTCTTCTTCTTCAATACTAATGACGGGCAATACGGTAATCTGTGCATATTCAATCTGTGCGTCAATTTGCGGAATTTCCGCTTCCGGCAGATTTTTAAAGTGTAACCGTACCTGGGCAGGAGTAACAGTGACTTTATCCAGAATTTTATTTTGCATCTGTTGGGTCATCTGCTGGTTTTTGATGACTTCTTCCAGATCTGCCTTTAATTCAATGATTGGCTTTTTAAAATAGGCTTCCACCTCTTTTTCAGAACCGAGATGTGATACAAAATACTGAATACGCTGATCCAGTTGCTGATTCAACTGGCTATCGCTAACCGTTATGGTAGTGTCCAATTCCGCCTCTGCAAGAAGAAGTTTTTCTACCAGTAAATTCTCCAGAATTTCACATTTCATATCGCCTTCGGTGGTTATCCCTTGTGCTTGCTGTTGCTGAAACATGCTTTCAATGTCCGATTTCAGGATGATGTTTTTTCCCACTACGGCCACAATCTGGTCAACAATTTTATCTTGTGCATTGGTTTGATTGCTAAATACAACACATCCCAACAGGACAAATAAGCCAATTAGTTTTCTGATCATAAACGATTATTTTTTGTTTTAAATAGTTTTACCTTGTTTTTATCAAGACCTTCCTTGTATATATCTTTTTCGATTTGTTTTAAAAACTCGATTTTTTGTTTGCTTAAAATAAGGTTCCGGATGTCGTTTTGAACGTATTCGATCGGAGAAACCTGGCCAGAAAGGCGGTAATTGCTGATGCAGACAATATAGTAATAAATCTTATCAGTGCTTTCGATGAAATGGTTTCTTTGCAGGAACTGGTTCTGATCGGTTATTTCAACCGGAATGTTTTTTAAAACCTGGTCGGCGGCAACCCATTGATCGTTAAAACGGTCGTATGCTTTGGCGTAGCTTAGGCAATATTCATTCAGCCTGGCTTGTTTTTGCGGATCACTGGATGTACACAAATCTTTAATATTTTCAGGGCTCGACACTTCAACCGGCACCTTGATGTATATGGCTTTAACGATGTTCCGGTTCAGGATGAAGCTTTCGCGATGCGTATTGAAATAATTCTGGATATCCGAATCCTTGACCGTTGTATCCATTTTTTCCTTCATCAGTACATTTCTGTACCTGAAAACAAGAAGTGAATTGCGGTATTCTTCGAGTTCCTTGCTTACGTCTTTCATCTCGACTGTCAGGTTATCTTCTGCTTTTAAAAGAAGAAGTTCCCGATGAATCCATTTTTTGATGTAATCATCTGCCCAAAGCGAACTGTCAGCTGCATCCAGGTAATTGGGTACGTTTTCTGAAAGCTCTTTCATCGTTAAAACCTTGACGCCTACCTTGGCAATGGGTTCATCCGAGTCCATAAACAGGCTGCATCCTGTCAGTATAAAGGCTAAAAAAATAATATAGAACCCAGATTTTATCATTCAATCATCGCGATTTTTTTGAGCGCTTTCTTGTTAATTACAGTCGGATATTTCTTCTGTAAGGAATCAATCCATTCTTTTTCAATTTGTTCCTGAAAGTCAGAGGAGTAAAGTCCCCAGGCATCCTTCAGCTCTTTTTGTTCGTTCTGAACAATTTTTCCGTGGACAAAGGTAGTAGTTTCATCAAAACCTGCAGGTTTTGGACCACTCCAAATGAAATAATCCACTAAAGGATTTTCACCTTTTTCAACAGCGACATCAGTGAACTGTATATTATTTTCGGTTTTTGTGTTGAAAAGGTCTGTTAATTCTTGTTTGTCCAGTTCCTTTTTATCCAGCAAAGTCTCGACCCTGGTGCGAATTTCGGCATCTTTAGCCTGAATGATCCAACCTTTAAAGCGATCGTTCCAAGAATATTTTTTGGTGGTTTGTTCGAAATAGTTTTGCAAACGTGTGGTGTCGGTGGAAGCGACATCCCAGATTTTATCCTTCGAAATATTGAAAAGCAGGATGCCATCGTGATATTCTCCGTAAATCCGGGCGAATTCGGGATGCTTTTTTTCAAGCTGTGTGTTTTCGTATTCCAGCAGTTTCTGGTTGATGAACTGGTTGAGCTTGATTTTTAACCCCGGTTCAGGATTTGGACTTTCAGGAGAATAGTTCTGATTTTTAAGATATCCGGTGAAATTTCCACAGGTGAGTGTTTGATTGGCAAAACGGACCAGTTGATTGTCATTCAACGGATTTAATTGAGTTGACAGGTCTTTTTTACCTACGGTGTCGGCAACCAGTTCAACTATTTTATTGAAATTAGTTTCATCCAATTTTAACTGGTATTCAGCCCGCAATTCGCGGTCGAAAGCTTCATCGCTGTATTTGCTGATTGCAGGATTTTGTTTGATTTTTGCCTCCAGTTCCGGTCGCAGTTTTTCAAAAGGCTGTGTCGTACGAAGTTCGAGCCGTTTGATGATGTGCCATCCGAAAGGAGTGCGGATAACCGGCGAAATGTCGCCGTCATTTTTCAGGGCAAAAGCGGCTTCGGCAAACGATGGAACCCCCATGTTGGTAGGTGTGAACCAATTCATTGCGCCACCTTCAGCAGCCGATTGTTTGTCGTCGGAATATGTTTTGGCCAGTTCCGCAAAATCGGCTCCGGAAGTGGCTTTCTGCCAGATGCTGTCAGCTGTCAGTTTCAGTTTGGCAATCGTTTCTTCGCTGGCCTGTTGAGGAAACATCTTCATAATGTGCGCCACTTTAATTTCTCCCGGGGTCAGCCTTTCGTCATGAACTTTGAGGAGGTGGTAACCAAACCGGGTACGGATAATTTCTGAAACCTGTCCGACCGGCGTGCGGTAGGCCGCGTCTTCAAACGGATAAACCATTTGGAAAGCGCTGAAATAGCCAAGTAACCCCTTGTTTTGGGCAGCCGAAGGGTCTTCGGAATGTTGAGCTGCAATTTCGTTAAAATCGGCGCCGGCAATGATTTGTTTGCGAAGATCGGCAATCCTGTTCCAGGCAACAAGTGTATCTGCCGGTGAAGATTCCGGAGAAACCCGAATCAGCAAATGGCTCACTTTCCGTTCGTATTTAGTACGATGATAGGCGGTTTGAACCATTTCGTCGTTGTAAGTAACATCAGTCAGATATGGTTCTGCCAGTTCCTGCCGGTAACCTTTCAGTTCATCAACGAACGAACGTACCGTGTCGTATCCCAGTTTCTGAGCCTCAAGAACTTTCAGTTTGAACCTGATGTATAAATCGAGGTATTCGGCAGGTGTTTTCTTGTCTTTTTCGTCCAGAATGTTCGTGTTGTTTTTACTGTAATTGGCTTCGAATTCTTCTTTACTGACCTGAATGTCACCGATGGCAACCACAATTTCGTTCTTTTTCTGGGCAGAAACGGTGAACGAGAAGATTACAAAAAGAACTAATGAGAATGATCTGATCATGTATGTCGTGTTATTTGAAAAATGGTCATTTTTATACAACTTTATATTAAAAAATCGCTTGGTCTGGTTATTGATTTATTCGAATGTCAGGTGTGCTTAAACTGACCTGGATAGTTGGATGAATATTTTCAGTCAGTTGATGAATCAGTGTAATTTTCCTTTTACCTTTTGCCTTGACATTTATCGGGAACTGTAATTGGGTGATTCACTGGTTATGCTAACATCGTGCGGATGACTTTCCTGAATTCCGGAGTTGGTTATGCGGATGAATTTAGCATGTTGAAGCGTTTCGATGTTTTTGGCGCCACAGTATCCCATTCCGGCCCTGATTCCACCGGTAAGTTGATGAAGTACTTCGTCCAGTGAACCTTTAAAAGGAACCCGTGCAACGATTCCTTCCGGAACCAGTTTTTTTATATCGTCTTCGACATCCTGAAAATACCGGTCTTTGGAGCCTGACTGCATGGCTTCGACCGAACCCATACCACGGTAGGTTTTAAATTTACGTCCCTGGAACAGAATGGTATCGCCAGGCGATTCTTCAACTCCGGCAAACAACGATCCGGCCATAATGGAGTGGGCGCCGGCAGCCAAAGCTTTCACAATATCGCCCGAATAGCGGATACCACCATCAGCAATAACAGGAACACCG
The DNA here is from genome assembly GCA_030684645.1 of Bacteroidota bacterium. Classification (GTDB taxonomy): domain Bacteria; phylum Bacteroidota; class Bacteroidia; order Bacteroidales; family Prolixibacteraceae; genus Aquipluma. The sequence continues at coordinate 21,622 of JAUXUF010000379.1, read as the reverse complement.
CTCTTTTTGATGGTCTTGCTCACATTGTAAATGGCCGAAAGCTGCGGGATTCCAACTCCGGCAATGATTCGTGTGGTGCAGATCGATCCGGGACCAATTCCGACTTTTACGGCATCTGCGCCAGCCAGTACCAGGTCCGAAGCGGCTTCGGGAGTCGCAATGTTTCCGGCAACAAAATCGATTTCAGGATATATTTTTTTCGCTTTTTTGAGCATTTCCAGTACGTACATCGAGTGGCCGTGAGCGGTATCGATAACAATGGCATCCACCTGAGCCCGAATCAGTTCGTCAATGCGATCCATCGAATCTGCTGTAATTCCGACTGCCGCAGCTACCCTGAGCCGGCCTTTTGCATCTTTCGAAGCCAGGGGTTTATCTTTGGCTTTGGTAATGTCTTTGTAGGTCACTAATGCGAGTAGCCTGTTATTTTTATCGACAACAGGCAGTTTTTCAATTTTGTATTTTTGCAGGATTTCTGAAGCCAGTTCGAGCGATGTGGACAGGTTGGTGGTAACCAGGTTGTCTTTGGTCATCACCTCCGAAACCAGCTTATTCATGTCGTGTTCGAAACGAAGGTCGCGGTTGGTAACAATGCCTACTAAACATCCTTGATCATCGAGAACCGGGATGCCTCCAATCTTAAATGTTTTCATCAGGCCAATGGCATCGCGTACAGTTTTTTCCTTCGAAATGGTAACCGGATCGTAGATCATCGCATTTTCGGCCCGTTTCACAATAGTCACTTGTTTGGCCTGTTCATCAATGGTCATATTTTTATGGATCACACCGATTCCTCCTTCACGGGCAATGGCAATAGCCATTCTTGAGTCGGTTACCGTATCCATGGCAGCCGTCACAATAGGCGTATTCAGTCTGATATTACGGGTAAACCAGGATGCCAGTTCAACATCGCGAGGTAATACTTCTGAATAAGAGGGTATTAACAACACATCATCAAAAGTTAAACCTTCGGATACAATTTTATCGGCGAAAAATGACATTTATATGTATTTTTATATTCTGATAAAAAACAAAACTACAAAAAAAACAGGTACAAATGTCCCGTTTTTTTCAGGTGGACTATCACTATAAACTTTAATGTATCTTAAAATTTGTTAAGCGGAATAGCCCCATCCCCAACCCTTCCCCAAGGTGGGGAAGGGAGTATGGCAATGAAATTTCTGAATTTTTGACCATTAGAAAGCGAATTAACTGAACTTGCACGGTCAAAAGTCCCCCGTTTGGGGATTTAGGGGCTTTAGAACTAAAAATAATATAAAAAACAGACAATTAATATTGAGCGTATTCACACAAATATTGACCAAATACTGGGGCTATGCAGCATTTCGCCCATTGCAGGAAGAGATCATCGAATCGGTTGATCGGGGCAAAGATACGCTTGGACTGATGCCTACCGGTGGCGGCAAGTCGGTGACTTACCAGGTGTATTCGCTTTCGAAGCCTGGAATTTGCCTGGTAATTACCCCATTGATTGCCTTGATGAAAGATCAGGTTGAGAATCTCAATCAGAAAGGAATCAAGGCTTTGGCTGTCTATTCAGGAATGAGTACTCAGGAAATAAAAATTGCGATGGATCATGCAGCCTGGGGCGACTACAAATTTTTATACTTGTCGCCCGAACGAATAGCCACTGAGCGATTCCGGGAACGGATTAGTCAGCTGGATGTAAACCTGATTGCGGTGGACGAGGCGCATTGTATTTCGCAGTGGGGATTCGATTTCCGGCCGTCGTACCTGCGGATTGCCGAGTTGCGCGAAATGTTGCCCGATGTTCCGGTTCTGGCTGTAACAGCTACTGCCACTTCTCAGGTGATCGACGATATTCAGGTACAACTTAAATTCAAGGCTAAAAATGTACTCCGGACCAGCTATTATCGCAGCAACCTGATATATCTGATACGGAACGAGGAAGATAAGGTCAATTATCTGGTGAAGGCGGTGCAAAAAGCCAAGGGAACCGGGATTGTATATGTGAAGAGCCGGAAACTAACCCGCGAAATCAGCGATTTGCTTCAGAAAAATAAAATTTCGGCGGACTATTACCACGCTGGCCTGAATTATAAAATCAGGTCGGCCAAACAGGAAGCCTGGACAAGTGGGAAATGCCGGGTGATTGTTTCGACCAATGCATTTGGAATGGGGATCGACAAGGCCAATGTTCGGTTTGTGATACACATGGAAGCTCCCGAATCGCTGGAAGCCTATTTTCAGGAGGCAGGAAGGGCAGGGAGAGACGAAAAAACGGCCTGGTCGGTTTTGCTGTATAATAACAGCGATAAGGTAAAACTGGAGCGGAATGTGGTCAAAGCCTTTCCTGAACCCGATGTGATCAGACGAATTTACGAGGCGCTGTGCAATTATTTTCAGCTGGCAGTAGGTTTTGGAAAAGATCAGACTTTTGAATTCAGTATGGCCACCTTTGCATCCGGGTTCTCGCTCCAGATAACTACGGTTTATAACAGCTTAAAAATCCTTCAGCGCGAAGGTTACCTGGAATTGACCGACGAACTCGATAATCCGTCCAAAGTCTATTTTCAGGTTGACCGCGACGACTTGTATAAATTTCAGGTGGCCAATGCTGAGTTTGACGGTTTTATCAAACTGCTTTTACGTTCCTATACCGGGCTGTTTACCAATTATGTACCGATTGATGAACAATTATTGGCTAAACGGGCGAATGTTGATCCAGAATTGGTCTACCAGTTTTTGTGCAAGCTAAGAGCCCAGAAGGTAATTGATTACATTCCTCAGAAGAAGACTCCATTTGTCATTTTTACACGGGAAAGAATCGACATAGACCGGTTGAAAATCAGTAAGGAAAATTACGAAGACCGCAAACTCGAATACTTGCGGCGGATTGATGCCGTAATTCATTATGCATCCTCGGGTCACAAATGCCGCAGCCAATTGTTGCTGCAATATTTTGGCGAACAGGAATCGGTCCGGTGCGGAAAATGTGATGTTTGTATGGAACGGAATGAGTTGAATATTAGTAAATATGAGTTTGATACCATCAGCGAACAAATCAAAAAAGTATTGCTGGAGCCTTGTTTTCAGGAGGAACTTTTGGCCAGGATTGAAGGGAAACCTGAGAACTCAGTGAAAATCGTACGGTGGCTTCTCGAAAACGAAAAGATTGTTTACCGGGTTGATAACCGGATGGAATGGCGAAAATAATTTGACAATTTGGTCATTTGAATATTTGAAGATTCATCCATCCAACCATCTGACCTTTTAACAACCGGATGACTATCAACAGCTCACTTTTTTAGAATCTTTACCAATAAACATCATCTTAAACTCTCTGAACAAAAATTCTTTATACTTTTGCAACCTATTCTAGATAGTTTTTCATGAGAGAAGAAGGATTGAACAGTATCGTCTATTCAAAAAATGTGATTGAACTGATTACTGTAGCTAATGAGTTTTGCAGTTTCCTGGAACGTTCAGAAGAAATGGAATCTTCTGCCTTTCTGAGTCACCTCCAAAAAATTCTGCCACTTTTATATCTAAAGGCTAGTTTATTGCCTGTTTTTGAGTCTGATAATGAAGAAGACCTTGAGAAATATGTGACTGAATTGGATTATGCCCTGATTCAGCAAAAAGTACTTCATCATACCGGAGCCGGCGATGACTACCAGGAAGTTTTTGTTTCCGGAATGCAATTCAGCGAATCGGCACTTTCAGCCAGTATTGCCGAAAATATTGCCGATATTTATCAGGAGATGAAAGACCTTGTGATGTCGTTTCGAACCATGAATGAAGTGGTTATGGAGCAGGCTCTTTGGGAGATTCAAACTAATTTCTCGCAATTATGGGGACAGAAACTGGTAAACTGTTTACGTGCAGTTCATAATCTGATTTACGGAGAAGGCTCTGAGGAGGATAATTCCGAAGCAGAAAAGAAGCAAAACAAAGATTCAAAAAATACAAATCGGAAACCCGATTGGTTAAACGACCGGTTTTCTTATCAGGGAGAATAAAAGATGTACAGGGGAAGCATAGATAAGGAAGAATTGGCAGAATTACCACTTATTCAGTTTGAAGGTCATATCATGTTGATCGAATCGAAGGATGATTTCATGATCTCAATGGAATACCTGTCGAAACAAAAGTTACTTGGATTTGATACGGAAACCAAGCCCGCGTTCAAAAAAGGAGTTGTATATGAAGTTGCACTGCTTCAACTGGCTACAAAAGATCGTGCATTTTTATTCAGGCTCAATAAAATGGGATTGCCAAACAGTCTGAAAAGTATCCTTGAAAATCCTGGAATTCAAAAAATAGGGGTCGCTATCCGCGATGATATTAAAAGTCTTCAAAAGCTAAATCATTTTAAACCTGGCGGTTTTGTTGAATTACAGGATCATGTTAAAGATTATGGAATTCAGGATTTTAGCCTGAAAAAAATATCTGCCATTGTGCTGGGTTACCGAATCTCGAAATCGCAGCGCGTGACCAACTGGGAAGCACAAGACCTTACCGAAGCGCAGCAGATTTATGCGGCTACCGATGCCTGGATTTCTCACCGGATTTTTGAATCCCTTAATCAGCAATAAGAATGACGAACCCCTATAGCCGGGTTGTACTGAAATCCGGAAAGGAACAATCGCTCCAGCGTTTCCATCCCTGGATCTTTTCCGGAGCCATCCATAAAATTGAGGGTAGGGTTGAAGAAGGCGATGTGGTGGAAGTGGTTTCCAGCAAAAATGAATTTCTGGCCATGGGTCATGTTCAGATTGGTTCCATTGCTGTCCGCATTTTTTCGTTCGAAAAAGTAGAACCCGATTATCATTTCTGGAAGGGAAAACTTGACCGTGCTTTGGATGTCAGGAAAAAGCTCGGCCTGGTCGATAATCAACAAACCAATGTTTACCGCCTGGTTCACGGCGAAGGCGATGGAATGCCCGGACTGATTGTTGATTTTTACAATGGAACAGCAGTGATGCAGGCTCATTCTGCCGGTATGTTTCTGATTCGGGAAACGATTGCCAAAGCGCTGAAAGAAGTAATGGGCGACCTCCTGGTTGCTGTTTACGATAAAAGTGAAAAGACCGTACCATTTAAAGCCGATTTGGAACCTAAAGATGGTTATTTGCTGGGCCAGTCCAAAGTATTCGAAGTTCAGGAATACGGAAACCGGTTTAATGTGGATTGGGTGGAAGGCCAGAAAACCGGATTTTTCGTCGATCAGCGCGAAAACAGACATTTGGTGCAGGAATATTCCAAAGATCGCAGTGTGCTGAACATGTTTTGCTATTCGGGTGGATTCTCGTTTTATGCCATGCGTGGCGGAGCAAACCTGGTTCATTCGGTCGATTCATCGGCCAAAGCCATTGAGCTGACCTACGAAAACGTAAAACTGAATTTTCCGGAAGATACCCGTCACGAGGCCTTTGTCGCCGATTGTTTCGATTATATGGACAAGAATAAAGACAAATACGACCTGATTATTCTCGATCCGCCTGCTTTTGCCAAACACCGCGAGGCATTGCCACAGGCACTTAAAGGCTACAAACGCCTTAACCTGAAAGCTTTTCAACAGATTGCCCCGGGTGGGATTCTGTTTACTTTCAGTTGTTCGCAGGTGGTTACCAAAGATAAATTCCGCGAAGCTGTTTTTTCTGCAGCCGCTATTTCAGGCCGTAAAGTTCGCATTCTGAACCAGCTCGTTCAGCCCGCCGATCATCCGGTTGACATGTACCATCCCGAAGGAGAGTATCTGAAAGGATTGGTGCTGTATGTGGAATAGCTTTCTCTAAAAACAAGCCCTAAGACATTCTTTTAATAAGAGAGGCCACTGTCAAATATTTAAGCGAATCTAAAAAACTACTCGTAATAAATAACATTCGTTACCGCAGGCTCATATTTCATATACAACGAGCCAATTGATGCATATAACTTATTCCCATCGGTTGTTATAGCCAGAGAAGCAATCGCATTTCCATTGTCGAGTGTCGAGCACAAATCACTTAAAAGTTTAACTTTATTGGTATCTTTTCTGGCATTCAGTATTTTCTGAATGTGTTCATTGGTATTCCCAAATGCTGAATTCATTTGAAAATGCACGAAAAGAATAAAGGTAAAGGAGATGAAAACCTTCATTTAGTTGTTTAGTATGTCGAAATAAAAAGTAGATCCTTTGCCAGGTTCTGATTCTACACGGATATCTCCCCCAAGTAGATGAATGAGGTTCCTGGAGATTGCCAATCCCAGACCAGTACCTCCAAAATTCTTTTTGTGACCCAATTCAGCCTGTATGAACCGTTCAAAAATAACTGCCTGCTGTTCATAAGGAATACCTAAACCGGTATCCTTAATACTGAAATGAACTGTTTTTTTATCCATTGTTACGGCGACTGTAACCGAACCTGAAGAGGAGAATTTGATGGCATTTCCAATCAGATTGTCAAGAATCTGCTTTAATCGGATTTCATCAGTCAGTATTGAAACTTCCGGCTTGATTTCGTTGATAATCTGGAACTGAATGTCTTTATCCTTTTTGGATGCAAGTATTTCAGTATAATGAGTAGAAATTTCAGATAAAAAATGGCTCAGGAGTAAGGGCCTTTTTCTTATTGACAGAAGATTGGCTTCTATTTTCGAAATATCAACAATATCATTGATCAGGTGAAGAAGTGTTTCGCTGTTCTGTCTGATCAATTTTATAAATAATATCTTGTCCTGTTCACTCAGTCCGTCATCCTCCAGTAATTCAGAAAAGCCAATGATTGAATTCATCGGGGTTCGGATTTCGTGTGACATATTTGCAAGAAAAGCTGACTTGAGCCGGTCTGATTCTGTAGCCTTTTCGTGCTCTTTAACTAATTTTGTTTCAGTTTCTTCCCGATGGATAATCATTTTGTTGGCGGCGTCACCGGCCCGTTTGAAATCATCAAAATACAATTCAGAAATCGTTAATTGCTGAAAACTGTTTTGCGACGAAAAGAAGAAATTGAAAAATCGGTCAAAATCGGATTTGTATTTTTTGTTGAAATGGTAAATAATAATTCCTTCAAGTAATAGAAGTGCAATTAAAATTAGTAAAACTGATATAATACTACTTTTCTGATCTTCCCGTAGCATTTTCTGCTGGTCTTTTATGCTTTTGTTAATTTCATCAAGATAAAAACCTGCACCAACTAGCCAGTTATATTCCTCAAACGGTTGCACAAATGAGCATTTTTCTGAAGGAATGGTATCGTTCATTTTGTTCCACAAGTAATAAAAAAATCCTCCGTCAGGATTGTTCTTTGCAACTTCAAGTTCTTGCATAAAAACTTTGTGGCGAATGTCTCCTGTATCCGAAATTAGATTCAGATTACCTTTATAAACCGTTCCGTTCATGACGATGGGTGTGCCATTTTCATTATTCATGAAAACGTATCCTCCGTATTTGAACCTCACCGAACTTATCTTTTGGGCTACTTCATCTCTGAATTTAGGGAAATAATCATCGACATATTGTTTTGATCCAAAGTACCAGTTGAAATGCCCGAATTTTTTGACAAATGCTATTTTTCTATGAGGAGAGGTTTCGGAATTTAGATTCGAATTAATATTGTATTTGAGAAATCCTTCTTCATCGACCTTCAATAAATTGATTTCATCTTTAATTACAGGTGATCCGTTGGCATCTTTAAAATGGAGCATATTTTTTCCTGTAAACTCTGGTTTCCCAGGATAATAAACTCCAGTTCCATTTAGAGTTGAAATAAATACTTCCTCGTATCCCATTTCGAATTTGAGGGATGAAATACTGGCAATAATCAGTGCTTTGATTTCCTCTTCCGATTTTTTTCCGGCATATTTTTGATAAATAGATTCGGCAGTATAATAGGCCTGAGTTACATTTTGCCTGATTTTTTCTTCAATTTTTGTTTTGAAATTTTTGTTTTGAATGCGGATATATTCCAGTTCATTTTTTACAATTTCACGAACAGATATCTTTTGATTCTCAATGTAGTCCCTGCTTTTTTGTTCGCTTATTTTGTTGAAATAATGGGTTTGCTGAATAATCAATACTCCGCCAATCAATAAGGTAGTGGCAACTGTAATTAGAATCAGTGTTCGACTGAGATAATTAGACATGTTTGAGGCAAAGGCTATTTTTTGGATAAGTTTTTTTGGCATTTATCATTATTTAAGTGAAAAGGACACCGAATTTTCTGACTCAACAAATATAAAAGAATTGATCTTCAAACAAGAATATAAATCGTATTGTGTTTTTATTAAGTAAACATCGTTAAGATTAAATGGAAGTTAATCAAAACTGCCAATAAAATAGTCTGGATTCAACCTGCTTTTAGTTTGGGTTCAAAGAAAATTACCTCGTTGGAATTTGTCACATACTCTTTAGTTTAAATGATCTGAACCCGCGAAAATGCTGTTAAAATCTGTTAAACAATTTAAACGAAATACAAACTATAAAACACTATTAAAACCTTTACGTTATCTTTAATAATCAAATTTAAATTAATAACTTTTCAACATTAAAAAAATTTAAAGCGATGAAAAACTTTAAAAATGGATTATTTACATTGCTGTTGGCATCGATAGGCGGTTTTGTAGCACTTTGGACCTATACCCATTATTTTAACGAACCCCAAACAGTTACTGTGCAGCAGGAACAGTCGATGCGATACGCCAGCTTGCCGTCAACAGGTTCTGGTGAATTGCCTGATTTAACTTATGCAGCCGAGAATTCGGTGCATGCTGTAGTACACATTAAAGTTACCCAAAAGGGCGGATATTATAGCTCGAACAATATTTTTGACTGGTTTTTTGGTGATGGAAATCGTCAACCTTCGCAGCAAATGCCAATCAGACAGGGAGCCGGTTCCGGTGTGATTATCTCTTCAGATGGATTTATTGTAACCAATAACCATGTTGTTGATCAGGCCGATGAAATTAAGATTGTCCTGAATGACAAACGAGAGTTGATAGCCAAATTGATCGGAACTGATCCTTCCACCGATATTGCGCTGCTTAAAATTGATGCATCGGGATTGCCGGTTCTGAAATTCAGCAACTCTGACAATCTTAAACTTGGCGAATGGGTTTTGGCAGTTGGAAACCCGTTTAATCTGACTTCTACAGTTACTGCAGGTATTGTAAGTGCCAAAGGCCGTGATATAGGGATTAATCCCGATCAGATGCGAATTGAGTCGTTTATTCAAACCGATGCAGCAGTGAATCCTGGAAACAGTGGGGGTGCATTGGTAAATACACATGGCGAACTTGTCGGGATAAATACCGCTATTGCTTCGCAAACAGGTTCGTACAGTGGATATTCTTTTGCGATTCCTTCAAACATTGTTCAGAAAGTAGTTGCAGATATTCGGGAATACGGAGAAGTACAGCGGGCATTGTTGAATGTAAATATCGCTGATGTGGATGCCAAGATTACAAAAGATTATAATCTGAATAAAATAGAAGGTGTCTTTGTTGGAAAAGTTCAACCGGGTGGAGCTGCTGAGTTGGCAGGGATCAGGGATAATGATGTCATTATCAGTGTTGATGGGATGAATGTAAATTCAACAGCAGAGCTTCAGGAGCAGATCAATAAACACCGGCCAGGAGATAAAGTAACAGTTGTTGTAAAAAGAGATAATAAAAGGAAACCATTTAACGTAACGCTTCGTAACAAACACGGAGATACGCAAATTGTGAAAGGTGATGATAATGAAGATGTTTTTGGTGCGAAATTTGTAGCAATTTCCAACCGCGAGAAAGACGAATTAGGAATTCGCTATGGTGTAAAAATAGCTGAATTAGGGAATGGTAAATTTAAAGACGCGGGGATAAAAAAAGGATTTGTTATTACACAAGTGAACAAGAATGCCGTTTCGGAAGTTGATGAGTTAACAAGTATTATTAAAAAATCAAGGGGTGGAATATTAGTTGAAGGAATATATCCGAATGGAGAAATCGCTTACTATGTTTTTGGTACCGATTCAAAATAAAACATAAGCGTTGTCTCTAAAAATACAGACAAAAACCTTATTTCAAAATCCATTTGAATTATTGACCTCAAAAGTCTATATTTGCACGCTATTTTTTTGAAGGGTATATGAGACAATTAAAGATTACAAAATCGATCACTAACCGTGAAAGCGCTTCTTTAGACAAGTATTTACAGGAAATTGGGAAAGAAGAACTTATTACGGTTGAAGAAGAAGTGGAGTTGGCGCAACGGATCAAAAAAGGTGATCAGGCCGCTTTAGAGAAACTTACAAGAGCAAATTTGCGTTTTGTCGTTTCGGTAGCTAAACAGTACCAAAACCAGGGCTTAAGTTTACCAGACCTTATCAATGAAGGTAATCTGGGACTTATTAAAGCGGCTGAAAAGTTTGATGAAACCAGAGGTTTCAAGTTTATTTCGTATGCCGTTTGGTGGATTCGTCAATCCATTCTTCAAGCATTGGCAGAGCAATCCAGAATTGTTCGGCTCCCCTTGAATCAGGTCGGTTCACTGAATAAAATCAATAAGGCTTTTTCTAAGTTTGAACAGGAAAATGAGCGTAAACCTTCACCCGAAGAACTCGCTGATGCACTGGAATTACCTGCAGAGAAAGTTGCTGATACCCTTCGTGTCTCAGGTCGTCATATTTCGGTGGACGCTCCGTTTGTTGAAGGAGAAGACAACAGCTTGCTCGATGTTCTGATCAACAACGATTCGCCCAATGCCGATCGTGCCCTGATGATGGAGTCACTAGCCAAGGAAATCGAACGTGCTTTGGCAACGCTTACCGAACGTGAAAGCGATATCATCCGGATGTTTTTCGGAATTGGCTGCCAGGAAATGACACTCGAAGAAATCGGTGAACGTTTTGGATTAACACGCGAACGTGTCCGGCAGATTAAAGAAAAAGCGATACGCCGTTTACGACATACGTCAAGAAGTAAATTGCTCAAAACATATCTTGGATAATTTAAAAAACCGCTCAAAAGGCGGTTTTTTAATTGAACTGTTTTCTGATTCTCCGAATCTTGATATCAACCAGAAAATCAAACAGATCAATGCAAAAAAAAGCCGACCCTCTGGCCGGCTTTTCATACCACAAACAAGATCAACCAATCAAACAAAATTGGTCAATAAAAAACATAGCTATTTGCATAGCTAATCACGCATCTTTATGATTGACTTTCTTTGGAAAGAAAGTAACCTGTTTTAATCAGTATTGTTTTTCACAGAAAGAGAATAAAATGTTCCCTAAAAGGTGCAATTCAATAATTTTCTGAACGATTTTATTTTTCAAACAGAACAGACCCAGATTCCCGCAGATCCCCCCTTGTTTAAACATATTGATGCAAAGAAACTATTTTTTCATCATTTCTTAAAATATGAGTGCAAAAATTGGATGAATATTTTGATTTATTTATTGATCAATTTGTTAAAGCAAGCAAATGGCAGTTTTTTTAAGATAGGTATCCCGTATTTTTAAGTCGTTTTTGAAACTTAATATACTGAACATGGAGAAGTATTTGTTTTTGGGAGCTGAAGCAATTGGGCAGGGAGCGATTGATGGCGGAATGTCTGGAGTTTATGCTTACCCCGGAACACCTTCAACTGAAATTACGGAATTTATTCAGGGAAATCTTCTGGCCGAAGAGCGAAATACTCACCGAAATTGGTCGGCCAATGAAAAAACTGCTCTTGAAACTGCTTTGGGAATGTCGTATGCAGGGAAACGGGCCATGGCATGTATGAAACATGTTGGGCTTAATGTTGCGGCTGATATTTTTATCAATGCAGCTATTACCGGCGTTAATGGCGGTCTAATTGTGACTGTTGCCGATGATCCTTCGATGCATTCCTCTCAAAACGAGCAGGATTCTCGTTTCTATGGAAAGTTTGCCATGATCCCTATCCTTGAACCTTCTTCTCAGCAAGAGGCTTATGAGATGGCTCGCGAAGGATTTGAACTCTCGGAACTGACCAAAGTTCCGGTTATGATCAGAATTACAACCCGGCTGGCGCATTCACGTGCCGGAGTTGAGCGGATGACAGTATTGCCTGAGAACCGACTTTCCATGCCAGCAGATCCCCTTCAGTTTATTTTGCTTCCTGCTATGGCACGCATCAAATACAAAGGATTGCTTGCAAGTCAGAATTTATTCGTAAAACTTTCTGAAGAGTCAAAATACAACAGTTACAAAGGAGGGGAGGATAAAAGCCTCGGAATAGTAGCTTGTGGTATTGCATACAACTATCTGATGGAACATTATCCAAACGATTCATGTCCGTTTTCGGTAGTAAAGATATCGCAATATCCTCTTCCTGAAAATTACATCAGGCGGCTCGATCAGGAATGTGATGAGATCCTAGTTCTTGAAGAAGGCGCACCGATAGTGGAAGAAATGCTGAAAGGTTTTTTTGACAAAGGTACACCAATCAAAGGTCGGCTAGACGGAACATTGCCGCGTGATGGAGAACTCAATCCGGATTTGGTTGCCCAGGCACTTGGAAAAGAATTATCTGCAGGATTTATTGTTCCGGATGTAGTTGCCAAACGACCTCCTGCTTTGTGTCTCGGATGTGGTCATCAGGATGCCTATCTCGCTATGAACGAAGCCTTGGCTGATTACTCCAAAGGCCGTGTATTTTCGGATATTGGTTGTTATACATTGGGAGCCTTGCCTCCATACGAAACCATTTTTTCGTGTGTTGACATGGGGGCTTCCATTACCATGGCAAAAGGTGCTGCAGATGCTGGCCTGGTTCCATCGGTTGCAATGATCGGTGATTCAACTTTCGCACATTCCGGAATAACAGGATTACTCGATGCTGTGAATGAAAAATCGAGCATTACCGTAGTTATCTCTGATAATGAATCAATTTCTATGACAGGTGGTCAGGACTCTTCTGCTTTTGGTAAGATTGAATCGATCTGCATCGGGATTGGAGTTGACCCGGCTCATATCCATACCATTGTTCCTTTGAAGAAGAACCACGATGAAATGGTTCGATTGTTCCGCAGTGAGTTTGCCTACGAAGGTGTTTCTGTTATCATTCCACGTCGTGAATGTATTCAGCGAGCTGCCAGCCGGAAGAGGAATAAGCAGTGATCAATTGCTGTGGGCAAGCCCTATCCTAAACACTGCCCCGAAAGGAAGGGGCAGGCTGTGAAAATTCAGATCATCTAATATTCCAAAGAGAGCATCAATCAGAAGTAAAAAGAAACAAAACAAGGTCCAATTCAGTCAAGGTTAATGACACAAGGACAAGCTGGAACCTGAAACATGGAATTTGGAACTCATTATAAATTAAAGCATGAAATCAGATATTATATTAGCAGGTGTAGGCGGTCAGGGGATTTTATCCATTGCCAGCGTTTTGGGCATGGCTGCAATTACCGGTAACCTGAACATTAAACAGGCCGAAACGCATGGAATGAGTCAACGTGGAGGTGCTGTATATTCGCACCTGCGTATTAGCGATCAATCCATTTTTTCCGATTTAATTTCCAGTGGTTCTGCTGACCTGATCCTGTCAGTTGAGCCTATGGAATCTCTTCGCTATTTGCCTTATTTGTCAGAAACGGGTTATCTGGTAACGAACATAACTCCTTTTGTCAATATCCCGAATTATCCCGATATTGAAAAAGTGTTGGAAGAAATTCGCAGACTTCCTCGTTACATTGCCATTGATGCCGATGCCATAGCCAAAGAAGCAGGTAATTCACGTGCTTCGAACATGGTAATGTTGGGAGCAGCTTCACCGTTTATCGACATCGAATACTCCAAAATTGAGGATGGTATCCGCACTATTTTTGCCCGCAAGGGAGAAGATGTAGTCAACCTAAACCTTGAAGCTTTACGACGCGGAAGGGAATTTGCTCAAGCAAACAGGTAATCGGATAATAGATTAGGTGTCGTAAATTTTATTCGCGTTTGCAGGTTTAAAGTTTGAAATAAAAAGTCTCTTCACTCTAAATGTCAAACTTTGTCCTGACAAATTGCCACTCATCGAACTCATATTTCTGCTTTCTTTTTGAAACATTCTCAGCTAAAATAATGTAAAATTTTTCAGGATACTGAATTGCATTATACTCTTCTGATTGCAATTTTAATATGCTGTTCTAAACTTAAAACACACACTTATGCCAGTAAAAAAATTAAAAACCTATCTTGATGAAACTAATGTCAAATATTTGACTATTAGTCATTCCAGTGCCTTTACATCCCAGGATATTGCGGCATCGGCACATGTTTCAGGAAAAGAGTTTGCCAAAACGGTTATGATTAAAATTGATGGTGAAATGGCCATGGCAGTGTTACCAGCTTCTTATCACATCGATTTTGACAGTTTAAGGGAGATTTTCGGAACAAAAAATGTGACCTTGGCCTCTGAGACTGAGTTTAAGGATCGCTTTCCTGATTGCGAATTAGGTGCAATGCCGCCTTTTGGCAATCTTTACGGTATGGCAGTTTATGTCGCTGAATCGCTGACAAAAAACAGTGAAATCGCATTTAATGCCGGTTCCCATACCGAATTGATCAGATTAAGCTACATGGACTATGAACGACTGGTAAAACCACGGGTATTTAAGTTCTCATGGAAAACCGTTTCATTTCCTCATGATCCCCTAGAAAGGTGGAACGAAGATTACAGAGGAAATTGATTCTTTCAATCGATCGGCAGGATTATTTTCCTGATAATACCAATAAAAAAACCGGTTTTCGACCGGTTTTTTTATGCTATGCTAAGAAATAAGTTTAATCAAACGGATGATCATCACAAGGTTCTTCTTTACCACATTCGCAATTGCATTCCAATCCTTTTTCGTATTGAGTCAGAGCACGCAGACTCATTCCCATTGAAGAAAACCCACCATCGTGGAATAGGTTTTGCATCGTTACTTTTCTCGTCAGATCTGAAAAAAGTGTAACGCAATAATCGGCACATTCGTCACCTGTTGCATTGCCAAGAGGCGACATCCGGTCCCCAAAATCAAGCAAATTGCCAATTCCTTTTACGCCAGCTCCGGCAGTAGTCATGGTTGGCGATTGTGAAATAGTATTGATACGTACATTGCGTTCACGCCCATAAATATAACCGAAACTGCGGGCAATCGATTCAAGCAATGCCTTGGCATCAGCCATATCGTTATATCCGTAGAAGGTCCGCTGTGCGGCAACATATGAAAGGGCCACTACTGAGCCCCATTCATTAATGGCATCCTTTTTACGGGCAACCTGTAATACTTTATGAAACGAAATTGCTGAAATATCAAGAGTTTTTTCAAGGAAGTTATAGTCCAGGTCGCTATAGTGACGGCCTTTCCGAACGTTCGGCGACATTCCGATTGAATGCAGCACAAAGTCGATTTTGCCTCCAAGAGCTTTCATCGATTCATCGAAAAGATTTTCCAGATCCTGCACATTTGTTGCATCTGCTTCAATCGCGATCGTCTTGCATTCTTCAGCAAGTTGCGCGGTATCGCCCATTCGCATTGCAACACCAGTATTGGATAAGGTAAAAGTTGCACCTTCTTCGAATGCACGTTGAGCAACCTTCCAGGCAATTGAGCTGGAATTCAATGCACCAAAAATAATTCCCCTTTTGCCTTTTAGTAAATTGTAAGCCATAGTTTAAAAATTTATTAATAGATAACAACCATCTTTGCAAATAGTTCCCGATGGTTACGGAAATAAAACAAAATGCCACTCCGATCCTGAAAAACGGAGTGGCATTTGCGCAAAAGTACAGATTATTTTCAAATTCTTTCGATTGTTTCGATCAACAGCCATCCTTTGTTGCCGTCGGCCAACCTTATTTCCACCCAATCGCCCAGTTTGTCGGTAATTTTTACTTTCAATCCTTCGTGGATAACGAATAAATTGGTCCCTTTTTCTGAAGGTGAACTTTTAACCGTTACTGTTGGCTGCATCACAATGGCATAGGCATGATTGACCAAGCGGCTTTTTTGTTGGGCAGCAAATGACCAGCTAAAGATGGAGAATAAAATCAAAAAGCTACCCGACCAAAATGTGAGACGTTTGACTTCACTGGTGCGGGCAAAAAAGTAAAATCCGAACATTACTAAAAATATCACGAAACTAATGATGCTCATGACCGCCCATGTATCGGTGGTCTGACTGTTAATGAGCGAGTTCCACCAACGCAGAATAAAAATCCCGGGTAATTCCTGAATGGAATCGACAACCTTCTGATTAGCCACCTGAAGATTAAAGGAAATGTCTTCATCATCAGGAGCCAGCAGTTTGGCCCGTTCAAAATTCAGTATCGCAAGGGTATATTGTTTATTTTTAAAATAAGCATTGCCGAGGTTGAAATAGAGTTCTGGCGATTCCATGTTGGTCATCAGAATCTGGTTGTAAACATCGATGGCCTGTTTGAACTGGTCTTTCGTGTAATAGTCGTTTGCTTTTTGAAGCAGATCGGCCTGAGCAAACACGGTTGCAGTAAGCAAGATCGCCAGTATAGTATTGAATAGTCGTTTCATACAATCGTTGTTGCAGGTGTTTACTTAATTTGTTTTTCGAATATACCCATTACTTTGGCTGCTCCATCATATACTTCAACCATGGTTCCTGAAAATGCTGCCGGTGCGTATCGGGCAAACTCACAGTCGTCGATAATTTTCATCAGTTCGGCAACTACTTCCTGATCAACTCCTCGTAATAACAGGCTTTCAGAGGCTTTTTCGCGGTTGAGTTCAGCCACCGGAATCGAAAGTTTGTCACTCAAATAGCCCCAAAGCGCTTTGATTACGGCTTCATAGAATTGCTCGGCCTGGTTGTTTTTCAGGAACATTGAAGCTTCTTTCAATCGTTTTAACGCCACTTTGTTGGCACGTTTATTCCGGATAAGGGCAATGTTTGCGCTTTCCTTAATTTTTTTGCGGTTTAACACATAAAAAACTGCAAAACCAACAAGACTGAAAAGGTAAATAAAGTAGAATTCAAAGGTTCCGTAAAATGAACTTCCTTTGGGTTTAAGCTTCGATTTGTTTTGTTTGATGAACCGGATATCTTTTCCGATCATTTTTACATCTTCTTTCGAGAATGAACTTACCACCGATGAATTTTGATCATCGCTTCCTTTTTCAACCTTGATGTTGTAAGCTTCGGTTGACCGTGTTTCGAATTGCCTGGTAGAGGGATTGAAGAATACAAACTGTACGGCAGGGAGGGTGAAATTGCCAGCGTAGCGTGGTATGAATAGGTATTCAAAGCTGATTGAACCGTTCAATCCGTTGTCGTTAGCTATCACTTTGTCGCTCGTTTTGGGTTCATAAGCTTCAAAATCATGAGGCAGTTCTAATTTTGGCGGATTAATAAGTGTGAGATTACCGCTACCTGAAACAGTCAGTTTCAAAGTAATTGCCTCATTCGACTTGACATTGGTTTTATCCAGCGAGCCTGAAAAACTGAAATTACCGACAGCTCCCGAGAAATTTGCAGGTTGATTCGGCAAATCCTTCACATTAATAGAAACAGGATCGCTGACCACTTTTGCTTTTACGACGCGGTAATTATCGAAAAAATCATCGAAAAAGCCTTGTTGTTGCCGGACTCTCTGCCTGACCAAACAAGTAATTTCGAACGGATCGATGCGGATAGTACCGGTTTGCTGAGGGAATAGAATGGTTTTTTTGAGTACCCCAACCTGGTAAATTTTACCATTAAACACTTCGCGGGTAAAATTAACCTGCGTTGGAACGTCGATATCTTTCGTCCAGAATCCTTCGTATGATGGAAGTTTTACATCGTCGAATCCATTGAGAGGGACATTCTGACTGATGTATAATTTTACCGTTGCGAGAATTTGTTCACCTTTCGAAACATTGCTCTTGTCAACTGCTACTCGTACAAAAAGGTTGTCTTTGCTGATGTTCCCGCCCGGTATTTCTTCCTGCTGCGGCTGATTTTGCTGTCCTCCTGATTGTGCCTGGGTTTGCTGAGGTTGCCCTTTTACAACCTGAATATCGAGACTATTCGACTCATAAGTTTTTCCACCAACCTTGATGGATGCGGGACGAATGGTGAATTTCCCTTCTTTTTTAGCCCTGAGAACAAAAATATAGGAAAAACTTGACGTCTGTGTTGTCTTTCCATTTATGATTTGAATACTTGAACTCTGTGAGGTGGATGGTCCCATCAGCACATCAAAATTCGAAAGGTCGGGAAGCTGGAGGTCGGTCCCTTTATCATTCAGCGTAAACCCTAATCTGAATTGTTCTCCAGTGGCAACCACTTCCGGTCCCTCCATAGTAAACTGAACGCTGTCGGCCATGGCCAGATAACCAACAAACATTAAAATCATCAGTACTTTTAATTTTCTGATCATAGTTTTCTCCGATATTCCTGGTTCAAAATTGTGCCAAATTTAAAGTTCTAAACTGGAAGTTGCAAGTCTGACGTGTTGCGTGTTGCGAAACTCAAAACCCGTAACCCGCAACTTTTCCCTACTCCTGTCTCCTGTCTCCTGTCTCCTGTCTCCCGACTTCCTGCTTTCCTACCAGTCTTTTTCAACCTTCTTCGACTGGGCTTTCAAAGCTTGAATCTTTTTAACTTTATCCTGAATCTTCTTTTCGTTATTTTCAAGGGCCTGAAGCATTTGTTCGGCATTTTGCTTCGAAATTTTATTTTGTTGTTGCTGCTGATCTTGTTTCTGATTCTGATCCTTATTTTGCTGGTCTTTGTTTTTCTGATCCTGATCTTTTTTCTGATCCTTATTTTGATCTTTATTCTTGTCTTTATCCTGATCCTTTTTATCCTTGTCCTTATCTTTGTCTTTGTCCTTATCCTGTTTTTTCTTCTGATCCTGTTGTTTTTTCTTCATATTCATGGCATACAGCAAATTGTACTTGGTTTCCATATCTTCCGGATTGTTTCGCAAAGCCTCTTTATAGGCAGCAATACTTTCATCCAGTTTTTTGTTCATGAGCAACGAATTGCCCATGTTGTGCAGTGCCCGGCTTTTTTCAATCTTGTCAGTTGTCTTTTCCGAAATGTCTTTGAATTTTTCAGCTGATTCTTCAAATTTCATCTGTTTATAAAGTGCATCGGCCAGATTGAAATTCCATTTCGCATCTTCCGGTTTTTTGTCCAGAGCCTTCCGGTATTCAATTTCAGCTTTGTTGAATTGAATGGTGTCAACCCGGGCAGTATCTTTCATCGCCGCTTCGTAGTATTTGTTTCCCTGACGGACAAATTTGCGTTCGTTCTGAGCCTGAGTTGTTGCAACCCAAATCATCAGCATCAAGATTAGTAAACTTGCTTGTTTCATCTGTTTTTATTTTCCTTCTCCAAATAGTTTTAAATTCTTCAGATACTTATTTTTTCGTTCAAGTATCATGAAATCAAGTAAAATCAGGAATAATCCCAACCCGATAAAATACTGGAATTTATCGTCATAATCTGCATAAATCTGGGTTTCAAGTTCCGATTTTTCCATTTTGTTTACTTCGCCTAACAGGTTGTTTAAACCGATTTGTGCATTGTTTGCCCGAATGTAAGCTCCTTTTCCTGCTTCAGCTATTTTTTGCAGCATGGCTTCATCTAATTTGGTTACAATAAAGTTCCCATCCTTGTCTTTTCGAAAGGTTTTCTGGCCGTTAATAAAATCCGGAATCGGACCACCCTGAGGTAATCCCATTCCTAAGGTATAAACTACAATTCCCTGTTTGGCTGCCTCGGTAGCTGCCCCAATGGCATCATCCTCATGGTTTTCACCATCGGTAATGATTATCATGGCTTTACTTCCGGTAAACTGCGGATTAAATGATTTAATTCCCAGTTCGATAGCTGCACCAATGGCAGTTCCCTGAGTGGGTACCATTTGCGGACTGATTGAACTCAAAAACAATTTGGCTGAAACATAGTCGGCCGTTATGGGTAGTTGGGTATAGGCATCGCCAGCAAAAACAATCAGCCCGATTTTATCGTTACTCAGTTTGTCAACCAGCTGTGAAATAGCTCGTTTGGAGCGCTCCAGCCGGTTGGGCTGAATGTCCTCGGCCATCATGCTGTTTGAAACATCGAGTGCAATGATCAGTTCTATTCCCTTGCGTTTTTCGGTTTTCAGTTTCGATCCGAATTGCGGGCGTGCAATGCCAACAATGATGCTGGCCAGTGCAAATAAGATGACAATAAATTTAAAGACCGGCCGGCTTGTGCTCACATTCGGCATCAAAACAGACAAAATATACTTCTGTCCAAAAAGTGCCAGCGCTTTTCTTCGTTTTAATCTGGAATACCAGAAAAAGACGATCAGTGCCGGTATCACCAACAGCGCGAATAAATATTCCGGATTTGCTAATCTAAACATGTGTAAAAGTTCAAAGTTTCGGCTTCGACAAGCTCAGCCACCGGCGCTCTGATGGAGGTTTGAATTAACCAACTCAGCTGACCGACGAATGTATTGTCTTACCTTTGTTTTTTGTCTAATATCTAATATCGTTAATCTAAAATCTGTTTTCTTCCTAAGGAATATTTCTGAAAATTGTTATTTTCAGAAATAAACTCAGCACCAACAGCAACGCGCCGGCCAGTGCATATTTCAGGTATTCTTCTTCTTTTTTGCTGTATTCCCTGACATCGATTTTTGATTTTTCGAGTTTGTCAATTTCCTTATAGATCTCGGCCAGTTTGTTGTTGTTTGTGGCCCTGAAATATTTCCCATCAGTTGTTGAAGCTATTTTCTGCAAAGTAGCCTCGTCGATTTTTACCTCCATATCGCGAACCTGCACGCCAAACGGAGTTTGCATCGGGTAGGGCGCTGTGCCAATGGTTCCGACTCCAACCGTATAAACTCGAATTCCGAATGTCTTTGCCAATTCGGCAGCAGTTACCGGAGCAATTTCACCCCGGTTATTTTCACCGTCGGTAAGTAAAATAACCACTCTGCTGATAGCATTGCTTTCTTTGAGTCGCGAAACGGCTGTTGCCAGTCCGTTACCGATGGCAGTTCCGTCCTCAATCATTCCGCTTTCAATGTTCCTGAAAAGGTTGATCACAGTGGCATGATCAGTCGTCAACGGACATTGGGTAAAGCTTTCGCCGGAAAAAACAACCAGACCAATTTTATCATTTGGACGGCCCGAAATAAACTGTGTCGCGACATTTTTTGCCGCTTCGAGCCGGTTGGGCTGAAAATCCATAGCCAGCATCGAACTCGAAATATCGAGCGCGATAACAATGTCAATACCTTCGGTGGTTATATTCGACCAGCTGTTCGAAGACTGCGGACGAGACAGGGCCATTATCAGAAATGAAAGGCTAAACAACAGAAGGGCAAAAACACTGTGCCTGAAGTAATATTTCCAGTTCTTCGGTATCTGGGAAAGACCCATATCCGAAGAAAATTGTATGCTGGCCCCTGCTTTTTTATGCTTCCAGAGGTACCATATAATCATGGGAATGAAAAGCAAAAACAGGTAAAAAAAATCGGGGTTTTTAAAACTAATTCCGTTCATCATATTCGTTCGGTTATTATATAATTGCCACTTCTTTTTCCTCAGGCTCTGCATCCGGTTTTTCCGGAGTTTTTACTTCATCCTTCTTCGTTTGATTGACAAAGAAATAGGCATTCATCAAAGTCAGATTGTTGTCGTCGGGAAGTGGTTTA
>JAUXUF010000035.1 GCA_030684645.1 Bacteroidota bacterium | reverse complement strand
ATGATACAGGCATTAAAATTACAGATGAAGAAATGAAAATGATCAATTTAGAAAGAAATGATTTTCACGGAGAATGGAATTATACAATCAAGCCGAAACATAAACAAAATGGCTAATTTAATTCGTTACAATAACTTAGTTCATTTTCATCGGTTTTCAAGGCAAAATCTAATCGAGTTTAGTTCTCACATCCTCCCCGACTATTTGGGGTTGAGTGACTTTAGCATTTTCAGTTAATATGAGATACTTCTATGTCCAATATCTCCAGATGTAAGATGTTGGTTATTTCATAGTTTTTCAATTCCAACATGTATAGTTCAGGCACCAGGGATTATGTTTGAGTTAAGAATGGTGAAGTATCTGACTTAGTTGATTTAGTAAAGATTGTAAAAATCAGGCTATCCACAAACGGAGGATGTTCCTTTAATCCGTATTCTGCAGCGCACCATAAATTTTTTACAACACAAGCCATACGGAAAAATTCCGCAAGCAAATGAACACGCCCAAAGAATGTGAATTTCTAAATCTCACGATAAGGCTTTAAGACCTACCATGTATCCCAAAATGCAATTACGTTCTGGTTGTTTTTTTATCCAACGAGATGAAAGGCAAATACAGAAATATTTTTCAAAAAAGAATTGAAATTGTAGGATTACAAAAAAAAAGATTGTAACCCGAAATATTTTCTCAATTTGATCCTGAAATCCTAAAATTTGATTATAATTGCATCAATATGTGAGTGTTAACTCGTCGTTCTTCCATTTGTGAACCATTAGGTGACCTTGATAAAACCATCAGGCATAAACTACTGATTCAATGATATTTGCGGATCAAAAATATAATCTTGTCGCCCCGACTAATTGAAAAAGTCAGATTTAATTATCTGGCTTTTTTTTATTTTACAAAAACTTCTGAATATCTCTCCGGCAAGATTCAGCCAGAAACGGCTCCTGAATAGCTTTTTGTATGAATTCCGGATTATTCCGGTTGCTTCTGAATATTGAAAAAACCTGACTTACCGATAAACTTTCAGAATTACGGTCAATCAGAATCGGCTCATCCCCTTTGCTGACCTTTCCGGGCCGCAGAACTCTGACATAAATACCAGGAAACGGGGAATTCCAAAAATCATCAACCACAGCCTGATCGCCAAAACGAACACCCAATTTAAAACAAGGCTGGCGGGGCTGTGAAACCTGTACCAATGCATCACCAATCTGGTAACGATCACCAATACGAATTTCTGATTCATCAAGTCCTTCGACTGTCAGATTTTCGCCAAACATCCCCCACTTCCAATCCAGTTTTGGATATTTATTTTTCCAAAATGAATAATGATCGGCCGAATACAAATAGCAAGCTTTGTCTGCCCCTCCGTGAAAACGGCGATCGAGAACATGATCCTTTTCAACATTTTCAATACCCAGACAAATAGCAGTTCCTACCGGGTATTTATATATACCAGTTTGTATTTGTTGCCCATTCCATAAGATGATAGTTGGCTCTGCAATATTGGCTGATATGATTTTCATAGATCCCAGTATTTAAGAATTTCAAGAAACTGTTTGAAAATTTCCCGTAGGGAAAAATCGGTCGGTAGAAATGTCGATTCTCTATCTCAGTATTGTCCCGTACGGGACAATAGACATACCTATTTTCATTCATTCTACCGACCTTCGGTTCCTAACGGAACCAAAAAATAAAATTTAAACAGTCTCTAAATTTAACTGATACTGAGTAATGGTTTATTCTTCGTCCAGAATTTCCTGTACGCGACCAACCTCACCTGTTTCGAGCCTGACCTTTATTCCGTGAGGATGATTGGGCGAATTGGTCAGCAGGTTTTTCACAATTCCTTCAGTCAGTTCACCGGTTCGTTGGTGGTGTTTCTGAACAATGTTGACCAACAATCCGGGTTTTACATCTGAGCGTTTTCTTCCGTCCATATTTTATATTTTTTTCTCAATCCATTTTCGTGCATTCACAAAAGCTTCCATCCAGGGAGCAACTTCATCAAATTTCCTTTCTGAAGGATAATACGGCCAGTGCCAAGGTTTGAAAGCCCTCTCAAGATGAGGCATCATCACCAAATGACGGCCATCTTCCGAACACAAGGAAGCGGTATTGTATTCAGACCCGTTCGGGTTTCCGGGATAGGCAGGATTGGAATATTTCATCGGAATCTGATAGGCCGATTCTTCCTGTGGCAAACTAAATTTACCTTCGCCGTGGGCAACCCAAACTCCGAGTTTCATTCCGGTCATAGTTTCCAACATCACCGATTTATTCGGAAGAATTTCGACATTCACAAATCCGGATTCAAATTTATGAGATTCGTTGTGCAACATTTTAGGTTTCTCAACCCGGTCAGGATAAACCAAACCTAGTTCAACCATCAACTGGCAGCCGTTACAAACACCCAGGCTCAGTGTATCTTCACGCTTGTAGAAATTATCGAGAGCCAACTTCGCAGCTTCGTTGTATTTGAAAGCGCCGGCCCATCCTTTGGCCGATCCAAGTACATCCGAATTGGAGAATCCACCAACAAAAACAATCATATTCACATCTTCCAGCGTTTCGCGTCCGGCAATCAGGTCGGTCATGTGCACATCTTTCACATCCATTCCGGCCAGGTACATCATGTACGCCATTTCGCGGTCGCCATTCACTCCCTTTTCGCGAATGATGGCGGCCTTTATTCCACTTGACTGGCGACGTTTAAAGTCAATGCCCAAATCAGCAGCCTTGCCGGTAAATCCTTTGAAATCGTATTTCAGTTCATTTTTCTTATAATTCTGATAGCGTTCCAGCGCCAGTTTTTCTCCGGATTGTTTGCGGTCGAGCAAATACGATGATTTGAACCAAAATTCACGCAATGAATTCAGATCGAAATCAAATTTTTCAGCATTGTTTTTTACGGTAAATTCACGTGTTCCTGATGGTTTCCCGATCAACACAAATCCAACTCCGGCTTTATTCAGTTTAGCTTCGAAAGCAGCAGCATCAGCAACCTGAACCACTACTCCGGGATTTTCACTGAACAGTAATTTCACGCTGTCAGCCTCACCAATACCGCTCAAATCAAGCGTCATTCCTGAATAGTTATCGGCAAAACACATTTCGAGCAAAGTCGTAATTAATCCTCCTGAAGAAATATCGTGTCCGGCCAGAACATTCCGGTCTTCAATAGAATTTTGAATGGCATTAAATGCTGTGGCAAAGTATTTTGAATCGGCAACCGAAGGAGCTTCGTTGCCCAATTTATTGATGACCTGTGAAAAAGCGCTTCCGCCCAGACAACGGTTCATCTTCGAAAAATCGATAAAGTAGATCGAAGTCTCCGGATTATTAATCAATACCGGTTCAACCACTTTTTTTACGTCCGAAACTTCTCCGGAAGCTGAAATAATAACCGTTCCGGGTGCATAAACCACACCGTCCTTGTATTTCTGAGTCATTGACATGGAATCTTTTCCGGTCGGAATATTGATTCCCAATTCGCAGGCAAAATCGCTGGCAGCCTTAACAGCCTTGTAAATGCGGGCATCTTCACCTTCATTTTTGGCAGGCCACATCCAGTTGGCGCTTAGCGAAACACCTTTCAGCTGATCAGAAAGCGGCGCCCAAACCAAATTGGTCAGTGATTCTGCAATTGAAAGAATGGATCCTGCTTCGGCATCAACCAAAGCAGCAACCGGAGCATGACCAATTGTAGTGGCAATTCCTTTTTCACCTTGGTAATCAAGAGTGATTACTCCGACGTTATTCAGCGGTAACTGCAATTGTCCGGCACACTGCTGCTTGGAAATACGACCGGTTACAGAGCGATCAACCTTGTTGGTCAGCCAATCTTTACAGGCCACTGCTTCGAGTTGCAACACATCTTCGAGGTACTCTTCTATTTTGGACTGATCATATTCCAGATCAGCAAATTTTTCATTCCGGGTGGTATCGGTCAAAACCGTTTTTGGAGGTTTCCCAAACATGTACGAAAGCTGCCAGTCGATTGGTTTTTCACCAGTTTTCGAATTTTCAAAGGTAAACTGCATGTCTCCGGTAGCTTCGCCAATCACATACATTGGTGCACGCTCGCGTTCTGCAATTCGACTTAGAAGTGGCACATCCTTTTCATGAATTACCAGCCCCATCCGTTCCTGCGATTCATTGCCAATAATTTCCTTCTGCGATAATGTCGGATCACCAACCGGAAGTTTCGAAGTGTCGATTTTCCCACCGGTAGCCTCAACCAGTTCCGACAGGCAATTGAGGTGACCACCTGCGCCGTGATCGTGTATCGAAATAATCGGATTTTCAGCAGATTCGCTTAGTGCACGAATGGCATTGTAAACACGTTTCTGCATTTCAGGATTGGCACGTTGAACAGCATTCAGCTCGATGTGATTTTTAAACTCGCCGGTTGCGACTGAAGAAACTGCTCCCCCACCCATTCCAATCCGGTAATTGTCGCCACCTAAAAGCACAACTTTGTCGCCTTTAACCGGCAACTCTTTTAAGCTGTCTTTTTTAGCTGCAAATCCAATTCCACCGGCCTGCATAATTACTTTGTCGAAACCGAATTTCCGGTTGTTTTCAAAATGTTCGAAGGTTAATACCGAACCTGTGATGATAGGCTGACCGAATTTATTTCCGAAATCGCTGGCTCCGTTTGAGGCCTTGATCAGAATTTCTTCCGGAGTCTGATACAACCAGTCGCGCGCTTCCGTACATTGTTCCCAGCTGCGGGCATCTTCGGTTCGCGGATAGGAAGTCATGTAAACCGCTGTTCCGGCAATCGGTAAGCTTCCCTTTCCACCAGCCATTCGGTCACGTATTTCACCACCAGTTCCGGTTGCTGCGCCATTGAAAGGTTCAACGGTGGTTGGAAAATTATGGGTTTCGGCTTTCAGCGAAAGAACAGTTTCAATGTCGGTCACTTCAAAAAAGTCAGGTTTATCCTGAGTCTTTGGAGCGAACTGCTCTACCACCGGTCCCTGAACAAACGAACAATTATCGGCATAAGCCGAAACAATTTTATTTGGATTTTGCTTCGAAGTTTTTTTGATAAGCTGGAACAGTGACATCTCCTGCTCTACCCCATCGATGATAAACGTACCGTTGAAAATTTTGTGCCGGCAATGTTCTGAGTTTACCTGTGAGAAGCCAAAAACCTCACCATCAGTTAATTTACGGCCTAATTTTACAGAAACTGAATCCAGGTATTCTATTTCATCGTCGCTTAGCGCCAAACCTTCCTGCTGATTATAGGCAGAAATATCAGCAATTTCGAGGATTGGTTCAGGCTGTTTATTGATGGTGAAAATGGTCTGATCAAGGTTTTTGTACAACGCTTTCAGCATCGGATCGTATCCAGCCGACTGATCTGCAACCTGAATATATTCTTCAATCCGTTGAATTCCCTGAATACCCATATTCTGGGTAATCTCAACCGCATTGGTACTCCATGGAGTAAGCATCTCTTTGCGCGGACCTACAAACCACCCGTCTAAAACTTCGTCATCGAGCTTTTTGGCCTCTCCAAACAACCAGTTTAACCTGGCAATGTCTTCCTGATTAAGGCTTTGTACCGAATTTAAAGCAATGAAAGTTTCTTGAGGAGTCTGAAAGAATAATATCATTTTGGCGTATTTTGGTATAAATTTTTGATGAAAACATCAGGAAAAATGAATGCGACAAAGATAAATATTTCAGGCTCATACCGGTAATAAAAGTAACTAACACTACAGTGTTAACAATTGGATAAAACAGTTTTGAGTAATTTCTGATCAGATAAAATTTTTCAAAACCTTAGTATCTTCAACTCCTATAATTATGAAAATCTGAATTCATTCAACCCTTTTCAATTGATTCGGATTCAAAAATCACATCAAACACACACATGTACATTCCTATATATCTATCTGTATTTCAATTATATGGTATTTCTTAACACTAACTTTACAAACCCTATTCATTTACTTAGATACCTTTCAAATAGGATTTTTAGCATGGCCCGCCGGAAAATTAATATTTATCTTTGCCTACTCTTAATGGTAAATCATTCAAAAACTATTCATGAAAACGATCAAATACGTATCTCCTCAAGAAGCAGTAAAAGTTATCAAATCAGGCGACCGTGTCCATCTGAGTTCGGTTGCCGTAACTCCGCACACACTGATCAATCCCATGGTTGAACGCGGCAGAAATGGCGAATTGTATGGTGTTATCATCCAGCACATCCACGTTGAAGGCCAGATCGAATATGCCAATCCGGAATTCGAAGGAATTTTCGAAGTAGAACAATTTTTCGTGGGCGGAAACCTGCGCAAACAAACCCAGGCTGGCTATGCCGACTATATCCCGGTTTTTTTAAGTGAAACTCAGAAACTGATGCGCGATGGCTATCTTCATGTAAATGTTGCCATGATTATGGTTTCACCTCCTGACAAACACGGATTTGTTTCACTGGGAACCTCTGTTGATGCCACTTTGGCTGCCGTTGAGTGTGCCGATGTTGTTATCGCTGCGGTGAATCCCAATGTGCCAAGATGCTGGGGCGATGCCATGATCCATGTTGACCAGATTGATATTTTTGTGGAAGACGATATTAAATTATACACCCACAGTTTTGCCCCTTTGACTGAAGAAGAAATTCAGCTTGGTAAAAATGTTGCTGGTTTGATCGAAGATGGCGCCTGTTTGCAAATGGGCATCGGTGCTATTCCAAATGCTGTACTTGCCCAACTTGGTAATCACAAAGACCTTGGGGTCCATACTGAAATGTTTTCTGACGGGATACTTCCTTTGGTTGAGAAAGGCATTATAACCGGAAAATATAAAAACATTGATAAAGGGAAAATGGTTGCGTCGTTTCTGATGGGAACCCAGGAACTCTACGACTTTGTTGACGACAATCCACGGGTAGCCATGATGGATGTGGTTCACACCAACAATGTGGCTGTTATCCGGAAACTGGATAAAGTAACAGCAATCAACTCCGCACTGGCAATCGATATTACCGGACAGGTTTGTGCCGATTCAATCGGGATCAAACATTACTCTGGAGTTGGCGGCCAGATTGACTTCATTCGTGGTGCAGGCCATTCCAAAGGAGGAAGACCTATTATTGCTTTACCATCAGTAACTGCAAAAGGTGTTTCTAAAATTTGTCCAACCCTGATCGAAGGATCGGGTGTGGTGAGTACACGCGCTAATATCCATTGGGTAGTTACTGAATACGGCGCTGTCAATTTATATGGCAAAACGCTACAGGAACGGGCCAGGTTGCTAATTTCAATTGCCCATCCTGCACACCGGGAAGCATTGGCGAAATCCTCTTTTGAACGCTTTGGATCTCATTTCCATTTCATAAAGGATAGCAGCAGACTATAAAAAAAACAGGAATAAAAAAGTCAGGCTTAAATCTGCCTTCACCCTTTACAATTATTTCATTCTAAATACTTATTCAAAATGAAAATATCACATATTGAACACATTGGGATAGCTGTAACCAGTCTGGAAGAAGCCATTCCATATTATGAAAATGTTTTAGGCCTGAAATGCTACGCCATTGAAGAAGTTCCCGACCAGAAAGTAAAGACAGCTTTCTTCCAGGTTGGACAAACCAAAATTGAACTTCTTGAGTCAACCGATCCTGAAGGTCCAATTGGCAAGTTCATGGAAAAAAAAGGACCTGGCGTACACCATCTGGCATTTGCCGTTGATAATGTAAATGAAGCTCTGAATGATGTTGCAGCCAAAGGTGTTCAACTGATTGACAAAACTAGCCGGAAAGGCGCTGAAGGATTAAATATTGGATTTCTTCATCCTAAATCAACTCTGGGAGTATTAACCGAACTTTGTTCTGAAAAATAATCAAACTCATCTATCAATATAACCTATGAACAATCAGGATAAAATAAAAAAACTCATTGATCTGCGCGTTGAAGCAAAACTCGGAGGCGGAGTTGAAAGAATTGAAGCACAACATGATAAGGGTAAAATGACAGCCCGTGAACGAATCAGCTTGTTGTTGGACGAAGGAAGTTTTGAAGAGTACGATATGTTCGTAACCCACCGGTGCGACAACTTCGGGATCGAAAAAACCAAATTTCTGGGCGATGGTGTAGTCACCGGTCAGGGAACCATTGACGGGCGTGTCGTATATGTTTATGCCCAGGATTTCACCGTATTTGGTGGTTCACTGTCAGAAACTTATGCCTTGAAAATCTGCAAAGTGATGGATATGGCCATGAAAGTCGGAGCTCCGGTAATCGGAATTAATGACTCGGGTGGCGCCCGTATCCAGGAAGGCGTAACCGCTTTGGCCGGTTATGCTGAAATTTTCGAACGGAACATCATGGCTTCCGGAGTAATTCCTCAGATCTCGGCTATTTTCGGGCCATGTGCAGGTGGCGCGGTCTATTCACCAGCCCTGACTGACTTCATCATCATGAGTAAAAATACCAGTTACATGTTTGTAACCGGCCCCAAAGTAGTAAAAGCAGTTACTGGGGAGGATGTCACCGACGAACAACTTGGAGGCGCTTCAGTTCACGGTTCAAAATCGGGGGTTTCACACTTCATCGCTGAAGATGAAACCGAAGGTATCCTTCTGATCCGCAAAATGTTAAGCTATATGCCCCAAAATAACCTTGAAGATGCTCCTCTGGCTGCCTGCGATGATCCGATTGATCGACTCGACGATTTCCTCAACGAAGTAATTCCGGACAATCCGAATAAACCTTATGATGTTAAAGACGTCATTCATTCTATTGTTGATTACAATGAATTTTTAGAAGTCCACCGGAATTATGCGCAGAATATCGTCGTTGGATTTGCCCGTTTCAATGGTATTTCAACAGGTATCGTGGCCAACCAGCCCAATTACCTGGCCGGAGTACTTGATATCAAGGCCTCACGGAAAGCAGCCCGTTTTGTCCGTTTCTGCGATGCTTTCAATATTCCAGTCGTTACTTTAGTTGATGTACCTGGTTTCCTTCCGGGAACTGCTCAGGAATATGGCGGTATTATTACCCATGGGGCAAAATTATTGTTTGCCTACGGATCGGCAACTGTTCCAAAAGTGACAGTCATTCTTCGAAAAGCTTATGGTGGCGCCTATTGTGTAATGAGTTCGAAACATTTGCGCGGCGATATTAATTATTCATGGCCAACCGGAGAAATTGCAGTAATGGGACCCAAAGGCGCCATTGAAGTTCTTCGTCACAAAAAAATTGCAGCCATAGAAGATGAAGCTGAACGCACTGCTTATGTAGTTAAAGCAGAGGAAGATTACAAAGATAAATTCGCCAATCCATATGCCGCAGCAAGATATGGCTACATTGATGATGTCATTGAACCGCGCAACACCCGTTTCAGGATTATCCGTGCGCTGCAGGCCCTGGCAACCAAAAAAGACGTTATGCCAGCTAAGAAACACGCCAACATTCCATTATAACTGATGATCATGCAAATAAGGATTAAATATTTTTTATCCGGAATACTCATACTACTTGCCGTCATTTCAGGGAGCACAAAGGCATTAGCCCAAAATGCCACCGACTTCAGGTTTAATGAGATTCTGGTACTGAACGATTCCAACTATGTAGATGATTTTGGAGAACATAGTTCCTGGATCGAAATCTTAAACACGTCCTACTCTTCGGTTAACCTTGGTGGTTGCTATCTGACCGATGATCTCAGTAATCCGACTAAATACTGGATTCCAACCGGTGATCCTGCAACTTCAGTTTCTCCGCGAGGTTATATTGTTTTCTGGGCCGATAACCAACCAACCCGTGGAATTTTTCATTTGAATTTCAAACTGGAAAACGCTAAAACCATCGCCCTTTTCGATGCAAACGGAAAGACCCTGATTGACAAACTGGATATACCCGGTGATCAGACTACTGATGTTTCTTTTGGCCGCATTAACGATAACAGTCAGAAATGGAAAAAACTGGAACATTCAACCCCGGGAGCCAATAACGATCATAACCGCAAAGAATCAGCAGGAGAAAAATTCGTTCAAATGGATCCTTATGGTCTGGGTATGACCATGATTGCCATGTTCGTTGTATTTTCGGCCCTTGCTATTCTTTACATCATTTATAAAAATATCGGGCGTTTCTTTATCAGAAGGTCTGGTTCTGTGAAGAAAGATTTTACAACAAAGTCAAAAAGGCCTGTTGAAGAAGTGATGTCAGGAGAAGTAAATGCAGCTATAGCAATGGCTCTTTACCTGTATCAAAACGAAACGCATGACTATGAGAATACCGTTTTAACGATCCAAAAGGTATCCAGAAACTATTCGCCATGGAGTTCGAAAATTTATACACTAAGGAAAACATCACGTTAAAATAAGCAAGACATGAAAAAATATAAATTTAGTATAAACGGCAATCAGTACGAAACCGAAATTCTCAATATTGAAGACAACATTGCCGAAATAGAGGTAAACGGGACTTTTTATAAAGTTGAGCTCGACAAATCGTTGAAAGCTGTAAAAACGCCAAAACTGATTCGTCAGGTTGCAGTTCCATCAACCGATAGCGATCCTTCGGTTGCCAAAACAAGCAGCCCATCAGGCCCCAAAGGTGCAGGAAGCATTAAATCACCGCTTCCTGGAGTGATCCTCGAAATGTATGTACGGGAAGGTGACACCGTCAAAATGGGACAAAAACTTCTGATGCTGGAAGCGATGAAAATGGAAAACAACATTGAAGCCGACAAAGCAGGAAAAGTAATGTCGATCCTGAAACAGAAAGGCGACAGTGTAATGGAGGGAGATGTATTAATAATAATAGGAGAATAAAACATGGGTACATTTTTTGAATTTATTTCTGAGCATCTCATGCAATTTCTCCAGTTTACAGCTTTCGCCAACCTGACAGTCGGTCACGTCATTATGATATGTATCGGCCTCATCTTTATTTATCTGGCTATCGCAAAAGAATTTGAACCGATGCTGCTCATTCCTATTGGCTTCGGTATTTTGATAGGAAATGTTGCATTTGCACCTGGATACAAAATTGGGGTGTACGAAACCGGAAGTGTCATGAATTACCTTTATTTTGGGGTACTCCAGGGCATCTATCCTCCGCTTATTTTCCTTGGAATCGGTGCGATGACCGATTTTTCGGCTTTGATCTCTAATCCAAAGCTCATCCTGATTGGAGCTGCGGCACAATTAGGAATTTTCGGGGCCTATTGCAGTGCATTGGCATTAGGCTTTAGCCCGACAGAGGCAGGAGCAATTGGTATCATTGGTGGCGCCGACGGCCCGACTGCGATCTTCCTTTCTTCGAAACTGGCTCCCGATCTGATGGGTGCAATTGCCATTGCAGCATATTCATACATGGCGCTTGTACCCGTTATCCAACCTCCGGTGATGAGATTGCTGACGACAAAGAAAGAACGTTTAATCCGCATGAAACCGCCACGTGCCGTTTCGAAAGTGGAAAAAGTAGTCTTTGCCATTGCAGGTATGTTGCTCACTACATTTATCGTTCCCAGCGGTCTTCCACTTTTAGGTATGCTTTTCTTCGGAAATTTATTGAAAGAAAGTGGGGTTACCAAACGATTGGCTGATACGGCCAAAGGCCCGATGATCGACATCGTAACTATCCTGATTGGATTGACCGTAGGTGCTTCTACCCAGGCAACTACTTTCCTGACACTGAAATCAGTAGGTATTTTTGCTTTGGGTGCAGCATCATTCGTAGTTGCTACTTTTGGTGGAGTGATGTTTGTTAAAATCATCAACCTGTTCCTGAAAGAAGGGAACAAAATGAATCCATTAATAGGGAATGCCGGAGTTTCGGCTGTACCTGACAGCGCTCGTGTTTCGCAGGTAGTTGGCTTGGAATACGATAAAACAAACCATTTACTGATGCATGCGATGGGTCCAAATGTTGCCGGAGTTATTGGCTCTGCCGTAGCTGCAGGTATCTTGCTTAGTTTCCTGATGTAAAAAGACATACATTCCATCATTGAGAAGAGGTTGCCCATATTTGGACAGCCTCTTCTTTTTTAGACATCACTCCTGTTAAATCCTCAAGCGGACTGAATATTGACTTATAAATGTGTGAATTATGCAACTTAAATAAAAAGTTGTGTAACATTTAAGTGGTTAAAGTTGTGCATCTTTGTATGAATCCGTTAAAAAAATCAATCATTTGAAACTCTACATCAAATACATGGTCAGCAACCGTTGTAAACTAACGGTAAAGGAAGAGTTGAAAAAACTTGGATTGCATTTTATTGTGGTTGATTTAGGTGAAGTTGAGATCATGGAGAATCTTACAGCAGATCAGCGGGAACAGGTTAAAACTGCATTACTCAGCTGCGGCTTTGAATTGATGGATGATAAACGGGCCATTTTGATCGAGCGGATAAAAAATGTAATTATTGAAATGGTTCATCATTCTGATGAAATAATCAAAACGAACTTTTCGAATTATTTAAGCGAAAAATTAAACCACGATTATACTTATCTGGCCAACTTATTTTCAGAAGTACAAGGTACAACTATCGAACAGTTTGTCATCTCTCATAAAATTGAGCGAATTAAAGAATTGATTATTTATGGGGAACAAAATATTACTGAAATAGCCTGGAAGATGAATTACAGCAGTGTGGCTCATCTATCCAATCAATTTAAGAAAGTTACCGGACTTTCTCCTTCTCATTTTAAACAATTGAAAGACAAAAGGCGAAGCCCGATTGAAGATGTTGGAAACTCAAATGACATCAATTAATAAAATCAAAGGCGTTTTAAAAAAAAATAAGATGGAACGAACAAAGTCGCATGAATCTCAATACGCCAGCAGTTTGATTGAAGCCAGCCTGGATCCCCTGATTACCATCAGTGCCGAAGGTAAGATTACGGATATGAATCAGGCAAAGGTGAACATTACCGGTATAGAGCGAAAGAAACTTATTGGCACTAATTTCTTCGATTATTTCACCGAACCACAAAAAGCACGTGAAGTTTACAAGGAAGTATTCGCAAAAGGATCTGTCATCAATTTTCCCCTTACGTTTTGTCATCTGGATGGCAGGCTTACCGATGTATTATTTAATGGATCGGTTTATAAAGATGACCGGGGAAATGTGCTGGGTGCAGTTGTTGTGGCCCGTGATATTGCTGAACAAAAATGGGCCAAAGAGTTGCAAATTGCCAATAAAGAACTTGCTTTTCAGAATGATGAAAAGGAAAAACGGGCCGACGAGTTGAGCATTGCCAACAAAGAGCTTGCTTTTCAGAAAGATGAAAAAGAAAAACGGGCGGCAGAATTAATCCTTGCCAACGAAGAACTTGCTTTTCAAAATGATGAAAAGGAAAAACGGGCAGATGAGTTAAGCATTGCCAACAAGGAGCTTGCTTTTCAGAACGATGAAAAAGAAAAACGGGCAGCAGAATTAATCATAGCCAATAAAGAACTTGCTTTTCAGAACGATGAAAAGGAAAAACGGGCAGATGAGTTAAGCATTGCCAACAAGGAGCTTGCTTTTCAGAACGATGAAAA
>JAUXUF010000378.1 GCA_030684645.1 Bacteroidota bacterium | reverse complement strand
AGAATCGGTAAGAATACCACCACGTCAACAAGGGTAATTGAAATGGCAGAGAAACCAATTTCCATACGCCCTTCCAATGCCGCGGTTTCCTTGTCTTTGCCCATATCGAGGTGTCGCTGGATGTTTTCCAGAATTACGATGGCGTCATCTACCAGGATTCCGATAATTAACGACATGGCCAATAAGGTCATCAGGTTTAGAGTGAAGCCCATCAGCCACATCACGGCAAACGCGGTAATTAATGAGGTAGGAATTGCAATTAATACAATCAAAGAGTTCCGGTAGCTTCTTAAAAACAGGAACATGACCAGTGAAACCAGGATTACCGCTAAAATCAGGTCATCAACCACTGAATTTACTGCCGCAATGGTCATGTCGGTTGAATCATCGGCAACATCAAATTTAACCCCGTATTTTGAGTTTACACTTTCAATTTGTTTGAGTTTCGTGTGAACTAACTTTGAAACTTCCACAGCATTGGCATCACCTTGTTTTTTCAACAAAAGGCCTATTCCGTTTACGCCGTTGTAGCGGCTTACGGAACTTACTTCTTTCACGCCGTCGATAACGGTGGCTACATCTTTTACATAAACCGGCATTCCCGGTGCAGGCATAGCTACCTGAACATTCATGATGTCATTTACGGTCGAAAACTTTCCGGTCAGACGGACTGAATTACTTTCTTTATCGGTTTGCGCTTTACCGGCAGGCAAATCAATGCCAGATCGATTAATGGCCTCTACAACCTGATAAAGTGATATTTTGTACAGTTTCAGTTTATCCTGATCGGCCTTCACCTGAATTTCACGTTCTTCACCGCCAAGCAGGGTAATTTCTGCCACTCCTTTTAATTGTTGGATTTGCGGAAGATACTCGTCCTTCATCTTTTGATAAAACTCCGTTGCAGGCAAGCTACTTGTTGCGCTGATCGATATAATGGGTAAATCATTTGGCGAAACCTTACTCATAACAGGGCTCAAAATGTCCGCCGGAAGATCTTTTTTGATATTGTCGATATAGCGCTGGGCATCCTGCATGGCAATGCTCAAGTCCGTTCCGTATTTCAGGTTGGCAATAATAACGGAAGCATTGGGCATTGACTTTGTCTCCAGATAATCTACTCCTTCGAGGTTCGATAAGGCATCCTCTATTTTTCTGGAAACAGAAGTTTCTACTTCATTGGGTTCGGCGCCCGGGTACATCGTTTTTATTACAACTACCGGCTGGTTAAAGTCAGGCAAAAGTTCATACCCCAGATTTGTAAATCCTATGATCCCCAACAAAGCGAATACGCTGAAAAGAACGATGATCAGCGAAGGGCGATTGATTGATATTTTTGTAATGTTCATGATTCTTAATTGCTAATTGAAACATTTGCCCCATCAAACAGGTTAATAAACCCGTTGGTTATAATTACATCACCTTCTGTTAAACCACTTGATACCAATACCTTATTTTGAAACCGGTTTGAAATGGTGATATTCTGAAGCATGGCTTTACCATTTTTTACCGTATAAACCTGTGTTTGAATGTTTGTTCCCACAATGGAAGAAGCCGGGATAATGATATGTTTTCCTTCCTTGTCGTTTTTCAACTGTACCTTTCCAAACATCCCCGATTTGATTTTTAAGTCGGTTGTGTTATTAACTGAAAATTGTACAGGAAAACTATTTCCCAAGTTGGCTTTACT
Source organism: Bacteroidota bacterium (assembly GCA_030684645.1). Taxonomy (GTDB): domain Bacteria; phylum Bacteroidota; class Bacteroidia; order Bacteroidales; family Prolixibacteraceae; genus Aquipluma. The sequence continues at coordinate 9,883 of JAUXUF010000378.1, read as the reverse complement.
GCCTGTCAGGATAACTTTTCCGGTCAGTAAAGTTTCAGGATATACATCGGCGGTAATCGCATAGGTTTGATTGCTTTCGAACTGACTTATCTCCTGCTCGGGTACATTTACAGTAAATCTCAGCAGCGAAATATCTGTTATTTGTAGCAATGGAACGCCTGGTGCAGCAAAAGCTCCTTCTTCGGTCAGTTTAGCGGTAACAATTCCATGGAAAGGAGCTACGATAGTCGTTTTATTGATTTGTTCAAGTAGAGTGGCTTTTTGCACATTGGCAGATTTTAAGCCTAATATCGTCTTTTCCAACTGAACACCCTGGATAGCATCGGCATTGGCAAGAACAGTATATCGTTTTACATCCGCTTCCAATCCTTCAATTTGAATTTCGACGGTTTGTAATTGAAGTTTTAGTAGAGAATTATCTAATTGAATCAGTGCCTGACCTTTTTTGACCTGGCTTCCTACATCCACCAAAACTGAGTTTATCTTTCCCTGTATATCCGCGCTGACTTTTGTTTCTTTATTGGGTTCAAAAGTTCCCGTGTAAGAAATATCGTTTTTAACACTTTCAAGCATCAGGATGATGGCCTGCACATTGATGGCCTGTTCTTTATCGTATTGATAAACCCTGTTTACAGTGGTTTCTTTATTGCTTTTCAGGCGAATTACCACGATGGCTATTAAAGCCAATGCCACAACTATATAGATGATCGTTTTCTTCATTTCCTTAATTTTTAATTCGTAATTTTTAATTTTTAATTGAAATCAGGTTTCCTGTTACGCGTTTGTACTCCAATTCTGCTTTGCGAAGATTTACCAAAGCAACGACGTAGTTTTGCTGTGCTTCCCGCAGGGCATTGTCGGCCATTAGCAAATCGGTAATGTTGGCCATGCCTTGCTGGTTTTGCAGCACTGTATTATCATAAATCTTTTGTGCCAGTTTTATTTGATTGTCCACTGTTGCAATATTCTGGTTTGCAAGTGTGTATTGCATTTCGGCATTAATCAGGTCGAGTTTTGATTTTTCGGTAACCAGTTCTTTCTGGATGTTTGTTTTTTCAATTTCAATATTTTTCTGTAAAATTTTATGCCGGGTTACTGTGCCACTAAACAGAGGAATTGATAGTTGGGCGCCAACATATCCGATTGGATGGAAATTAAAAAAGCTATTGCTGCCGGTATTTCCAAAACCTGTTGTTCCATAGACTCCATACGCACCCAGTGAAGGCAATCTCGAATTTTTCAGGCCTCTTAACTCGGAGTAATTAAACGCTATTTTCTTATTGATAAGCAGAACGTCAGTAGTAATCTGAGATTGAGAATTCGCTTCAACGATTGATTTCTCGCTGATTAAAACTTCGATGGGATCTGAAATTGGTTTTCCCATCAGAAATTTAAGCGCATTTAGCACTTGCTGTTGCTGCGAAAAAACGGTACTTCTTTGATTACTTACCTGATCAAGTTGTAATTTAAGCCTGTCCACATCTGTTCCTTTGGCAATTTGCTGTTGGTGCAGTAAAGTGGTGGTTTGTAGCAGCTTATTGGTATTGATAATGTTGCTATCCAAAAAAGCCAGTTGATTCAGCAGAATTTGTGCATTGTAGTATGCATTGGAAACTTCCAGCACCACGTCTTCGTCGGTTTTAACCTTTTGAATTTCCGATAGTTCATTGGCCACCCTGGTGGTTTTAATCGCACTTAAAGCTGTTGGATTATACAGTGGAACTGTTAGTTGCAGATTGGCATTCAGGCTTTGCGGCACGCCAAACTGAACCTCCTTATAGGTGCCTTCCGGGCCGCCAAAAGCCGCAGCCGGCATTAACTGATAAGGCAAGTCTGTATAATAACGATAGTCTGTCATCCCATTCAATTTTGGAAGCAGGTTGCCTTTTAACTCCTTGTTCTTTTCACTGGCAATATTTACGTCCTGTTGCGATAACTTAATATTCCGGTTATAAATGAGAGCTGTGTCAATGCATTGTTCCAGTGACAATGTTTGAGCTTGTGCTATAACATTCGTTATCAGAATAATTCCGATTAGAATTACTTTTAATCTTCTTGTTTTTGATCGCTTGTTCCGTTTTAACATTTTGCAGATTGTTTTTAAGTTGTCAACTCCTTATTTATATTCTATTCTCTGATATTTCTTTGTGTTTGTAAATCTCTGACCAGCTCGATACCTAACCGTTGCTCGTTCATCAGTACACGGAAACTCACTAAGATTTTATTGACTAAAGAACTGGTTGTTATTTCTGTATTAAATGTCTTTTTTTGTTTTCCCTGATTAATAACCTGGAACAGATAAATTTCAGCAGCAGTTTTTATTCTTGATAAAATGTCATGTATGCCAGTATCCTTTTCCATCAACTCCTCAGAAAATATAATGGATAAGTAATAAGGCTTTCGATTGAATAATTCATACAAATTCTTAAAGAGGTTCTGGAGTTCCTCTTCAGGCGATTGGAGTCTGGCCACAACAGCATTAATCAATTGTTGTATCTCATTATCCAAACTGAATAACATCATCTTTAGAATATCAGTATCCTTTTCGAAATATATCGAAAGTTCAGAATGTGGTATCTCCATTCTAAAAGCTAATTTTTCAATTGTCAAAGCATTTATGCCTGATTCGAGGATGATCCTTCCGACAGCTTCAACCATCTCTGTTTTTCTCGATTCCATATTTTATGAGTGTTAGTAAATATTCACCAACTTGTGTTGATAAAAAATTTTGTTTAGGGTTTTTTGTTCTTGTTTATCGTGAAATAAGCAAGTGCTAAAAAAACAAGCGTTACAGTTATTCTGAAAATCATCGCACCAATAGTTTTAGTTTCGTAAATACCACCTGTGTTGATGTGGAAAAGTAAACCTACAAATGCGGATACGAGAACTATGGCGGAAATACCTAAAAGTTGTACAGTCCACTTTTTAGTTTTTATAAATCCATACGCTGCAAAAAGATAGAGCAGACTGCTGATGAAATTTGCCCAAACAATAAACAAGACATAATTACCTTCCTGAGCCCTGACGCCAAACAAATCAAGTATCACAGAGGTACTGAGGAATAGGGTAAGAAACCCAAAAGCTGCCAATATTGCTGCGGCCAAATATGAAAGTACCTTCTTCATAATTACTTGTTTTTAATTAATGTAAGAACAGATTGAATCATTTTATTTCCGCTTATTTTTATGTCGAACTGAAAATCCTCTAATCTCCATCTGAACATTTGTAACCTGAAAGTCCCCATTAAAATGTACATTAAGTCTTCTGTAGAAATGGTATTTGTAAACACACCTTTCTGCTGGCCCTCCATCAATATTGGGAATAAATACTTTATTTTCACGCCTATAACTTTGAGGATAGCTTCATTGATCCTTTGGCTTTCTTTCAATAAACCATCAGAAAAAACTGCCACCACAAAGTGTCGGTGATTTTCAAAAAAAATAAATTGGCTTTGGAAAATTGCTGTGAATTTTGCTTCAGGGCCATCAGTAGTTTGAATAGAATCCTGCAAACGTTCGTCTATTGTTTCTGCCAAATAATCCAGCATTGCTACAATAATTTCCTCTTTGCTGGTAAAGTGACGGTAGATGGCACTTTCGGAAAATTTCATTTCTTTCGCCAGATTTTTTATAGTCAACCCACTTACACCTGATGAGGTAAGTATTTTACCGGCTGCTTCAATAATCTCTAACTGACGGGGAGTAATATCCATAATGGTATTTAGTAAGTTTTATTTAAAGCACTTTGGTTAAACTAATCGGTCGTGGCGCTTTTACAACAAGAATCCGGGCTAAACTTTCCGTATCGTTACTTATAAAATGCACAATCCCGGCAGGACTTTCAATAAGTGTATCTGCTTCGCACACTTCGCTTTCATCACCGATATGGATTGTTGGACGGCCTTCAACAATATAGAAAAACACATCGACCGGAGTTATATGCGGTTTCAGGCTTTCGCCTGGTTTTAACGCAATAAGCATTGCCTGAGCCGTTGCTTTGTTATACATTTCCCGTACATCAATCTTGTGAGGGGTTTCCTTTACTTGCTGGTCACTATATTTTGTAATTTTCATCTTTTGAAGTTTTAAAATGTTAAAAAATAAGTAAGTGAATATTCGCTCACAAAGATAGCACAAAAAAATATTCATCTCCAAGAAATATTTAAATTATTTTTTGGAGTCGATCACAACTACGGTTTTCTTAGTAGCGTACTCTGATTATAGTGATAATATTACAGGTCAAATTTCTTCAATCAAATCTGCTTTTGCCGAACGCTGTAGCTAATGCCAAATACCAATAATAACGCGACGATTGCTGGCAGGGCCAGGAAAAGCAATCCTAACCCGGGCGTGTTTTTACCCGTTTCGGGATTGTAATTGAAACATGAAAACAGCAGGTTTTTGTTGGGCAGCCGATAGGAGGGCGAAAAGATGTTGTTAACACTGTTAATCATTTGCGCCAGATCTTGTCTGTTTCTCAGACCAATTAATTTTTTCGTGATATATCCATCTTTATTGATGCCCACGAGCAGGGCATCATGGTCGTACTGGCTCCGTGTACTGTCCCAAACAGGATTGAACCCAACCGATTGGTTCAGTTTTTCAATGTCACCGGTTGTTGCAAAAAGCCATTGTTCATTGTTTTCAAGGCCTAACCTTTCCGAAAGGAGTTCCATATCTTCACGCGTGTCCCTCGGGTCGAAACTAAGGACTAAAACGGTGAACTCTCCGGCACTGATTTTAAATTGCAAATTTTCTTTTAACTGCAAAAGAAAAGGGTTGCAAATGCCTGAACATCTTGTAAAAATGAGGGCCAGAAGCACTGGTTTCTCATTATATAGCTGAGAAAGGGTAAGGTTAACTCCTTTATTAATGGTTATGGATGCGTCACATACTTTTTCATAAATATTGGCATCTTCCTTCCAATTGGCCTGATTAACCTGGCCAAAAGCAGCAGTACAATAAAAGAAACTTCCCGCTATGAAGGAGAGAATAATACGTTTAAACATCTTTTAGAAATGTTAAAGAAAAAAATAAGGATAGCTATTAAATATATAAGTAGCAGAAAGGGCTGCCCCAGCGGCTAATGGCGCTGCCATCGGAAATTCAGCCGGGTAATTACTATATCTGCGCGGTATCGATTCTGCCCCACCAATGTAAAAAGCCAAAAGAAAGCCAATACCACCAATAAGAAGCAGTGTCAATATTAATTTTGTAAATTTTTCTTTATGGATGCCCTTGGTAAATTGGATTGAAAAACCAATGGAAGAATGCCAGGCTGAACAGAACATTGCCCAATGCGTTATAGGTGTGAAAATGCGCGGGAACCCAAAGGGTATTATGAAGAACAAAATTATTAGTGATAGTTACATCTATTACAGCCCCTAATCCGCCAATAACCCATCCGGCCACACCAATAAAAAACAAGAGGTTGGTAAGCGACCATTTTATGGGTGTTCGATACACGGCAACCAACACGCTGAATATAGTAACACTAGCTGCAGGCAAACTGGCCATGTACGAGGCGATTTGCCCAACAATTTGAAATCCAACAGGCTGCACAAAGTCCATGTATAAGTGGTGAAAAAAGGCGGTAAGTATAAATACCAGGGTACAGTTCCAGGCTAAGGCCACGTACCATGTGGTTTTCCATTTTGGCCTGCCCCCAACTTCCGGAAATAACTCATAGATAACCGCCAGACCCAAATAGAGCATCTCATTGGCAATGGTGTGCCCAAAAAAGAATGTAAGGTTTTTCATCAGTAAGGCGTCATTAACAAAAGTACCATTCGAAAAATATTCGGCAGAATACATAGCAAGCAGCAGCACCGCCCCGAGCAGGCAGGCTATAATTCCAATCAGCGTAATCATCGAGATCAGAATAAAGGGCGGTGTTTGAGTCGAAGGATTCTTCTTGAAATGCTGCCAGGCCAAAGCCCGGGTAAGCGGGTATTTTTTAAGCAATTGGGTCATCATGCTCACACTCCAGGTTAACCATCCCACGCCCATCACTAAAATGGAGCCCAAAAACATTGGAGTAGCCCATTTGGCCCACATAATTTTAAGTGGTAATGGATAGAGGAAGGTCCAACCCGCATGGAATTTCCCAATATAAGTTGAAGCCCAAAGCATTAAAATGCCAATTACTGTAAGCACCATGGCCACAACATTGGCAGAATAACTGGTCTTTACATAGCGTTGCAACAAATAATTTACGGCAGCCATCCCCGCGACAAACCAGATACCAATCTGGGTAAGTCCGTGGGTGGTCATGTTTGCATAAAAAGTTATGGGCGACTGATGAATTATTTCGCCTTGGTTTAGGCGCATGAGTATGCCCAATACAATGTTAACAATGAATAATACAAGGACTATTAGAATCCAGAGTGATGTGATTTTTCTAAGTTTTATTGATTCCATGATTCTTCTATTTTACAGTAAAGGATGATCTCATTACCTGGTGCGCCATCCCACAAAATTCAAGACATAGGATAGTATATTTTCCAGGCTCTTTAAATTTCCAGCGAAGGCGGTTTACATATCCGGGCATAGCCTGTGTCTGGGCAATCAACCTGTTCGATTGATCGTAGATTGCAAATCCATGATTTACATCCAGACTGGTCACCCGGAATTCGACCAGCTCGTTTGCCGGCAATTCGATAGAAGCTTCTCCAACAGGGCTTTTAGGGTCGATGGCTTTTTCAGACATAATAAAAGCAAATTGCATGGCTGCCACGTGAACTACCCGCGAAGGGTTTTCATCTGCAAAAAGGAAATAGGGCGACCTGGGAATTGTAACCGAGGCAAAAATGCCCAGGACCACGAACAGAATAAGTAAAAACCAAAATCTCTTCCGTAAGGGATTGGATAACCCTTGTACTGACATGCCCGCTTTTTTGGAAGAAATAAACACGAAAGTAAATACCAAAGCACTTAAAGCGGCCAGAACCAAAAATAACATTAGGATAGAATTTTGCATAGTATTATAGTTTTAATTGTCTTTGTCCAAAACAGGGTAATAACTACTTCATTTTGTTTGCAATGTTATTCCGGGAATTGCTCCTTTAAAAGAATTTTCATATCCGTAATTAAACGTTCTGTTTCCATCGGGTTTGTTCCATCATAAATACCGCGTATGTGCTTATTCTTGTCAACAAGTAAGAGACCGCCATTATGAACATAACCTCCTGGGGCAGTTTCGTCAGCATAAGCTGTGGCAAAATAGCTTTTTTCTGCTATGGAATAGATGCTGTCTTTGGTTCCGGTCACAAAAAACCACTTATTGCCGTCCACCCCCAGGTTTTCAGCGTACGCTTTTAGCCTCGGTATGGTATCGTTTTCGGGATCAATGGTGTGGGAAAGGAAAATGATATTAGGGTTCGCCCGATAAACATCATACACTTTTTTCATCTCAGTTGTCATTATCGGACAAATAGAAGGGCAGGATAGAAATATGAAGTCGGCAATGTATATTTTATTGTCAAAGGTTTTTTCAGTAATGATAGCGCTATCCTGACTTAAAAATGCGAATGGTTTGATCGTTGAATAAACCGTATCGTTGCCTGTTACTGTTGGATGGCCAAAGATTGGCAGTTTCTTACCTGTACTTGAACAGCTAACAAGGAACAGGGTAACTACCAAAATATTCAGAATATTTTTCACGATTACTTGGCTGAAAGAATATAGTTAACCATTGCATCCAGTTCATTAGCAGGCAATGCTTTGGTAATCGCTATTTGAGGATGCATTACTGCTGCCTGGACTGGATCTGAATCGACGATAGGTTTGCCTTCTCCTTTCAAAAAAGCGATTAAACCCGATTTATTTTCAGCATAAGCCGCCGCAATATCTTTTATAGATGGGCCAACCAATTTCGAGTTCAATAGGTGGCAAGCTACACAACCCTTGTCAGCATACAGTTTCTGTCCGGGACTTGCTTCTGCCACTGCGGGCTCAATACCTTTTTCTACTGTTTTTGTAGCTGCATTTTTTTCTTTGTTTGGTGAGCTGCAAGACACGCCCATTATTAAAACCAAACTAATTGCGATAAATGTTATCCTTTTCATGATGCTAATTTTAAATTGTTTCATTTATTTTTCTTTTTTTTTCATCGCCAGGAAGAAAACTGTCATCAGATACTTTTTTAAGAAATAATTGCCGCACCTGATAATGGGAAGGTTAGCGGCTAAATAGTTCTTTGAGAACAAGCGCATCATTGTGCTCTTCATCTTTTGCACCAAAAATCAAGGTCACATCTCCTTTTGTTAGCTGTTCTTTCAGCATTGCAACTGACTTTTTGTTTTCGTTGAGTTCAGCCAGATAGCGTTTTTTGAATTCATTCCATTTCTCAGGGTCATGATTAAACCATTTTCGAAGTTCTGTACTTGGAGCAATATCCTTCAACCATAAATCGATGCTCGCTTTTTCTTTTGTCAATCCACGTGGCCAAAGTCGATCTACAAGGATTCGTATGCCATCTTCATCTTCCGGCTCTTTATATACTCTCTTGATTTTAATCATTTTACATTGAGTTTTAGAATGTTTCGTATTGATTTTTATTATTCAATATGAAGTAACTTCGGTTGTATGGCAGGCTCCGTTCCAGAGAACCATTTCTCTCCCTGTAATACTGTTCAGATAATTCCCTAGATTCCGATCGGGCGCGAAAATTATTTTTTGATCTTTTGGAATACTTTCGATTATCCGAACCGCATTCGTGGAGGTGCAGGTAATGTCGGTCATTGCCTTAATTTCTGCCGTCGTATTCACATAAGAAACAACGATATGATCGGGGTATCTTTCCCTGAATTCCTTAAATTTGTCCGCAGGGCATGATTCCGCCAGCGAACATCCGGCATTCACATCCGGAATGAACACCCTCTTTTCGGGCGATAATATTTTGGCAGTTTCGGCCATAAAGTTAACCCCTGCAAATACGATAATATCAGCCTTTGTTTCAGCCGATTTTCTTGACAGATCAAGGCTATCTCCAACAAAATCAGCAATCTCCTGTATTTCAGGAATCTGGTAATAATGTGCCAGGATAACTGCGTTTTTCTCTTTCCGTAGCTTCCCAATCTTCTTTATCAGTATTTCATCATTTTCCATAACTGTTTTCCTTTTTCACTTTATATTCGTGATCGTACTCAATGTTGAATAATCTAAATATTCAATTCGTTTTTAATCCGCACCCACATTACAATTGAGACAGGCAAGAGCGAACGCGTCATATTCATCATAGGCCGGTCCGGGTTTCCCATTTATTGAGATAATACGATCGATGCGGACTTCTTCTCCCGAATCGAAAACCAAATATTCCTCAATACTCCCTTTCTTAATCAAACCATTGATTTTACCTTTTGCTTCTTCCACATCGGTTCCATATCCGAAATAAAAGACTTTGCTAAATTCCTTTTCCTGTTCTTCGGAAAACACCTCATAATAAACAGGATATACAGGACTAAAATCTGTTTTCATATTTTTTTATTATCTATTTTGTTATCTCAGATCAAAATTGGTGACGAATTTCTGCTCCAGCTAATAACTTATATTTATCATGTCTTTATCGATGCCCAGTTCCAGTAATTGATCACGGATCTGTTCAGCAAAATTACCTGGGCCACAGATGTAAAATGGTTGATTGGGCCTCGAAATCTGATCTTTCAGGATCTCGGGATTAATGTGTCCATATAAAAAGTTATTCTTTTTCTCGCGCGATAAAATGTTGATGAAATTTTTCCCAAGCATCAGGCTGAGTTCTTCATGAAGAAAAATATCCTTTTCAGTTTTATTGGCAAAAAGCAATTTGCTGTCTGATATTCGGTTTTCGACATTCAATTGGCGCAGCAAGGCAACACATGGAGTAATCCCGGTCCCGCCTGCAA
>JAUXUF010000375.1 GCA_030684645.1 Bacteroidota bacterium | reverse complement strand
CGAACCCTTCATTTCCGATACGATTGGCGCCTGGCAATTTTTTGGCATAAAACCTGAAATAATCGACCTGCATCATAGCTCCTTCTTTGGGAATGCTCATCCCGCCAGCCCATTCAACAGGCAAGGCGGTAAACCATACATTCTGCGGAACAAATAATTTCCAGATTCCTTCCAGCTTTTTGGTTGCAAAGTATTTCCCGTCACAGTAAAAATTTACCCTGTCGGGTAACCACTCATACCCCATTACAACCCATTTAGAGAGATCTTTTGTTATTTTGCCATTTTCCGGATATTCCATTTTATGTACCGGAGAATAGACGTGATAATTCTGGTCAAGGCTATTGTGCTTTGATTCCAACTCAATCGCATCAATTTCCAAAACCCTGTTTTCCTGAGGAATAGCATCGATATTAACCAGACTATCCCTTACGCCGGCGCCTTCGGCTTCGTTGGTTCCGGTTAGCCCCATAGACCAGAAGGACTGGTGAAAACCAGACTGATCCGGAGATCCACCGTAAAATTTGATCCGGCTTTCGTAATATCCGTATCCGAAATTATGGGTAGACACAACGCCCCCGCCCCGAAACTGCTCGCCGGGTTTACTTGAAGCATTATGCGTATATTTTATCTGCAAACACCCGTTATTAATTATCGCATTAGCAGGTAAGCTTAAACCTCCTGCTTTTTTATTGTTGCGAAACAGCCAATCATTTGTTGATGGTTTTCCTGGTTGATTAAAGTTATCTTCAAATAAAAGATTATACCCGTCAGGAACTTGAATGGACAAGTTACTAACCTGGCCCTGCGCGAAAACCTGAATACCGCACAAAAGAGTAATAAAACCGATCAAAGGAGGAAAAAACTTTTTCATCTTATCTTATTTTTAGTTATTCAAATCACTCATCTCATTTAACTTCAATTAACCATTCGCCGGGTTGCAAATCAATCGAACATTTTTCATCTGATTTCACCTTTGAACCTACTTTCTTGCCATTGATTAAAATTGTGGAAAAAGCGAAATCCATATTAAAATCTTTGGGGATTTCCAATTTCGCAGAAGTTTGGTCAGGAACATTGATCTTTAAAATGCTTCGCCCTTTTTCTCTTTCAATTTCAAGGTGAATATTGCCTTTTACAGTAGGAACAGATGTTTTGAGATAGCGCAACTTACCCATCTCCGGTTTCACAATAAATTGCTTATAACCCGGTTTTGACGGGAAAATGCCTGCAATATATTTACCTGCGATTAACAGCGGGGCTCCTCCCCATCCGTGGTTGGAGTCTTCACCAAAATGTTCAGGCATGGTGGTATACGACGATTCAATCTCAAACTGGTACCTGTTTTTTAACCTTGTATAGGCAAGGTCGTCCCTTCCTGCTATGTACAAAGCTTCAAGCATAAATTTTTCAAAACCGATACCTGCCATACTATTTTTTGAAATCAATAATGCGATATCATCCCATTTATCTCTGGTTGCCAAACCTGAATAAATACTCATGGCATTTCCCCGTTCGTCAGTTTTACCAGTATAGTTGGGGGATCTAAATTCTTTATCATGCCAAAAATAAGGATCGAATGCTGTTTCAATTGATTGCATTCTTTTGGCATACAAGGGAATATCATCCGTTTTTCCGGCAATTGCTGCAAATATGCTGGCTCTTTTCAGGCATAAATAATACCAGCAGTTTTCACTTAAATACCAATCCTGATCTGCTGAACCCCAATCGTAATAGTTCTGGGTACCAGCTCCCCATTCTGTTTTCCACGGACCACGGTGCTTTACTAACCCAGTACTTTCCAGTTCCCAAACTTCAAGCAAATACTTCCGGACTGGCTCATATATTTGTTTTATAATAACGCTGTCGCCCGACTGCATATAATACTCATAAATACCCTCTCCAATACCAAGCAATGATTGATAAGGAAATTCCCTGTACTTTCCCGGAAAACGGCCAGTAGGTATAGCTGACCACAATATTCCTTCAGGCGTTCTCCAGTCGATAAACTCATGTATCATTTTTTGAGTGAGCAAATCCGATTTTCTATCCAGTGAGTAGTAAGAAAACTCTGAAATAAGAGCACAATCCATCCACTGTGATCTTTCCCTGTCAGGGCAATCCATATAATTGTCCCTCATATTTAGAATAGTCGATCTTGCTGATTTTAACCAGAGTCGATTTAAATCATTATCAGAACACTCAAAGAATCCTGTAATATCTGAATCGTAAGAGGTTTCTCTGTATTTAAGATCCAGTACTTCAACATCGGCTGGAATTAAATATTCAACAAAATGACCATTACCCCAGGCAGGAACCTCAAAACTTTGGACCCCTTCATCAGTGACATAAGAATTGCTCTTCCAGTCACGTTCCGCTTTGATTACGATCTCCTTTCCCGCTTTGGCATTTAACCTGATGAAAGGATAAACCTGCATATTATATGGAAGCTGGCAACGAATAAGGGTATCGGTTTTAACGTTTATTGGAAATCCGGGCTGATCAGAATATGATTTTAAATCAGTATCCTTCCAGAATGGAATTGGACGCTTATATAGCCGGTTCCAAGGTGAACAATTGATATCACCTGCAATAACGGCTTGCGTCAAAATGGTCTTGTTTTTAAGCGATGCATCATATTTAACCGGCCATTCCGATAAAATATACTGATCATTGAATTTAGGGAGAATAGTAGGGCAATATGATCTTTCCTTACCAGCCAGCCAGGTATCATCAGATTTTAATACAATTGCGCCTTCTTCATTTTTCATTTCAAATAATAGCCCAGGCTTCCCGCTTGATTTATGGGAAGAACCACTTACGCCCCAATACCAAACAAGAATTTTAATTTTATTTGAGGAAGACACCAACCGATTATCAATCAAAACTTGGTCAAAATAGGTGTCGTAAGGTGTTGGACCTCTTTTTAATCCACCTTCCCGAACAATCAAAGTGTCGTTCAACCATAACCAGTATTTCGAGTCAACCGCAATATTAATAATTAGCTTTTGTTGTGTTGAGGCTGTAAATTGTTTTTCAAAAACTGCCCAAGAATTAGGTTCTGCATTGTAATCAGTCCAAATCCATTTTGCCTGTGCAAAATCTTCCTGTCCTTCGGCTCTTATTTGAACAAAGATCAGTAACAAAAAAAATATAAAGCTTGAAGGTCTCATAGTTTTATTTATAACTGATTGATTTATAGCCAAATAATTTATTAATCATGTCAGTTTAGGTCAGATTCAATTATGTAAGACTTGTGCAAAAAGAGGGATCGTCGGTGCCTACTTGTAAACATTTGACAATCCCTCTTTTAAGTAAATGGAACAATTTATTGCGGTATTTTAAACTACTCACCCCACGTCCGCAGGCGGACGTCCCCCCTCTCTACTCGTAGAGAGGGGCAAAGCATCGCAGATGCGAAGGGGTGAGTCAAGTTAAGTAAACAAATCAAAATACAACATTATATCATCTCCATACGATCTACCAACCCGGGTTTTGTCCCAAGCCTGGATTCAAACTTAATTCTGTTTCAGAAATCGGCCATAAATAATCACGATTCTTATTAAAGTTCGTTAATATCAATACACGGTAATCAGATGAAGGGTGTGCTACATAGGTAGCTACATTATATATTGGATCTCCATACTCGTCAAACGTAACCGATGGATATTTGTCATATTCGCCCAGTACAGGTCTTCCCAGGATTGGTCTTGCCAATACAACCTCGGCACGTTTCCAACGAAGAAGGTCCTGATAACGAAGATTTTCGTTCCAAAGTTCTACTTTGCGTTCTGTGCGAACAATCCGCCGCATTTCTGCCTGACTTGAAGCAGTAACTGCAGGCATATTCACATCAGCGCGACCGCGAACTAGATTGATTGCACTTATACAATCGGCATCTATTTGATTCAACTCAATCTTCGCTTCAGCATAAGTAAGCAATACTTCGGCATAACGACACAACATAAACGGAGTCTCGCATTGCGTAAGCTTACTGGTATATTTGAAATCGTAATATTTACGCACCAGGTAACCTGTAAAAGTGGTAAACTCGGTTGAGTTGTAACTATCCAGATTCTTTACCGTTGCACCGGCTGCATTCAATGTGGTCGGTTTGTCTTTTCGTGTATCGAAAATAAATCCATTCCACATATCGCCAGGAAGTACAAATGAATAGCGCAGACGTGGATCACGTTTATCATACGGCTTAGTTTTGTCGTACAAAGGTGACTTGCTGATGTCCAAACCATCAGTACAAAGGTAAGAGTCCAACATGTTTTGCGTAGGAACAATGGTAGAGAAGCCTCCAGATACAGAACGGCCGCTTGTAAATTGCGGAAAGCTTGTGGCGTTATTCGCAGTGACTAAGTGACCCTGTGTGAATATTTGCTCTGTATTGGAAGTATTGTTGAGAACGGCTTCAGTAAATAAGGCTGCATAGCTAGGCATCAGACTGTATTTCTTCGAATCGATAACTGTTTTTGCTGCTTCTGCTGCAGTTGCCCAATCGTTGTTTTGCAGGGCTGTACGAGCTTTATATGACTTGGCTGCACCCCAGGTTACGCGTCCCAATGTCTTTACGGTTGAGCTAGCTAATAGCTCAGCCGATTTATCAAAATCAGCGTAGATTTTTTTCAACACTTCCGCTTTTGCAGTTCGGGTAACTGCCTTTCCATCGGGCACCGACGTAACCGGTTTATCCAGATAAACAACATCTCCGAACTGATTCGTCAGACGCAAATAATAGTATGCTCGCAGGAAGTAAACTTCGCCCTGAAATTGGCTGACTTTATCAGCAGCTATTTTATCCTTATTGGCTTCAATCTTTTCCAACATCAGGTTGCAACGGCCAATACCCTGATACATATTGAGCCAAATGGTTCTAAAATATCCATCTTTATAATCCAAAGTGGACATCAGGTAATTCTGGGCAAAACCCCCACCACGGATAAAGACGACATCAGCCATTGCATCCCAGCTAAAATCAGGAACCAAATAACCATTATTACCCGCTACTACGAAAGAGTAACATGCATTCACCCCACCCTGAACTTCAGTTTCATTGGTGTAGAATGTCTCTGCTGAAGGGACATCCAACGGATAGCGTTCAATCGCAGAGTCACAACCAGTAACCAGCAACAACACCATCAAGCCTATATATAATCTATTTTTCTTCATTTCTTTTTCAATTTATTTCCTTGAATAAAACTTATTAAAATTTTACTTCCACACCAAAAGTGTATGTTGAGAGCAAAGGCGTACTGTTTTGAACTGTTTCAGGTGATTCAGGATCCATACCAAGAGGCATCTTACTCACTGTAAACAGGTTAGTTCCGCTGGCAAAGAATCGGACATTTGAAATCGATTTATTTTTTAGCAGTTGACTTGGTAAAGTATATCCCAGTTGAACATTCTTCAAACGCATATAGGCTGCACTAATCTGCCAGAACGTAGATGGTTGCAGGTTATTCGACTGCTGGTTGATTGACAAGCGCGGATATGCAGCATTTGGATTTGGATTTGCTTCGCTCCAGCGATCTAAATGTTGTACCAAAGCAGTTGAAGCATTTTGAAATGGATATGACAGCCAACCGGAAATGTAACCATCGCGTTTACCAACACCCTGGAAAAACAAGGCAAGGTCAAAGCCTTTATAGGAAGTATAAACATCCAACGAATAACAATAGCGTGGAATTGGGTTACCAAGCACAACACGGTCGCTGCCAGTTAATTTATTATCACCTGCATCCATAATGCCATCACCATTCGTGTCAACAGTTAATTGGTCAATATAGCGAATGTCACCTCCCTGTAATTTTCCATATTGGGCAATCGGATAAGCCCTTGCTTCGGCGAACGAACTGAAAAGACCATCAGCCTGCAATCCGTAAATAGCATCAATCGGGGAACCTACCTGCCTGACGTGTACACCATTTACCTGAGGCGCTAAACCACCCATATCCGTAATCTTGTTTTGTACATCCGATAAAATGGCGGTTAATTTGTAATAGAACTTTCCGATGGTATTGTTGTGCGAGATGGATAAATCCCAACCTTTATTTTCTACCGAGCCTGCATTTTGTTTGGGTGAGTTGGCATAACCCATCACACCGGGAATGGCGATATTCAACAAAATGTCACGAGTGTCTTTCTTGTACCAGTCGAATGTGGCATCGAGTTTTCCCTTAAAGAAAGAAAGGTCAACACCAAAATCAATCATACGGGTCGATTCCCAGGTAATGTCAGTCAAAGCATAGTTTACAGGAGCATAACCGGGGTTCAGTGTGCCACCAAAAACAGCATACTGGTTGGTTGCTACAGTCAAAGCAAAAGGATAATTGGAACCCAAACCGGCCTGGTTTCCTAATTCACCCCATGATGCACGCAATTTACCATTGCTTAACCAGTTAAACTGTTGCATGAAATTTTCAGAAGAGAAACGCCATGCACCTGAGAAAGACGGGAAAACACCCCATTTGTAATCGTTGGCAAAGCGTGAAGAACCGTCGTAACGCACATTGCCTTCCAACAGGTATTTACCGGCGTACGAATAGTTCAAACGTCCAAAGTACGACATCAAAGCCCATTCGCTCGAATAACCGCTGTTGGTCATTCCTGTCGGGTCATAGGCATTAATCTCTTCAAATTGCTGGAAATTGTTCCCTTGCCGGTATGCATTCAAGGTATTGTAAACGTTGGTTAAATATTGGAAACCACCTAAAACCCCGATATCATGTTTTCCTAACGATTTATTGTAAGTAGCCAGGATGTTAATGTCGTCCTCTTTTGTTTTATCTCTTTGCTCGTTTATATTTCCTAAAGCAGTGGATTTTAAACTGATCAGGCCTGTCTTGTAATCGTAAACATCAGCTGTTTTATTGACATTTTTATAACTGGCAATTGACAGCTTTGGTGTATACGAAAAGTCGAGCTGCATGCCTTTAAAAGGCGTGATTTTAGCATAAATCTTGGCCAGGTTTTCCTGATAATCTTCGTATCTCATGGCCAATCCATCGTATATAATTTGCATAGTATGAGGTGATCCTGCATAATTTGTGCCCCAGATCCCGTTCGAATAACGTGTCTGATAAATAGCTGGCTGTCTCATCATGCCTTCAATTTCCTGACCTGGAGCAGCATCTTTAATCATGGTGTTCCGAATAGATAAATCGAATCCAACTTCAACAAATTTGTTCATGGTGTAACTGTTGTTGGAACGAACGCCATAGCGGGTATAATCAGAATTTGGAATATGGGCATCCTGCCAGGAATAGTTAATTGATGTGTTTGACCTAAACTTTTCATTACCCACTGAAAACCCAAGGTAATGTTGTGTTTGATATGCTCTTTTTTTCCAGGCTTCTCTCATCATATCAGAGTTTGGATAAGCATCACGATCTGTTGAATTCTTCCAGGTATTAATTTTGTCAGTTCCATAGATAAAACCTCCGGGAACACCAAGGTCGTTGCGCAAATCGTTTGCATTGGCTTCATCATACAAAGTCATATAATCCCATGCATTGGCATTTTTAGGAATTGCCAGAGGCGTAGTAAAACCTATGGAAGCCTTATAAGTTACACTTACATGATCTGTTTTCCCGCGCTTGGTGGTGATCAAAATTACACCATTGGCAGCGCGCGAACCATAAATGGAAGCAGAAGCAGCATCTTTGAGAATCGACATGCTTTCAATATCATTTGGATCAACGGCATCAAGCGAAGAAGATACACCATCAACCAAAACCAGCGGGTTATTATCATTAATTGTTCCGATACCACGGATACGAATTGACGTTCCTTCCTTACCTGGCTTACCGTTATTTGATGAAACAGTAACACCGGCAGCAATACCTTGCAAAGCCTGCGAAGTCTGGATTGTACTTCTTTTAGCCAAAGTCTCACCCTTTACTGATTCAATGGAACCGGTAAGGTTTACTTTCTTTTGGGTACCATAACCAACAGCAACAACCTCGTCCAAACCAATGGTCGATGATTTAAGCTGAATAGTTACCGTGTTCGTGTTGCTAACATCAACTTCTTTATTTTCGAAGCCGATAAAAGAAAACTGGATAATCGATTTGCCGCTTGGAACGTTAATTTTGAAGTTCCCGTCAGCATCTGTAATTGTACCTAAAGTGGTACCTTTTACAATCACATTCACACCAGGTAGCGATTCCGAATTTTCGTCGGTCACACTGCCGGTTACGCTCTTTTCCTGTGCAAAAAGCACTGAAAAAGAGAGTAATAAGATTAGTAGCGAAAAGACTTTTTTCATAGTTTGTAAATTAAATTAAATTTAGGACGATTAATCAATATATATTTCAAAGATTGATGCAGGAACGTTCGAATTCGGGTGTTCAAATTCGAATTTTAAGAGTTTTGTTGAAAGGCCATTTTCAGGAATCCAACGATTGATCGTTTGGTGGTTGTCAGTTTTTTCGAATAAGAGTTTCCCGTTTTCGTCCCGAATCCTATAATTCTGAATACAAAATGGGATTACATCTTCAGGATGTCCCATTTGAGATGATTCCATTGGGTGATCAAAATCAGTGTCTAAAAAGAGTGTTACCGAATTAATCTGTTTTGTTTCATCCCATTTTAAGGTGAGGCCAGGCGTTATATCGTTCCAATCAGCAGCCCATGAATTGGTTTGAATATAAGGACGTGTAAATCCATTAACTACGTTTTGAATGGAATAGCAATTTAATGCTGGCGAAATCTTCATGGCCAGGTTCTGTCCTTTGGGACGACGGTCTGGGCACCAGAACTCGAACGAATCGAAACCGCTGTTTTCGGGAGGAGTTTGTTTTCCGTAATTATTTACCGCAGGGTTTGTTTTATTGAAAACTGAGACAATTCCGCTCATGCGCTTTTCACTGCAGCGAATTTTCACATCCGGATTACTGCGGAAAATCAAAAATGCATACTGATTTTCTTTTAGCGTATTGGTAAACAAAATCGCAACATTCTGTATTCCCTTTTTAATTTCAACAATTTTCTTTTCAAGTAACACATCAGGGGTATAATTGAAACCTTTAGAACTGATTTGCAATTCAACATCAAGCTTGGTAGCAATTTGTGCATCAACCGATACTTCAAAACTATATTGAACATCCATTTTTAGTGGCAAGAGTTGGCCAGCAGCAGTTTTCAATTCAAACCATTCTCCATCAAATGGAAGTGTACTTAGAGTCAATTCACTTGAAGTTTCAATTGTTGCGGTAGCCGCAATATTTTTACTTTGATCAATCGGTAGGCCCGGGATACTCTGTCCATTTATATTTAATTTATCCTGAAGGATTTTGATTTTTGAAGGCTCAACAAAATCAGAAGGATTGAGGCCCAGCTTCCGGCACATCGCAGCAGCCATACCAACAGCCTGACCGCCATGACCAGATGTAGCCATTACCCTGGTTGAGCCAAAAGCTACATGCGAAGCGCTGATCAGACGTCCGGCAATAAAAAGGTTTTTAATGTCTTTGCTGATAAAACAGCGGTATGGAATTTCGTAAACTCCTTTTGAATGATACTGATTACAGCCCGGAAGTTCAGAAAATACACCGTCGGCCGGATGAAGGTCGATGGCCCAGCCACCAAAAGAAACAGCATCGTAGAAATGTTTTTGCTCCACAAGGTCCTGCTGTTTCAGCATGTACGGACCTTCGAATCGGCGGCTTTCGCGTTTACCTGGGATTGTACCCACCCATTCGAGTGACAAATTTTCTGATTCAGGAAATCTACCTGAGTTTTTAATGTAATTCCAAACTCCATAGATCACGCTCCAAAGTTCCCATTTAATTTCTTCCGTGTCGTGAATGGTATCTCCTCGTCCGCCAAACTCGAACCACCAGAAATTACAGCCCATGTCTCCGGTTTTAATATTTCTGAAACGAGGAATTTTAGTGATATCTTTAAGTGCATAGGAAGGAGCAATGTATTTTACTGGTTGCCCTTTGTCCTTGCTATAAAAATACATGGTGTGCCCTAACAATTCGCCGTACTCTTGAGTCGGGGTAAATCCTTCGCCAAATTCATTTTTAGCCTCAGCTCCCATACGGAACGACGCTCCAGCTTTAAAGCCAACGATTCCATCGCCGGAAGCATCGCAAAACAGAGGAGCAACAAGAGTATACTCGGTCGAATTCTGGCTACAAAAAGCTTTCAACAATGAAATATTCACATCATCCTTTTTATCCAGATCAAACACGATGGTATTGAGCAGCAAGGTAATGTTCGGTTCATTTTTCACTTTTTCAAGTAAAATGGTATCGAAAATAATGGCATTGCCCTCTTTATTGCGGTAAAGGTTTTCGACCAGAATTTCGTCGATCACCCCACCCTCGCGCGACCAGCGGTTGTTGTTTCCCAGATGCGAGGTCGCTCCCAAAATCCAAAGCCGTACTTCACTCGATCCATTTCCTCCCAGCACCGGACGATCCTGCACCAATATAACCTTAATCCCATTGCGAGCAGCAGTAATTGCAGCACACGTTCCTGCCATTCCTCCTCCAACAACTACAAGGTCTGAATTAAGCACAACTAGCGTATTCCCACGTTTTTCAGGGGATAAATTTTCTATTCTCATAAAATATAAATTATTCTATTTGAGGGTTTTTAATAATATTCTAAATCCAATCAGGAGCAAGAGGAAAGCCATCCCTAAAACATAGATTTTTCCATTGGACGACATCAGTCCCAAAGTGCCAATGATCAGCCCGGTAGCGAGAATACCAATTGAAATCATACGTTTACCAAACTTATTTTCGTCTTCGGAATCAATTGTATGATCAGAAGATTCAGCTTTATATATAGCATTGACAGATAAATAGCGTTGGTAATTCTCAAATTCAGTAGGAGGACTATTTTTCAGCTTTAACCAAATCTCAAAAAAACCGATTATTGAGAGAGGAACCATCACTCCCATCACCATTTCAGAAGCACGCGATAAGGAATTGCCCGTAATGGTTGGTATAACAAACTTAAATGCCAATGATATGGACAGAGCGAAAATGGTTGTCCCCAGAACGGTATAGCTATTTTGCCTTTTTGAAAACAAAGTCCATATTAACGGGAAATACATGGCGCCTCCGGTAATGGAAGCCACGCTTAGAATCACATTGGTTGCCCCGCCCATCAATGGCACCAGCATACCAACCACAATTACAATTATACCCATACAAAGGGTAGCAATCCGGGCAACATGCATCAACAGTTTTTCGGAAGATTGTGGGTAGATATTCTTAAATAAATCATTGGTAATTACTCCGGCAGAAATATTTAGAAAACCCTGAACCGAACTGTTCGTCGCAAAGATGAGACTTATCGTAATCAACCCCAGCATTCCCGAAGGCAATACCGTTTTGCACATTTGCATGTACGCCTGCTCACTTTCAATACCCACCAACCCGGGATTAATGGCCCGGTATATCATTGGGGGCAACATCCAAATTACAGGGCTCACAATGTAAAACAATCCGAATAAAATACCCACTTTCTTCGATTCCTTCGGAGAAGCAACACTGGTATAACGTTGGATGAAACTCCATTGCCCGCCTAAATAAAAGATATTATAGAACAAAAAACCAAGTAGAAAGCTAACCGTATATTTGTGGTCGCTGAGATTAAAAAAGTCAGGAAGTTGCTGTGAATGAATGGCATTAACAAAAGAAGATATACCGCCAATTTTATCGAATGATAAAGGAAGCAAAATAAGACCCGCTGAAAGCAGAATGATGAATTGCAGCACATCGGTAACAACAACCGCCCATAAACCTCCGAAAGTGGTATATAAAATTACAATGGCTCCCAGCAAAGCAACCCACCAATACAACGATATTCCGGTAGCAACCTGAAGAATAATTGCAACAGCATAAAGACACACCCCCTTCAGGAAAACCATGATAAACAAATAAATATAGGAGTATGCCTTTTGAGTCCGAATGCCCAAACGGTGGCAAATGTATTCAGCAGCAGTCAGCGATTTTGTTTTGTGCCACTTGGGTGCAATAAAGAAACCGGTTACCAAGCCGGCTACCGACATCGCCCACTGAATTGAAATGGCAACCCAACCTGAAGAATAAGCAATTGAACCCCAAACCACGAAGGTACTTGCCGACACAAAACCCATAAACAATGACAAGCTGTTGATCCACCACGGAACCGCCCCTCCGGCAGCAAAAAAAGAGAGCATATCGCTTCCCGATTTTTTCGAAAATGAAAGTCCGATGAATATTATCAGCAGAGAAAAAAGTACAATGACTATGTAATCGAGACTTGTCATGTTAGTCAGAATAATAGTAGTTTAGAAATCACGATGTAATGGTAGTCACTAAGCTTAAAAAATCATAAATTTCAGGATGAAAAAATTCCGGAAACGTTTTCGGAAACGTTTTTATTCTCCGGAAACGTTTCCGAAAACCATTTTTATTAATACTTTCACTTCCTGAAAAAAACACCGGCAAACAAAACTTTCTTAGAATGAAACATATTACTATTAAAGATGTTGCAAAGAAATTGAATTGTTCAGTCTCTACTATTTCGAGAGCATTCAACGACAAATATGACATCCGGAAAGAAACCCGGGAGCACATACTGGCAACGGCAAAAGAGATGGGTTATTCACCCAATCCGATAGCCAAAAGTTTGCTGAAACAGTGTTCGAACCAGATTGGAGTGGTTATTCCGGAGTTTATCAACGCTTTTTTTCCTGAAGTGATTATTGGCATTCAGGAAGTTCTTATCAAAAAAGGATATCAGGTGCTGATCATGCAGTCCAATGAATCGCACATTACTGAATTGGAAAATGTAAAGACACTGGAAAATAACATGGTGGACGGAATGATTATTTCGTTGTCGCTTGGAACAAAAAATGTGGACTATTATAAATATCTGATTAGTCGGGGATTTCCGCTGGTTTTATTCAACCGGGTTTCCAATGAACTTGAGACTTCCAAAGTTTTGTTTGATGATTACAAATGGGCCTTCTTTGCAACCGAACATTTGATTTATCAGGGATATGTAAAAATAGTCCATTTTTCAGGACCATCGGGATTAGTTATATCGCAAAACCGGAAGAACGGATTTCTCGATGCTCTCCGAAAGCATAAAATTCCCTTTGATGAAAGTTCGATTATTGAAACCGGATTTATGATCTCCGATGGTGAGCGGGAAATGGAAAAGCTAATTAATGAGAACAATCTTCCGGAAGCCATATTAGCCGTAAACGACCCAACTGCTATCGGCGCCATGAAAACCCTTAAAAAGCACGGGTACAAGGTTCCATATGATGTTGCTCTTGTTGGCTTCACCGAAACCAAACTTGCCGAACTGATTGACCCGCCTTTAACCAGTGTAGCACAGCCAACACATGAAATAGGCAAAACAGCAGCCCGCTTGCTTCTTGAACAGATTGAATCGAATGGAATATTTGTCCCACAAACAGTTATTTTGAATGGCCGGTTAAATATTCGTGAATCGTCGATGAAATTGAAATAATTTAGACAAAGCAGCCAAGGCATATTTAAGTCAATTCAGGAATTTGCAGTTCAAATAATTGAAAACATTCAGCGCTGTTATTGATGTAACTTCTAACAAAAAACAAACCAAATTTTTTTTATTTTACATATTATTGCATTTAGTTTTTTGTTGATTTACGTCCTTTTGTAGCTATTACTCTTTTGATTTATTTAGTTTTGCACTTTCAATCCTCTCTGCCTGTTCTTTAACCAATCGCTCGTAGTTTTCCACAACCTTTCTGATAACAGAAATACTATCCCTGTTCAGGTTGTAAGAGAAAATCGTTTCCAATTGGAGTAAGCTTTTTCGATTCACTTCACCCTTCATTTTGACATAGCGGTATTTCAGATCATTATCCTTTAGTTGGTTGTTACTGTTAAATTGCCAAATATTACCGCTAAATGAAGATAGAAAGAGTAAAGCCTAGGTGATAATAGTAATAGCAACCTTGCTGTTTCGGAAGTCTACGATAAAAACATTCTCTTTGCGGATGACCATATTTTGTGGGAACTTTATCAGACTGATCTTTTCATCAATAGGGGTAATTTCTGTTTTTAATTCAGTTATTACTTTTCTGAGACTGTCGTTAACCTTACCCAATGAATAGGCAGAATACTGAGCCAGGTTTGTTTGCAAAACCTTTATTTGTTCTGGTGAAAACTGCTGCTGCTGTTTTATCTGGATTTGTAAAGCTTCGATAAGTGATATTAGTTCCTCTGGATCAGAAGTTGAATTAGCCTGGTTAATTGGAGTTGCCCTTTTACCTCGCTCGT
>JAUXUF010000366.1 GCA_030684645.1 Bacteroidota bacterium | reverse complement strand
AAAAGCAGTCTGGCCATATTAATAACAGTTCCGGGTTCCTTGTTGCTCACTGTTATTGTGCTGAAGAGCCTGGGTTACAATTTCAACATCATGACATTGGGAGCAATCGCGGCAGCAATCGGGCTGGTTATCGACGATGCCGTTGTGGTGGTGGAGCAAATCCACCGGACACACGAGGAACATCCGGAGGAAAACTATCATTCGGTAGTGCCCAAAGCCATCAAATACCTTCTTCCGGCCATGATTGGCTCGTCGCTCAGCACCATTGTCATTTTTCTTCCATTTAGCCTGATGACTGGCATTGCCGGAGCCTATTTCAACATCATGACCCAAACCATGATCATTACCCTGACAGCTTCGTTTCTGGTTACCTGGCTGATATTGCCTGTTATTTACCTGCTATTTTTCGGGCGTCAGCAGGAAAAGAACCTGAAGCCGGCAACCGTTCAAAAGCGAAACTGGGTACTTTTCTTTCTGAAAAAACCAATCATTTCCTTTGTTATGGTTGGAGCCATGATTGCGAGTATTATCCTGATTTTTCCTGCATTACCGTCAGGCTTTTTACCTGAAATGGACGAAGGCGCTATTGTGCTTGATTTTGTCAGTCCACCGGGCACTTCGCTGGAAGAAACTGAAGTCATGTTAAAAAAAGTTGACCGGATTGTTGAAAAGATTCCTGAAGTGCAGACTTACTCAAGGCGGACAGGAACGCAAATGGGATTTTTCATTACCGAACCCAACACCGGCGATTACCTGATTGGGTTAAAGGATAAACGCGATAAGACCACTGAAGAAGTAATCGATGAAATCAGGAAACAGATTGATGCACAATTACCGGCGCTAAAGGCCGATTTCGGGCAGGTTGTCGGCGATATGCTGGGCGACCTGATGAGTTCGGTTCAACCCATTGAAGTCAAATTGTTTGGAAATGATGTCGGTGAGGTTCAGCAGTATGCCCGGAAAATAGCTGCAGTTTTAAAACAGGTGCCGGGAACCGCTGATGTTTTTGACGGTATTATAATTGCAGGTCCGTCAGTATCGGTTAACCCTAAATACGCCAGGTTGAGCCAGTTTCAGCTGACTCCCGACATTTTTCAGTATCAGCTGAAATCCAGGATTGGCGGCGTGGTAGCAGGCAGTGTGCAGGAACCTTTGCAAATTTGCGAGGTACGGATGATTTATCCGGACAGGGAAAAGACAAGTGTTGACCAGCTGAAACAATCGCAGATTTTCCTGAATGATGGTCAGTTGATGCCGTTAAGCCGTTTTGCAGATGTAAGTATATCAAAAGGTGCAGCTGAAATCCACCGCGAAAACCTGAAAAATGTGGACTACATCACGGCAAGGTTGAATAACCGTGATTTGGGAAGCACGCTGGCTGATATCCAAAAGGCCATCCGGACAAAAATAAATCTTCCTCCGGGGCTTCATATCGAATATGGAGGCGCGTTCAGGGAACAGCAGCAGGCATTCCGGGAATTGATGCTCATCCTGATTTTGGCCAGTTTACTCGTTTTTGCTGTAATCCTCTTTCTTTTCAGGAAAATTAAAGTCGCTCTTTTATTGATTTTTCTGGTACTGCTGGCACCAGCCGGAAGCGCTATTTTGCTCTACCTGCTTAACGTTCCGCTAAATGTGGGCAGCTATGTTGGCATTATCATGATTATCGGGATCGTTGGCGAAGCATCTATCTTTACCTATCTGCAATTCATAGAAGAACGAAAAAAAGGCACACTGGTAGCCGATGCCATTGTCTATACCATTTCGATCCGTTTGCGGCCCAAACTGATGACTGCCCTGAGTGCCATCATTGCATTATTACCGCTTGCCATTGGAATCGGATCGGGTGCCCAAATGCACCAGTCGCTGGCCATTGCCGTGATCGGAGGTTTGGTTTTTGCCTTGCCAGTACTGCTCATTGCCTTGCCAACATTCCTGAAAATGATTGAAAAGGATGAGGTTCATTAAACTTGTGAATACCCCAAAAAGTAAATAAAATGGCCGGAAACCAAAACGGAAATCGAAAATAAGAATCTACCGCCAGCTGTGAAAAGTACAATCGAAAAAGAATTTTCAGAGACGAAACTGGGCTTTTGACCTAACTTTTTTACTTTAATTGCTAATATTGCGTCCTGTAATATTTAGTTTATGAAATCTCTTCTGCTCGTTTTTATTTTGGCTCTAAATTTCACTTCAAGTTATGCTCAAACCGACAGCATTCATTCTGAAAAACCAGGTAGGAAGCAATTTTTAAAACAGCAGGTCGTGCCTTTAAGTTTAGTCTTAACAGGTTCTCTGTTAAATATTGGAACGATCAAAAACCGGATCGAAGATGCAATTCCGGAAACGAATATCGGTCTCGATGATTACCTGCAATATTCACCAATGGCTCAGATGTATCTTTATGATGCTCTGGGATTTAAACATCAGAATAGTGTATTCGACCAAACAAAATATCTGGTAATTACTCAGCTTATTTCCGGCATAGTGGTACAGGGCCTGAAATCAGCGACGAAAGTCAGCCGGCCAACCGGAGCGAACAATTCGTTTCCTTCCGGACATACAACATTCGCCTTTGCCGGGGCAACGGTATTGTATCACGAATTTATTGATACCGATCCCTGGCTGGCTTACAGCGGTTATTTTGTTGCAACTGCCACCGGTTGCCTGCGAATGACAAACCGGGCACACTGGCTGCCGGATGTTTTGACCGGTGCTGGAATTGGAATTTTAACAGGTAATTTGGTCTATTATTTAAAGCCGCTCAAAAAACTGCAATTTTCTAGCGGAAGCAAGAAAATATCCTTTTCCACGGCCCTTGGATATCAATCATTTTCATTGGCCTGTCATTTTTAAAAAGAGGTCATTCAATGAGAAAATTAGTTGTTTTTGCCCAGTTCCTGATTTTACCGGCATTTTTTTTCTACAATCCGGTGCAGGCTCAGTTTACCCGTCTGGATTCAATTATCCTGAAGAACAGAATAAAGATTGAATTCGTACTTGATATTGGGAACGTGCTGCCAACCAACACTTTTGTCCGGTTGAAAAATACAGACACTGACGGACTGGCTCATTATAATGGTTATTCATTGCGGCTGGCCAGGCAAACAACAGGAGATCAATTGTGGCAGCAAATCTATGGTTATCCAAGTTTCGGGGTAGGCGTTTATTCTGCATTTTTTACAAACACACAAAATCTTGGTAATCCAATTGCAACTTATGGGTTTTTTAATGCACCATTTTTTAAAATCAACCGATTCAGCCTGAATTACGAATTAGGCTTAGGTCTGACGTTTAACTGGAATCATTATGATCCGCTGACTAATCCTGACAACACTGCAATTAGTACCGACAAAAGTGTTTATATCGATGCCGGTTTAAGTCTTAGATATCTGTTAAGTCAGAGGTTGTCTGTAAACCTTGGATATGGTCTCACGCATTATTCAAATGGCAGATTAAAGTTGCCGAATTTTGGACTGAATACCGGAGCCACAAAAGTCAGTCTATCCTACGATTTATTCGATAATCCCATTCAATATCAGTCACAGCTAAAACCAAGCTATACCGATCATTTCGAATGGATTTTATCTGCATACGGGGGTGAAAGAAATGTCACTTATTTGGGTACATTAGTTGACCTGGTCACTCAAATGAAAGGTATTAATTATTTGGTTTTTGGAATCAGTAATACAATTAACAGGCAAATAGATTATAAATCGAAAATCGGAATTGGTTTTACGATGGAGTATAATGGTTCTCAGTCCTCACAGATTATTGTTGAGAATGGAAAACTGGATGAACTTGACATGCCTTTTGGCCGTCACCTGGCATTAAGTATTTTCCCATCCTATGAACTGGTTATTGACCGGCTTTCTCTGATTATTCAGCCCGGGTTTTATCTTTACCGAAAGAAAGCTGCTGATATGACTCCTGGCTATTATCAGCGGATTGGAGTGAAATACCATTTTCTGAAAAACACCTTTTTTGGAATAAGTTTACGGGCTTACGACTACTATAAGTCCGATTTTATCGAATGGACTGTTGGACATCGTTTGGCGTGGTAATTTGACTTTATTCCTGTCAGGCTTCCAAAAGTTTATGCATGCCAGAATCTCGAATTACTCCTGAAACCCTTATTCCGACTTCACTTTGTTAGCGGTTCGTTGTTCTTTTTTGTTCAGCAGTATCAATATGTTTTTAAGTTTTTCTCCTTCATACTCCTTGAAGATAGTACAAGTTCCGTAATTTCGGATGGCAATTGTTCATTTTGCCATTTTCTTTCTGCATCTATTGATTTACCGGCATTTTTGACGGCTTTCAAAGCATACATAGCTGCTCCCAGTGAATGATCAGCCATATGGGCGGTAGCTACAGCGTGTCCGACAGCACGAGCAACTGCAATTGGGATTGAAGATTCATTTGCCACTGCTATCGCTTTTAATGATGCATTTCTTGCGTCTCCTACTGAGCCTTTCCTTCTGTCCATTCTTTAGCAATTAATAGTGCATGGTTCAGGCGTTCATCCAATTTTTCACCAATGAGAGGTAAAACATGTTCAGCGCAGTCGCAAGCCCATTTCATGATTTGTCTATGCTGCTCTTTTTTTAGAAGATAAACTATTTAAAAAAGGATAGCTATACAACACTTTTTTTTATCATTTATTTTGTTATTCAGAATAGTAAAATTGCGAAATGTCTTCATTATTATTGATTTATATCATATTGACACAAATTATAAAGTTGGTTTAATTCATACATTTGGAAC
Organism: Bacteroidota bacterium; assembly: GCA_030684645.1. Taxonomy (GTDB): domain Bacteria; phylum Bacteroidota; class Bacteroidia; order Bacteroidales; family Prolixibacteraceae; genus Aquipluma. The sequence continues at coordinate 43,349 of JAUXUF010000366.1, read as the reverse complement.
AATTAAATTAACAAAAACTTAACACATGCCTCCTCAACTAAAGACCTTGTTACCAGTTCTGGTCATCTTCATTGGACTTTTTCTCACTGCCCGCCATTTTTTGATACCGGAGTCGTTTGGAAAATATGGGCATTACCGGGCTAATTCGATGGATGAGATTGCAGCGCTCCCTGCCCAATATGTAGGAAAAGATGTATGCGCCGACTGCCACGATGTGGAAGCAGCCAAACTTGCTTCCGATCTTCACAGCGTATTGACCTGCGAAGTTTGTCATGGTCCCGGAGCGTTACATATCGAAGACCAGGAAAAGGGAATACTGATAAAACCAGGCAGCAGGGAATTCTGCGGAACCTGCCACAGTCTGAATCCTGCCCGCAAAACTGAACTTATTAACCAGATTGATACAAAAGAACACTACCCTGAAAAGGCGAATTGTATCGATTGCCATAATCCACATGCAGTATGGGAACTGAAAGATTAAACGCATCGAGGCGCAACTTTTTAAGGAAATCGGCAGTATTGGCCGGGACACTGGCAGCAACTTCTGCGGCCGATCCTTTTACGGCCGTTCTGTTTGCCGCGAACGAACCGGAACAAGCAAAACCATGGTATGGGATCGGCATTGATATCGAAAAATGCATTGGTTGCGGCAATTGCGCCAAAGCATGCAAATCGGAAAATAATGTTCCCAAAGAACCATTCTTTTTCAGGTCATGGGTCGAACAATATACCATCAAAAATGATGGGACATTGAAAGTTGAATCACCCAACGGTGGAATCGATGGCCAAAAACAAACTGTTCCTGAAGCCGATATATTCAAAACATTTTTTGTTCCCAAAATGTGCAACCATTGCGAGAAAGCGCCTTGTGTTCAGGTTTGCCCGGTAGGTGCAACTTTCGAAAGTCCTGAAGGGGTAGTGCTTGTCGATAAGGAATATTGTATCGGTTGTCGGTATTGTATTCAGGCATGCCCATATGGTGCAAGGTATATGCATCCTGAAACAGAGACGGTTGACAAATGCACCCTGTGTTATCACCGCCTGAAAAAAGGATTAAATCCGGCGTGTTTCGATGTTTGTCCTACCGGCGCCAGAATTTATGGTGACCTGCACGACAAGAGTGGCGTTATGCACAAATTCCTGAAAGAGCACAACTGCCATATTTTAAAACCTAATTTAAATACGGCTTCAAAATTATTTTATAACGGACTAAGCGCGGAGGTACGATAATATGGAACATTTATATGAAATGCTCAAACAGGTTGATGGTTATATCTACCCCAACGAAATTGAACTTAATTGGAGTATCCTGATCGTTCTTTACCCATACATTACCGGATTGGTGGCCGGTGCATTTATCCTGGCTTCTCTTGAAAGGGTTTTTAAAATTGAGGTCCTCAGACCAACCTATCACATGGCCCTGTTAACTGCTTTGGCTTTTTTGCTTGTAGCTGCCATGCCGCTGGTTTCACATCTGGGACACCCCTTACGATCCTATGAAATTATGACCACGCCCCAATCCAAATCGGCTATGGCCATATTCGGGTTTATTTACCTCTGGTACCTGATGGTGGTCCTTTTGCTTGAAATATGGTTCGATTATCGCCGCGACCTGGTTCTCTGGTCACGAGAGAAAAAAGGAGTTCTCCGTTTAATTTACAGAATTCTTTCACTCGGGGTAACCGACCTTTCTAAAAAAACACTTGCCTGGGACGAAAAACTCGGGTATTTTATCACTGTGGTCGGTATCCCATCGGCATTCCTGCTTCATGGATATGTGGGCTTTATTTTCGGTTCCATCAAAGCAAATCCCTGGTGGTCAACAGTTCTGATGCCGGTAATTTTCCTTTTCTCAGCGATGGTTTCAGGTATTGCACTGGTTATGTTCCTCTATATGGCCGTATCCTGGATCAGAAAAGTAAAAATTGATATGCCCTGTCTTGATGAAGTAGGGAAATTCCTTTTTTATGTTTTGGTACTTGACTTTACCCTTGAATCGCTCGACCAGGTACACCGCATTTATGAAGCAGGAGAATCATTTGAAATTCTGCACCTGCTTGTTACCGGGAAACTGACCTATACCCTTTTTATATTCCAGGGACTGCTCGGAACTATCGTCCCGATCGTAACACTGGGAATTTTCCGTATTCATAAACCAAAAGAAAGCATCCGGAAACCTCTATACTTAATGTCAAGTTTGCTGGTTCTGATGGGTATATTTTTTATGCGTTGGAATGTGGTAGTCGGTGGTCAGTTATTCTCAAAGAGCTTCCTTGGTTTTACCAGTTTCAAGATTGGTATGATCGGATTGGAAGGCTATTTAATGGCTGCTTTCTGGATTATCCTGCCATTTATTATTCTTTCTTTTTTGCTTTGGTTGTTACCACCCTGGAAAAAACATTCAGAAGAGCATACTTCATAACCGGGTAGGTTATTTCGCCCGGGACGGTTTTTATTTGAATCATTTTAAATATTTAGGAGGTTCATTGTGCAAAAAGAGAAAACTGATTCCCCGGAATTAAATAGCCTCAGGGAAGAAATACAGGAATTAAGAAAAAGGGTTGCCCATATTGAAGCTTCACTAGGAACCCTGAAAGGAAAGGAAATTAAGTTCAAAGATAATAGTTCGCTGCAGCAGGATGATGACTTTGAACTTAACTTCCCCTTACGAACCGAAGATTCCATTGAGTTTCGTGTTGGTGAATACGGGATGGCCTGGCTGGGAAACATCGTTTTACTTTTTGGGATATCTTTTCTGTCCAAATACTTACAGAATTCAGGATACCCGATTTTTTCCGCTTTAATAGGGTTCATTTCTGTTGCGGCCATTTATGCAGGCGCCTATTACACCCGAACTTCACTTTCGTACCTTTCAAAACTTTTTGCTTATACAGGTCACTTACTTTTGTTCTACATGACGTTTAGGCTCCACTTTTTTGAGGCTGAGCCTTTAATCAAGAGTACATTCATAGGGCATTTTGCCTTAATCATGGTTCCCGTGGTCTTGTTTTACCTTGCCTATCGCCGCCAGTCGCAGCTGATGGCCGGCCTGGTTTTGTTGATGATGCTGTTTTCAGGAATTATCAGCAAATCACCATCTTTTGCCGCCGGAATAACAACCCTGGTTGCGCTGTTATCTATGATGCTTTATTACAGGTTTGGCTGGATAAAAATTATTTTTATTTTTATTTTCCTGATCTACCTGGGTCATTTAAACTGGCTTTTAAATAGTCCGTTTGCGGGCAATAGACCCGAATTTATTCAGTCTCCCGGAATTGGTTATTTTTACCTGTTTGCCACGGGTTTAATCATTTCCCTTCTGGCGTTAATACCCAAGAAGGAAAACGTTTCAGACGATTTTATTATTACTTCGGTAATCTGGAACGGACTGATTTTTTCCTCCCTTTTGGCTTTGACGGTAGTCACGTATTTAAGTACCAATTATGTGCCTGTTTTTGCTGCGATTTCAGTTATTTGCCTGGGTTATGCTGTTATCCTTCAATCACGTTCATCCCTGAAAATTACCGCCTCGATGTACGCCCTGTATGGTTTTCTGGCTATGAGTGTGGCGTTTTATGGGATCCTCCTGTTGCCCGAAGCCTATATGTTACTTTCGGTCCAGAGTTTTTTAGTGGTATCTATGGCCCTCTGGTTCCGTTCGAGGTTCATTGTAGTAATGAATACAATTCTGTTCCTGATGCTCATGATATTCTACCTTTCATCAGCCGGGAACCACAATCCGACCAACTTTTCGTTTATGTTCGTGGCATTTATAACTGCCCGGTTCATCAACTGGAAAAGAGAACGGTTAAATATTAAAACGGAGTACATCAGAAATGTATATCTCGTCTCCGGATTTATCATGACACTTATTGCCTTTTACCATGCTTTCCCTCCATCCTATGTTACCGTTTCATGGATTGTTGCTGCACTCCTGTTCTTTATGCTGGGGCGGATAATCAATAACATCAAATACAGATGGCTGGCGATTGCCATCATTATCGTATCTGCCTGTAAGTTAATTTTTGTTGATATGTCCGACATTGACATCGGTTTCAGGGTTTTGGTATTCCTGCTTCTGGCAATTATTTCGATTTCAGTTTCCATCTTATACACCAAATATCTGATCAAAAAGAGAGAATAAATACCAATTATCGGGCTGTTTTATCTCGGATATAGAAGGAATATATTTTTTAGTTCACAATGAATATTTATTTAAATAATAAATTTAATATGAAGGTTAAAAAATACAGAAACATCAGGATTCAAGTTCTTCTAATCGCATTTTATGTAGTTTTTCTTTTTGGCTGCAAGGAGAAAGGATCAGAAGCTGACCATAAAGAAATACAAAAAGTTTCTACAGTTTCTGTAGAAACTATAAAAGCTGAAAAACCCAATGAAAATGCGATTGAACTGCCGCCATTCAGCGATGGAATCTATCCTTGCAGCGATTGTCATTCAGATTTGGTACCGAATCCTGTAAAAAGAGAATTGACTGAGATGCACGAAGAAATTTCTGCCATGTTTGATCATGATAAAGAAAACCGTTGGTGCACTGACTGTCACGATCTGAATAACAGGGATTTTTTAAAACTTGCCAGTGGAAAATTATTGGATTTCAAGGAATCATATAAACTATGCGGTCAGTGCCATGGCGAAAAACTCAGAGACTGGAAAGTTGGAGTTCATGGAAAGAGAACAGGATACTGGAACGGAAAAAAGGAATACATGCTTTGTGTTCATTGTCATAATCCCCACTCACCAAAATTTAAGGAATTAACGCCGGAACCTCCACCAATCAGGCAGGAAGATATTAATTAGTTTTTTAAAAATTGAAAAAAGATTAGCGATGAAAAAAGAAAATTCAAGAAGGTCATTTTTTAAAAATATCTCATTAGCATCTTTCTCTGCATTGGCACTTTCAGGATGTGATATGAAGGCCCTGGAGGAATTCCTCCAGCAAAATTTCAGGACTTTAACAAAAAAAGAGAAAAATGACATCGTCAAAAATCTCGAGGTAAAGTATAAAGAGACCTACGGAAAAGAATTCCATGTATCTGCAGAACCTGCCACGGAAGGAGTTTTGTTTGGATATGGGTTGGATTTATCCCGCTGTATTGGCTGCCGGAAATGTGTCTATGCCTGTGTGGGTGAGAACAACCAGTCGCGTGAGCCACAAATTCATTGGATACAGGTGCTTCAGATGGAAAAAGACAAAGGGATCGATTTGGCACATTCCACCGTTCACTATAATCCTGAAAAAGTTCCTGAAAAAGGACAATCATATTTCCCGGTAGCCTGTCAGCAATGCCGGAATCCTCAATGTACAACAGTTTGCCCGGTAAAAGCCACCTGGCAGGAACCTGATGGAATTGTTGTAGTTGATTACAATTGGTGCATTGGATGTAGATATTGCATGGCTGCCTGCCCTTATGGAGCAAGGCATTTCAATTGGGGCGAGCCAAAAGTTCCGGCAGAAGAACTGAATACGGATATGCATTACCTCGGGAACAGGCCCCGGATGAAAGGAGTTGTTGAAAAATGCACTTTTTGCATTCAACGGGTAAGACAAGGCAAATATCCGGCATGTGTTGAAGTTTGTCCGGTAGGAGCACGCAAATTTGGAAATCTGTTAGATCCGGAAAGCGAAATCAGATATATTCTGGAAAACAAACGGGTTCTGGTATTAAAACAAGAATTAAACACTCAGCCCAAATTCTATTATTTCTTTGGAATCTAATTGGTTAGCATATTTAAAAATACAGGATATGAATTTTATTCGTTTTATTACAGGCAGTATAAGAATAATTCTTCAGGGGAACAAAGCCTATTTCGCATGGCTCATTTTTCTGTTACTATTAATACTTTGGGGGGCATTTGGTTATTTCGGTCAACTAAGTGACGGACTGATAAAAACCCATATGCGTGATTCCGTTTCATGGGCTTTTTATATTGGCAATTTTACTTTTTTGGTTGGAGTTGCTGCTGCGGCAGTTTTGCTGGTCATCCCTGCCTATATTTACGATTGGAAACCAATCAAGGAAATTGTGATTTTTGGTGAGTTGCTGGCTGTTTGTGCGGTCGTTATGTGTATCATGTTTATCGTGGTCGATATTGGGAACCCGCTCCGGTTTTGGCACATGTTACCCATTTTAGGCACCATGAATTTTCCCTCATCCATGCTTTCCTGGGATTTTTTCGTTCTATTTACTTATCTGATCATCAATTTAACGGTAGTTATCCATTTATTATATCGCATTTTTTATAAAAAAGAATACAATAAATCCCTCGTTTTACCGCTTGTTTTCCTGAGCATTCCGATGGCAGTAGCCATTCATACCGTAACGGCATTTCTTTACAATGCTTTACCTGCCCGTCCATTTTGGAACAGTGCATTGCTTGCCCCTAGATTCCTGGCATCAGCATTCTGCTCTGGTCCTGCCATTTTGCTGATTCTTTTTCAGATACTTCGAAAAATTACGAAGTTTGAAATCAAAGATGAAGCGATCTGGAAAATTGCCGAACTGATGGTATATGCCATGTTCATCTACCTGTTTTTTACGGTCGTCGAACTTTTCAAAGAATTTTACTCCGGAACCGAACATATTTTGTACTGGAAATATTTACTTTTCGGGATAGGCGATAACCGTGAAATTGTGATGTATAGCTGGTCGTCGATTGTGATGGGATTTATTGCTTTTATACTTTTCCTGATTCCGGCAACCCGAAAGAATTTTATAACGCTCAACATCGGTGCAGTGATGATCTATGCCAGCGTGTATGTAGAAAAAGGAATTGCCCTTATTATTCCTGGATTTACTCCTGACGTTTTAGGCCAGATCTATGTTTATACCCCATCGATGACCGAAATCAGGACAGCTGCCATGATATTCTCCATTGGATTTTTACTGTTTACATTTCTGGTAAAAGTTGCAATCGCTATCGTATTTGAAGATTACAACATTGACGTTTTAAACCAGAAAAAAGTAAAGAGCTAGAGACCGTTTAAATTTTCTCCGTAGGAGATTCATGTCAATAGAATCCGTCAGATGATAATCATCCATTTCCCGTAAGGAATTTATAAATAGCTGTAGATGTCCTAACGGACAATAGGTTGCTTTTATTGAATTTTCTATTGGCATTCATGTTCTAACGGACAAAATACAACTGCACAAAATTTAGACGGTATATTTGAATGAGCATTTTGACACCAATTCTTCTTCAGTAATCAAAACGCCTATTTATTCAATGCCTGTGGTGCAAATCCGGATCATGAGGATGCTCATGCGTTACAGGGTTATGAGTATGAGTATGAAGATGCGAATGCCATTTGCGTTCCGGAACCTCTTCGCCATCGTGCGAATGGGTATGATGCCCATCAGTGTGCTGATGGTAATGAATGTGCTCCATATTTACCACTCGTATTGCATCAGATACACCATTTCGAGATAATAATCTTTTGCCGAAACAAGGTATCGGTCGTATGTTTCGTACCATGACGATAGTTCGCGGTAATATTCAAGTACCGAAATATTGCCTGAGCTTAATGATTTTTTTAGCAAGTCCTGACTTTGGATACCTTCAGCTATTTTCTGGTATGCGTCGAAGTTATTTTTTAACGAAACGGCTACCTGATATTTGGCGGCAATGTTCGATTTCAATTGCTGACTGTATGCAAAAGCGCTGCTTTCGGTTGCTTGTTGTTGCGACTCTGCATATTTTACCGTGTTTTTGTTTTGCCACAACGGAATGCTTATGCCAGCCTGAACGCCGCGGTATGAACCATCGATAATGGTTTCCTGTCCATACCCGGCTTTGAATTGCGGTAACCAAAGCGATTGCTGCAATTTCACATTATTGCCAGCGATTTGCAGTTCATACCCCATGGCTTTTAACACCGGATCGTTCTGAATGGCTTTCGAAAGTATTGAATCAACAGGCAATAATTGCCAGATTGGGTATTCGGGATTTGTAAGGGTAAATGCCCTTCCTCCGTTCATAGCCGCTAAAATCTGCACTTTTTCTGTTCGCCGTGCCTCGTTTAAGCTGAACTCATTGGCCCAGCGCGAGGCTTCTATGCGTACTTTATTAATCTCCATCTGATTGGCATCGCCTGATTGTAACCGTTTTTCAAACAAAGTTTTTACATTTTCGGCATCGGCAGCCCGTTTCTTTAATTCAACGGCGTATTTATCGAGGTAAACCAACTCTAAATAATGAGAGGCTGTTTCGATCAAAATATTTCGTGTATTGAAGCGGTGCAACTCTCCTGATTTTTCGCCAGAAAGTTTTGCACCGGTTTTTTTACGGGAATAAACTGTCGGAAAATAAAACGATTGAGATACGCTCAAGGTCGATTTATTTCCGATCGCGGTATTGCTGCCTGGGAAATAGCCGTATTCCACCTGTGGATCGACAGGTGTCAATCCGGTGCGGGTAAAAGCAATTTCAGCATCACGGTTTTCTGACGAAGCCTTTATTTGAAGATTGTTGACTGCAACACTGTCTAAAACGGTTTGCAACGAAACCTGTGCATTGGCCCATTGTGCCAGAATCGTAAAAAGTATAATGAATGTATTGCGTATCATGCTTTTTCGGTTTTAAATTGGTGTTTATTTCGGCTTACCAAATAGTACACAATGGGTACAATAAAGATATTCAGCAGGGTAGAAGTTAATAACCCGCCCAAAATAACCTTTGCCATTGGACTTTGAATTTCATTTCCAGCCACATTACCCGACAAGGCCAGCGGAATAAGAGCCAATGCTGCGGTTAATGCTGTCATCAGGATTGGACTTAAACGCTCTCGTGATCCTGTAATGATGGTGTCTAAAAGACCATGGCCTTCATGTTCAAGGGTCTGATAGTTCGAAATAAGTAAAATCCCGTTACGGGTGGCAATACCAAATAAGGTAATAAACCCGATAATAGCCGGAATACTTACTATGCCTGAAGTGAAATACAAACTGAATACACCGCCGATCAATGCAAGTGGCAGGTTAAGCAGGATAATGGCAGCCAGTGTTGTGTCTTTAAATTCCTGAAAAAGTAACAGGAATATGATCAGAATAGCAATCAGTGAGGTAATAAGCAACATTTGGGAAGCTTTTTCAGCGCTTTCGAACTGTCCGCCATACTCCACCCTGTAACCTTCTGGTAGCTGAATATTCTGGTTGACTTTTGTCTTAATATCGTCAACTACGCTTTCAAGATCGCGCCCGGCCACATTGGCTGAAACGACTATTTTACGCTGAACATTTTCGCGGTTTATCGTGTTTGGTCCACTTGCCGAAACGACATCGGCCACATAATACAAAGGCACTTTTTTACCGTCTTTGGTGTCAATCAGCGCATTGCGGATATTGTTCATTGAACCGCGGTTTGCAGCATCGTAGCGCACTACAAGGTCGAAGCTGCGATTGCCCTCGAATACTTCCGATACTTTTTCACCGGCAAAAGCCACATCTACAAATTCGGTAAACTGGTTTATGGTAATTCCATATTTGGCGAGCATATCGCGTTTGGGTTTAATTTGTAACTGCGGGATATCAATTTGTTGCTCCACGCTGATGTCAACCAAACCTTCAATACCTTCCACATTGGATTTAATTTGGTTAGCAATGGTAAACAGTTTGCCCAAATCGGCGCCAAAAAGCTTGATGGCGATATTGGCACGTGTGCCCGAAAGCATGTGGTCAATACGGTGCCCCAAAGGCTGTCCAACAGTAATGTTTACGCCTGATATTCCTGCCATTTTTTTGCGAACATCGAGCATAAACTCTTCACGCGGCCTTTCACCTAACGTGAAGGTAACATCTATCTCAGCGCCATTTACACCCAAAGCATGTTCGTCAAGTTCTGCCCTTCCCTGACGCCGGGTTACCGAATTTACTTCAGGAACAGACATCAATGTTTTTTCAACCAGTGCGCCAATTTTATTTGCCTCTTCGAGCGAAATGCCAGGCAAACTGACTGTGCCAATGGTAAGTGAACCTTCGTTAAATTCAGGCAAAAAGCTTCGGCCCATCGTAAAAAACACGAACCCGGCAATAACTACCATTAAGCCAGCGCCCCAAAGAATCACTTTCTTCGCTTTCATAGCAAGGCGCAACAGGCTTTCGTATTTTTCACCAAGCCATTTCACCACAGGGCTGCCATTTTCGTTACGGGCAAGCATTTTGGGACTGGTTAACAGGTATGATGATAAAACCGGCGTTAACGATACAGCAACAATTAGCGATGCAAACAACGAAACGATAAATGCAATACCAAGCGGTTGAAGCATACGGCCTTCCATTCCCGAAAGGAAAAACAAAGGGATGAAAGCCACGATAATTATCAAGGTGGCATTAAGAATGGAACCCATAATTTCTTTGGTAGCCTTGAAAATTACTTCAGTATAGCCTATCCGCGCATGATGTGCATGTTTTGCATTTAACTTTATTCGCTTGTAGGCGTTGTCAACTACTATGATGGCATCATCAACCAGCACCCCAATAGCAATAGCCATACCTCCTAAACTCATGGTGTTGATGTTATAGCCAAATAATTTCAACGCGATAATGCTGATCAATAATGAAATCGGAATAGCCACCAACGATATAATAGTGGTCCGGAAATTCATCAGGAATACCAACAATACGATTATTACAAAGAATGAACCTTCGATGAGCGCCTTTTGAACGTTATGGATTGAAGATTCAATAAAGTCGGCCTGACGGAAAATATTGGTGTCGATATTGATGTGCGAAGGCAAACTCTTTTTAAGGTTAGCTATGTTTTCATCAATCTTTTGGGTAAGGACCAGCGTATTGGTATTGGGCTGTTTCAACACGGTAAGTATAACCGCAGGTTTGCCGTTTAAAGAACCATATCCCAACGTAGGACCCGCGCCAATAGTTATTTCAGCGACATCTTCGAGTTTTACAGGATACTCGCTGATCACTTTAACCACCGATTTTCCGATTTCGGAGATGTCGCTGGTACGTGCCAATCCGCGAATTATATACTCGTTGCTGTATTCGTACATTACCCCACCTGTGGCATTGTTGTTCATGCCGTTACACGTTTCCATGATATCGGTAAGCGACACCTTGTAAAAATTCATTTTGGAAGGGTTGAGCAATATCTGATATTGCTTAAAATCACCACCGATGGTGGTTACCTGAGAAACCCCTCCGGTAGCCAGTAATGCTGGCCGGATTGTCCATTCGGCAATGGTGCGTAAGTCCATCTGACTGGTTGAATCGGAAGTAAGACCGATTAGCAGGATTTCGCCCATGATGGATGATTGCGGGGCAAGTGTTGGTGAGCCAACGCCAACAGGCAAACCTTCGCCAATGGTGATGAGTTTTTCACTAACGATTTGTCTTGCCTTAAAAATATCTGTGTCCCAATTGAACTCAACCCAAACGATTGAAAACCCGGCAGAAGACGAAGAACGTACCCTGCGTACATTGGTTGCGCCGTTCACTGCTGTTTCAATTGGGAACGAAACAAGTCGTTCCACTTCTTCGGGAGCCATACCGTGGGCTTCGGTCATTACCACTACAGTAGGTGCGGTAAGGTCGGGAAACACATCGACTTCCATTTCAGAAGCAATGTAAGCCCCGCCAAGGGTAAGCAATGCAGCGCAAAGCAAAACCAGAAGCCTGTTCTTTAAAGAAAAGGTGATTATATTATTTAGCATACGATCTGTTTTAACTGATTAATGAGCATGGCCATGAGCAGGAATAGTACCGGATGCAGTAGCAAGTTTAATTTGGTAAGCCCCTTTGGTCACCACACGTTCGCCATCCTTCAACCCGGCCAGTACTTGGATATTAATGCCGTCTGAACCTCCCAAAGTAAGCTCACGTTTCACGAAGCTTTCACCGGCAGTTTGCACATAAGCATAAAATATCCCTTGTTCTTCAATTAATGCCGAAACCGGGATGACGATAGCACCATCAAAAGGCTGTAATTTCAGGTAAACATCGACCAATGATCCCGGTACAACTTCTCCTTTGTTGTCGAAACTGAATGTAACCGGAATAAACAGTGTGTTGGCATCGTTGCTTTTTCCATAAGAGAGCAACCGTCCGTTTAGCGATTCAATGCTGTAGGTTTTGTTGTCATATACAGTTTTAAAGTTAGCCGAAGCAATGAAAGGCAGCTTAGAGAAATATTTCTGTGAAACTTCGGCTTTCAATACCAGACTTCGGTTTTGCGACACACTGGCAATAGGTTGACCGACAGAAACATATTGTCCTTCAGCTACCAAAACATTTTTTACAAATCCGGAAATTGGGGAAATAACTTTTTGTCCGCCTGATTGGTAGTTTCGTGAAAGATTGTTGTAATTGGCCTGTTCTGTTTCGTATCTGGCTTTTGTTTCCAGAAATTCCTTTTGCGAAACAATATTGTCCTTAGCCAATTCCTGCGCACGGTCGTAATCGGCTTTGGCTTTCTCGTAAGCTACTTTTGCCTGTGTAAATCGGGTTTCAGTGTTCCCGTCGGTAAGGTTTTTACCTGAAATGGAAAAGAGCATTTCACCTGTACGGACCGATGTTCCAACAACAGCTTTATTTCCGGCAAAAGTTACAACACCATTGGAATTGGCAGCTATCACCATTTCATCGCCTTGTGCTGGTAAAATTTCGCCTGTAGTTTTAATAATTTCGTTGAATGCCTGACGCGTAACAGCCATATTGGCAAACTCAACTTTCCATGCCTGTTCTTTCAGATAAGAAATTTGGTTGCCTTTTGGTTGCTCCTCTTTAGAAGCTAGTGCAGCTTTCTCATCGTTAAAAACAGTTACGTTATCAATCACAATCTGGTCGGTATAATCTTTGTTTTTGATGTCAAAAACCAATTTTCCCAATCCGGCTTTTGCCGGAAGTATGGCATACCTGAAAATGCCCGGAGACGATGATACCGTAGATTCCTGCGAAACTGTATTGTCGTCAACTACTAAAGAAAGGGTAATTGTACCATCGGTTATAGCCGTAAATAACTCGCCAAGCAGCGTAAAATGCCCGGCTAACTTTGTCGTATCGCCCACAACCATACTGCGGAATTCGGCAAACAATTCAGATTTTTCAGTATAGATGGTATATGAAAGTGAAGGCAGTTCAGTAGTTGCTGCTGCTTCTTTAGAATTGCCTGAATTGTTTTGTTTCGATTGGCAGGCTGCCAATAGCAGCACGGCAATCGTATAAAAAAATGATTGCTTCATAAATTAATGATTTATAAGAAAATAAGCCCACGAAAAAATGGGAGTAATTAAATGAAAGGATACTTTGGGAATATTTAGGCAACAGAAGGACTACCCCGCATGGCATTGGGGGAAATGATGAATGGGTGGGAACTTTTGGGAACTGTAATAACAGTATAAAATGTATTTTCCGGAGGTTCGGCCTCAGGAAACCACGACAGATATTGGGGAATTAAAAAACAACTGGATACAGAAAAATTGAAATTTCGTTCTAACCCTGTGCCTAGCCGGACGATATCGAATCCTTCAGAAGCTGACACATGGTGATGGGCAGGAAAAGGAAAGTGATTGGCATTGCCGGTTTCGGAATTATTGTTCTGATTGCTGTTATGTTGTTGATGTGAAAAGAGCTCAATATCATCATCCATACCATGATGATGGTGCGGAATCATCTCATGGATGACCACCATCAGGAATGAAACGATTAATGATATGGCGAGTATATTTTTTCTCATCGGACTCAAAAGTATAAAAAAAACAATTGATATGGCATTTGGGTTTTGTTTGAAAATGAATTGCGTTGAATCTCTTTGGAGAACTAACTCCAAAGAGATTGGATTTTCACAAAGAAATAGCAACGTCCAGTTTGATCGTATCAGCAACTCATTTCCCCAGCGTTTTTCTTCGCGGAAAGCAGGTTATAGGCACCTTTTATGACAACTCTGGCAGTTGTGACGTCGAAACCTTCAGGTAAAATCACTTCAGTAAATCCGTTGTCAGTAACACCTTTATGAATCTCGATCATGCGGTATTCAGTGAAAGGCTTGCCTCCTTCTTCTTTGTTTTTATCAAAAACGAAAATATAATCCTTGTCATCGAAACTTACAATGGCATCAGAAGGAAGCGCGGTAACTTTATTGCCCGATGTTTCGATCATGGCGTTTACATACATTCCCGGCAAAACGTTTTTGCACACGCCAGTAACGCTTGCATATACTTTGTAGGTTCTGTCGGAGTCAATTGATTTGCCGGTCTGGTAAATTACAGCTTCGTGCTGTTCGGTTTCATTATTGATAAAAAAGCGTATTTTCTGACCTGTGGATACTTTATCTGCATCTTTTTCGAACAGGATGAGTTCAAGGAAAAGCTTGTCGCTGTTTACAATTTCGAACAATACATCCGAAGGGGAAACAAATTTTCCGATGTTGATGTTTACCGTTTTCACATATCCTGAAATGGGCGAAACCACGGCAACAGAGCGGCTGATATCGTCTTCGTGAAGGTTTGCCGGGTTGATGCCGATCAGTGCCAATTTCTGTTCCAGAGCTTTCACCAGTGTTTTGAGACTTTTATAATCGGAAGTAACCTGTTGCAGGTTTTTCTGCGAATAAACATCGTCTTTGTACAGTTCGGTGTGACGGTTATACTCTGCTTCGGCATATTCGAGTTTGTTTTTGGCCTCCAGATAATTTTGCTGAATATCAACAAACTCCTGATTTTCGAGAATTGCCATTGGTTGCCCTTTTGTAACTATGTTTCCGGGCATCAGGGTCGTGCTTTTAACAAAGCCACCCATTGGCATGCAAACCGTGGCCATACTTTCAGGTGCAACGGAAACAATGCCGTTCACTTTTAATTTGCCACTCAAAGACTGCATTTCAATGGCGCCGGTTTCGATATTGGCCAGTTTGATCTGGTCGGCCCGCAATTCTACGATATCTTCAGGAAGAACCTCTGCTGCATTGATTTCAGCGTTGCTCCTTGTTCCTCCGTTGCACGAAGCCAACGCAAACAGAATAGCTGAAATAATAACTGAAGTGATGAATCTGTATTTTGTCATGATACTGTTTTTTTAAAATATTTTACCTGAAATGTAGTCAATGGATATGATGGTTTGATTGTAATGATTCAGCGCATCGAGGTAGTTTTGCCTGATGGTTAATGCACGACTTAGGTTCAGGATATAATCGAGGTAATCCATCGCCCCGGCTTTGTAACTTCGCGTTGCCTGATCAATAATCAAATCCGCTTCAGGAACGGCTTGTTTTTCGTAATAATCCACACTGTTGCTGTATTTTTGGTATTCACCCAATAACGAGCGATAGCTTCCCGAAAGCGATTTTGAATAATATTCAGCATTCGTTTGGGCAACTTGCTCCTTCAATTTGGCAGCCTTTGTCCGGGATGAATTGGGTACAAACCACAATGGAATTGCAATTCCTGCCTGAATACCTGAGAAACGGTCTCCTGCTCCAAAAGCGCGTGGTGTCCCGTTTACTTCCTGAATACCTTGCATGGTCTGGCTGAAATATCCAATGCTGAAATCGGGCATCAATCTACTTTGCTCCAGGTTCTTTTCAAAGTGCGATATTTCAACCTGCTGTTGCACATATCCTACCGAAGGGTTTCTGGTCAATGCCAAACTATCGGTCATTGAATTAAAATCGGCACGGTGCAGCACCGTATCTTTAGGAGATAATGCAGATTCAGTGTTTAAAAGGGTTTGCAGCCTTTGTTTCGAAATGGTCAAATCGGCTGTAACCTGTTGCAATTGGTTCTTGACTTCCATGCTTTGCGAACGTGCTGTAATCATTTCGAGGCGGTTTGTTTCGCCCAATTTGGCCCTGAGTTCGGCCGCATGCAGAAAACCCGAATATAAACTATCCTGATAAGCAAACAGCTTTTGTTTCGAATGTAAATAAGTCAGTTGCCAGTACACTTGCTTTACCTGTGTAGCAATTTCGAGCTGCGAAGCTTTCAACTGCCATTCGCTGCTTTTCACATTGGCATCGGCCAGTTTATTCTGGTTCATGTAAACCGTCGGGAAAGCAAACGACTGCGACAGGGTAAAACTATTGTCTTTGCTGTACGAGTTAAACTGGCCGTTTTGTCCTTCAATGGCCGTTTTGGGAATGTCCCAGGATGCGCCTTTCAAAGCTTTCTGGACATCGACCGAATAGGCTGATGAGCGCACGGCCAGGTTACTGTCCAATGCCATCTGAATGGCTTCGTGCAAGTTGATGTTCTTTTTCTGTTGTGCTTTTGTTGTATTGAAGATTGATGAACCAATAAACAGCAACATCAGTAACGACAATGTTTTTACGGACTTCCGCCTGAATGAAAACCTGAATTTACGTGATGAAAAGATAATATAGAAGATAGGCAGAATCACTAAGGTCAGAAATGTGGCTGAGATCAATCCTCCAATAACCACCGTTGCCAAAGGTTTCTGAACCTCAGCCCCTGCCGAATTTGACAAGGCCATTGGTAAAAAACCCAGCGAAGCCACGGCTGCCGTCATGATAACAGGGCGCAAACGAGTGTGCAAGCCTTTCAGTACCCTTTCGGTAATATCGGTAACTCCTTCTTTTTCGAGACGGTTAAATTCGGCAATCAGAACAATGCCGTTGAGCACCGCAACTCCGAACAAAGCGATAAACCCCACGCCTGCTGAAATTGAGAAGTTCATATCCCGCATCCAAAGTGCGAATACCCCACCAATAGCCGACATAGGTACCGCAGTATATATTAGCAGAGTTTGCTTAACCGAATGGAATGTGAAATACAGCAACACAAAAATGAGAAGCAACGCGACAGGAACAGCAATGGCAAGCCTGTTCTTTGCAGCTTCGAGGTTTTGGAACTGACCGCCATACGAAACGTAATAACCTGTTGGCAGTTTTATCTTTTGGTCGATTTGTGCGGTGACTTCGTTAATCACACTTTGAACATCGCGGTTACGGACGTTAAAACCAATGGTTATGCGGCGCTTTGTATTCTCTCGTGAAACCTGTGCCGGACCCGACTTAATTTGAATATCGGCAACCTGTTCAAAAGGAATCTGTCCGCCATTGGGAAGGGCTACCGAAAGGTTTTTCACATCATCGAGGCTTTTACGGTAATCCTGATCTAAACGAACTACGAGTCCGAACCGTTTTTCTTCGTCAAACACAACTCCAGCCTGACTTCCTGCAAAGGCGGCACGAAGTACCCGGTTCACATCTTCAACCGAAAGGCCGTATTGCGCCAGACGGTCACGGTTGTAGTCCACCTGTACCTGTGCTAGTCCGGTAACTTTTTCCACGTTAATATCTTCAACTCCTGTAATGCCAGTTATGATTTTCTCCACCGCAGATGCTTTTTCTGCAAGCGTGTTCAAATCGTCGCCAAATATTTTTACGGCAATATCTTGTTTCGAACCTGAAAGCAATTCGTTGAAACGCATCTGGATAGGCTGTTGGAACTCGAATTTAACACCGGCCAAAGGAATCAAAGCCTCTTCCATTTTGGCTACCAGCTCTTCACGGGTCGTAGCCGATGTCCATTCGCTTTTGTCTTTCAGGGTGATAATGTAATCGCCCGTTTCCATCGGAGTGGGATCTGTCGGAATTTCGCCAGCACCGATTTTACAAACAGTATGCTTTATTTCGGGAAAGTTCTTTAGCAGTATTTTATTAGCCATCTCCACCTTTTCAATGGTATTACTGAGCGAACCACCCTGCAAGGTAATAACACCTGCGGCAAGGTCACCTTCTTCGAGTTGTGGTATAAACTCACCACCCAAGCTATTAAAGAGGAACAAGCTGAACAGGAACAACGCAACCGCTGAAGCAGAAACCACCAATTTACGTCGGAGTGCAAACACAATCACCGGGTTAAAGGCTTTGTGAAATCCATCCATCAGCCTGTCCGAAAAATTACGTTTGTGTTCCGTTTTTTTACTCAGGAATAAAGCTGAAGCCATTGGAACATACGTGAGAGAAAGAATGGCCGCGCCCAGTAAAGCAAAAGCTACTACCTGTGCCATCGGACGGAACATCTTCCCTTCGATGCCTACCAAAGCCATAATAGGCAAATACACAATCAGGATAATGATTTGCCCGAAAGTGGCCGAACTCATCATCCGTTTGGCTGAGTCGAATACATTTTCGTCCATTTGTTCCTGAGAAAGTCTCGTAATACCCTGATGATGATGTTTGCTCATCATGATGCGATGTACCACACTTTCAACAATAATCACTGCACCGTCAACAATCAATCCGAAGTCGATGGCTCCCAAACTCATCAGGTTACCGGAGACCCCGAAGAGGTTCATCAGCGATACAGCAAAAAGCATGGCCAAGGGAATTACTGAAGCCACCACCAATCCTGCCCGCAGATTTCCCAGCAATAAGACGAGAATGAAAATTACAATTAATGCCCCTTCGACCAGGTTTCTTGAAACAGTGCCAATTGCACGTCCCACCAAGTCGGAACGGTTCAGAAAGGGCTCAATGGTAACCCCTTCGGGCATTGACTTTTGAATGGATTCGATACGTGTTTTAACGTTTTCGACCACTTCATGGGCGTTTGCCCCTTTGAGCATCATGACCACACCGCCAACGGCTTCGGTCGTATCAACCACTAAAGCCCCATAACGTGTTGCACTGCCATATTGCACGGTTGCAACATCCCGCACTAAGACAGGGATGCCCGAAGAATTGTTTTTAACCACAATCTTTTCGATGTCCTCAATGGTTTTGACCAAACCTATTCCACGGATAAAATAAGCTGTTGGTTTCTTATCGATGTATGCGCTTCCGGTATTTTCGTTGTTTTTTGCAAGTGCATCAAAAATATCGGTCAGTGTGAGGTTCATCCCACGGAGCCTTTCAGGATTTACAGCTATTTCGTACTGTTTTACGAACCCGCCGTAACTGTTGATGTCGGCCACTCCGGGAGTACCAAGCATTTCTCTCCGTACTGTCCAATCCTGAAGGGTACGCAGTTCCATTGGGGTATATTTTTTCTCCAATCCTTTGTCAACGGCGAGCCGGTATTGGTAAATCTCACCTAACCCGGAAGAAATAGGCGCTAATTCTACTTTTGCAAGACCAGCAGGTATAGCTTCTTCGGCTTCTTTGAGCCGTTCGTTTAATTGCTGCCTTGCCCAATAAAGGTCAACATCATCTTTAAACACAACGGTTATTACTGACAAACCCAGACGAGATATTGATCGAAGCTCAATAATATCGGGGATATTGGCCACTGCTACTTCGATAGGGGCTGTGATGAAACTTTCAACCTCCTGCACCGCAAGCGATGGAGCAAGTGCAATAATCTGCACCTGATTGTTTGTAATATCGGGAATGGCATCAATGGGTAGTTTGGTTATTGAGTATGTGCCCCAACCTATTAATGCTACCACAAACAACCCGACAATAAACTTATTCTTTATCGAAAAATGAATGATACGTTCTATCATAAGATAAACTCCTTAAAAAAGTTAATACAACTACTTACAACTTCCTAATTTCAGGAAAGCAATAAAAGAAAATAAATAATGTAGTAGCTTAAATGAGGCGGTTGCCAGATGGCCGAACCAATCGTGGAGAAGTAATTCTGTGAATATTCGGTTGGATGATTTTGAATGAAATAAAAGCAGTCAAACTGAATGTAATATTGCAGAATAACTACAGGTGAAACGCAACAATTACAGGTACAGAATGGAGAACATTCGTCAAAGTCATTCGGAAGGTTTCCTGTCGTGTCCGATGAAAATTCGATCTGGTGCAATGCATTTCCCATTGCTTCATCAACGCATGGAACGATGCTGAGCGACAAAAGATAAAGGGAAAATATGCAGGCAAAAAATTTCATTTCCGGATTTTGAAAACAAAGGTAATAAAATTGATTACGCAACCGAATGCCATTGACGAATATTGTCAGATTCTGAATTTGGTATTTAGCCCGTAAACATTGAAGTTTTTCCAACTACTCTCTGAATTTGCAAGCCAGAAACAATAAAATAGATCAATGCCCAAATGATCTGTTTTGATCAAACGAAATCCGCCGTATAAACGAAAGGTCTGAAGCTTTAATAATTTCAGGTTTGAGAAAAATTCGTCCATCAGATAGGGCTTGGGCCACTTATTGGTCGAACGGACAAAAAAATCGACATTGGTAATATTGTCTAATCCATATTGGGTATCAGATGTTTTATAGACTTTTGAAGTTATGCGGTTAGCAAATTTAATTTTTACATTTCCGGGATTCATGAGATAAACTCCATAAAACATATAGGTTTGCCCGGGATTCCACCGATCCGATTTATAACTTTCAGTTTGACGCAGTCCCAGTCCCAATGAGAATTTATCGCTTATCTTGTGGTATGCGATCAAATCAAAATGAAAATACTCGAGACGATCAATCTGGTTGCTGTAATGATCTTTATTTGAAAGCACCAGCTCCGTTTTATCATTAATGGAATAGGTAATGTTGGTCGAATTCCAGAGGTAAGAACCATCGCTGACAATCTGTGCAAATCCTTTCGGAGCAAAGACAGTATAGAAGATGATTATTAAAGTGGCAATTTTCTTCATTCCAAAAGGATTATATTTGATAAGCGAATTATACCTTTAAGGCTTCAATAGCCGCAAAAATACATTTTAATATTATTGTGTCATTTTCTAATTCATGAACTAACTAAAAACAACCTTAACATGACAAAATTCTTAATATTCACGTTGTTTTGTATCTCTGTTACTACTGTCAGTTCTCAGAAAAATAATCAGAAACTGATTGAAAAAGGTGCAATAGTAATCAAAGCCGGTGGTGGCTATCTTTTTACCGAAGGACCTTCAGTTGCTCCGGATGGCCGCGTATTTTTTACCGATCAGCCCAACGACAAAATTGATGTCTGGAATGAAAACGGCAATATCACCACATTTATGCAACCCTGCGACCGCTCCAACGGAACGTATTTCAACAAAAAAGGCGAATTGGTTGCCTGTGCCGACTTGCATAACCGGTTGGTAATTATCACTTCTGACAAACAGATGAATACAATTGCCGAAAACTACAACGGTCAACCATTGAATGCACCCAATGATCTTTGGATTGCGCCCAATGGCGGAATTTATATGTCAGATCCCTATTATCACCGTGATTACTGGGAACCGGGACGTAAGGAACTTCAGGATCTTCGTGGCGTTTATTACCTGAATCCTGAAGGAAAGGTAATCCGGGTAATTTCAGATTACAAGCAACCCAACGGTTTAATTGGCACTCCGGATGGCAAAACA
The DNA here is from genome assembly GCA_030684645.1 of Bacteroidota bacterium. Lineage (GTDB taxonomy): Bacteria > Bacteroidota > Bacteroidia > Bacteroidales > Prolixibacteraceae > Aquipluma. The sequence goes on along the minus strand of JAUXUF010000366.1, from coordinate 22,091 downwards.
CTGTATGTAAGTGATATCAATGATGGTAAAATCTGGAAATATACAATCAATAACGATGGTAGCCTGAGCAACAAGACCTTTTTTGCTCCGGAAGGTTCGGATGGAATGACCATCGATAACCAGGGAAATGTTTACCTGACGAATAAAACCGTTTCGGTTTTCAATTCAAAAGGTGAAAATATTGCCAAAATTGAGGTACCGGAACAACCTTCGAATGTTTGTTTTGGTGGCAAAAAGAGAAACATACTTTTTATCACAGCCCGTACTTCAGTTTATACCCTGAAGATGAAAGTTAAAGGAGTGAATTAGAATAAATCCTAGTTTCGGATTGAAATCTTGAATAATCAAATCTAAATCATCAATCATAATTCTCTATGACCCGTATCAGTTTTGACGAAATGAAAGCCACCATCAAGCTGGCCTTTACCAATGCCGGAATGCCGGAAGAAAAAGCAGACATTTGCGCCCGAATTCATACCGAATCAAGCAGAGATGGTGTATATTCTCACGGACTAAACCGGGTTGAGCGATTTGTCGACTACCTTGGGAAAGGCTGGGTCGATGGAAATGCAGAGCCGACTATTGAACTAAACTTAGGTTCAATGGAAATTTACAACGGCAATCAGGGTCCGGGAATTACGAATGCCATTTTTGCCATGAACCGCGCCATCGCAAACGCTGAACTAAACGGACTCGGGTTGGTTAGCCTGAACAACACCACACACTGGATGCGTGGCGGGGCCTACGGTTGGCAGGCAGCAGAAAAAGGATTTATCGGCATTTGCTGGACGAATACTGAATCGTGCATGCCGGCCTGGGGAGCGAAATCAGGCGGCATCGGAAACAACCCTTTTATCATGGCAGTTCCGCGAAAAGAAGGTCATATTGTACTCGATATGGCCATGTCGCAATATTCCTATGGAAAGCTTCAGGTAACACGCTTAAAAGATCAAAAACTTCCCTTCCCCGGAGGATTTGATCAGGAAGGTAATCTTACCGACGAACCTGGCGCAATTGAGGAAACCCGTCGGATTTTACCCATGGGTTTCTGGAAAGGTTCAGGGTTTGCAGTTATGCTCGACCTTATTTCTGCATTACTTTCAGGAGGACTTACTACTGCCGGAATTGACAAAGCCGGCAAAGGCGGTTGTGGAAGCTGCTGCCAGATTTTTATAGCCATTAACCCGCTGAAAATAAATACACAGGAATTTATCGACCAGGCAATAAGTGAAACCATTCAACAACTCAAATCGTCAGTTCCTGCTGAAGAAAACGGTAAAATATATTATCCCGGCGAGCAATCGTTAAAAACCCGGCATGAAAATATGGAATTGGGAATTCCGGTCGACGATGGAATCTGGGCTAATGTAAAAGAGTTGGCAAACCTTACTTAGTTTAAGCTCGAAAAAAAAGCCCCCTGCGAAATAGTGCAGAGGGCTCAACAAATTAAAATACCTGAAAAATAACAAGGGCATAGAGCCAAAAACGGATATACCGGAAAAGCGCCCAGGCTAAATAGTTTTTAAAATCGTATTTTATCAAACCACAAGCCAAGCTAACCATTGAATGAGGTAAAGGCAGCATAGCACCAACCAAAACAAAAAAGCCACCCCATTTCCGCAGATTAACAATGTGCGAAGCGATCTTATTCCCGATATGATTTTTGATTGAGGGAATGCGGTATAATTGCTGGCCCAAGAAGTAAGAAATAATACCACCAACATACGACAAGGTTGCTATACTAAATAAAAACAGCCAGGGTGTGGCTGATTTTGAACTCCATGCAATAAATATTTCAGGAGGAAGTAAGCCTAAAAAAGTCTCGGAAATCAAAAAAACCACAAAAATTGTCGTAGTTGAGAAAGTTTCAACCAAGGTATTCAGTAAAGCATTTAAATCAAAGAAAAAATACTCCAAAGCCAGTAATAGTACAATAAACAAGAGAATTACCAATCCTCCTTTGATTGCAGTATCTCTTAGAAAGTCATAAAATTTCGTTATTCGGTAATAACGGTTTATCAAAACTATTTTTTCATATCTGCTCATATTCTCCACTCCTATTATCTGACTATTCTTCTTTTTTTATACAAATCAAAAAGATCATCTTCGTCTTCTCCATTTTTAATACCGTTAATCAGCAGAGCCAAAAGAACAGGTAACTCCTGCTCAACAAACCCTGACTTTAAGGCAATCCCGGTTGCTAAACGCATTTCATTGTTGTCAATTTTCCCGTCGGCATAAACCATCTTAACAACATCGTACAGTTGTCCAAATCGCTTCGAAAATTCATACGGGGGAATATAGGCCGATTTCTTCGTTGCTTCAAATAAATCATCAATTTCAGGTGCGGTAAATCCCAGCTTGCGGCCAAACCGCAGCAGCATTTCCCTTTCAGTCTCCTGAAAGACTCCGTCAGCCAGTGCTATTTGAATTAAATGAATAAAATGCTCTTTATCTTGTTTTTTTTCAGTGTGGTCAAAATATTCTAATATATTCATAATGCTTTATTATTTAATTAGTTAAATAAAATTCAAATTCTATCAAAGTAGTTTTACTCCGTTAGTGTCATTCCTATTGAAAAAATAATCAGAATTTTTTAGGCGGTTGCCAAAAAGTGAAGTTAAATGATGAATCAAAATGACACTCTTTTTCGACGATACTTTGTTCAATTATTGAAACACAAATGCATGTCACAGCGGTGTTCTCCAAATTTTCATCTTCAATCTCGTCAAATTCGATAGAAAAACTTTCATTGGCAGGTTGTTCATTTTCATGATTATCAACTACAAAAAGTTTCTCTTCGAATCGAAAAGTTGAATTCCCCATCGTTTGGGAAAGTGTAACAAAGAAAACAATAAAAAAACCTATCTTTTTTAGTAGTTTCATTCAGGTGCAATAATAAGTAAAAAACGAGACTCTCATCATGTCTCGTTTCTATTCAAACAATTATTATTTATAAAAGTTGTTAATACAATCCTCAATAAATAATAGAAGCAGGCCAAACGACCTGCTTCTTCTTTGGATATATTTTATTCAATACAAAACAAATTAATCAAGTTCAATCTTTTTGAATTTCGGAACTAATGCATGCATTACCAGCCATGCAATGATATAAGCTGTCGCGCAAATCATAAACATGATCCCGTAACCAACCCGGATATCGCCGGCAGCTTTGAAATGGTCGAAAAGTAATCCGGCAGCTTTGGCAATCATGATACCGCCAACAGCACCAGCCATACCGCCAATTCCGGTAACAGAAGCAATAGCGCGTTTCGGAAACATATCAGAAACCGTGGTGAAAATATTGGCAGACCATGCCTGGTGAGATGATGCTGCAATACCGATGATGATAACTGCATACCACATGTTGTAACTACCCATTTTTTGAGCAGAAAGAACTAATAAGGGGAACAAGGCATAAATGAACATGGCAGTTTTACGGGCTTTGTTGGCATCCATTCCTCTTTCCATGAACCGTTTAGGCAACCAGCCACCAAATATGCTCCCAACAGTAGTCATGGTATAAACAAGAGCTATCGGAAAACTGACCTGAGTACCTGTTAAACCATACTGTTCCTTCAGGAACGCAGGTAACCAGAACAGAAAGAACCACCAAATCGGATCGGTCAATAATTTTCCCAGAAAGAATGCCCATGTTTGTTTGAAAGTCAGCAATTTGAACCAGCTGATCTTTTTCAGTTCCGAACCATCAGCCGCAACTGTTTCCTCCTTGTCACTTAAAATATAATCGTATTCACTCTGCTTTAGCTGGCCTTTAGCTAATTTCTTTTCAGGAGTGTCATACATCACTTTCCAGAAAACAAGCCAGATTAACCCAATAGCACCGGTAATAATGAATGCCCATTGCCAGCCAAGGGTAACAGCAATTAACGGAACAACCATCGGGGCAATAATAGCGCCCACATTGGTCCCTGAATTAAAAATGCCTGTTGCCAGTGCACGTTCTTTCTTAGGAAACCATTCGGCTGTTGTTTTGATTGCTGCCGGGAAGTTACCTGCTTCAGGAACTCCTAAAGCGGCACGTGCTACTCCAAATCCAACCGGACCTTTTGCAAACGCATGACCAATGGCAGCCAAACTCCAGCCAAACAATGATAATGCATAGCCGATTTTTGTACCAAATCTATCAATGATTCCGCCTACCAGCAACATACCTAAAGCATAAGCTATCTGAAAGCTAATCACAATATTGGCATATACAGATTCATAGCTTGCCGGATCTTTGCCAAATAGCCCGTCAGCCTCCAGATATGGCTTTAACAAACTGATGACCTGGCGATCCAGGTAGTTGATTGTTGTTGCAAAAAACACCAGTGCACAGATCGTCCACCGGTAATTTCCGATTGTTTTAAGTTCATTCATTCATTTCGTTTTATAGGTTTGTAAAGTTAGATTATGTTTTTATTTTTTGGACAATCGCCAATGCCTGGCTGCATTTCTGGGCGATATCCTGATAATTTCCAGATTCGATCACCTCTTTGGGGAACAATTGCGATCCCATTCCCACGCAATGAACACCGGCTTTAAACCATGCTTTCAGATTGGCTTCATCAGGCGAAACACCGCCGGTTGGCATGATGCTGGCCCATGGCATCGGACCTTTTACTCCTGAAACAAAATCAGGGCCTCCAACCGATGATCCGGGGAATACTTTTACCACTTCGGCACCCAGTTCGTGTGCTTTGTTTATTTCGGTAACTGAGCCGCAGCCTGGACTCCATGCAATTTTACGTCGGTTGCAGAAACGGGCGGTATCTTCGTCAATCAGCGGTGAAACAATGAAATTGGCCCCCAGCTGAATGTAGAGTGCAGCAGTGGCACTATCGATCACGGAACCCACTCCCAGAATCATTTCGGGGCATTCTTTAGCAGCCCATTTGTTTAATTCTCCAAATACCTCGTGTGCAAAATCGCCCCGGTTGGTGAATTCAAACACGCGGATTCCGCCATCGTGGCAAGCTTTTAAAACCGACTTGCAAATTTCGATATCTTTATGATAGAATACCGGGACTATCCCGGTTTCCTTCATCTTTAATGCTACTTCTATTCTTGTAAACCTTGCCATAAATTTTATTTTAACACGAAGACACTAAGACACGATGAAAATTACTTGATAAAAAATCCAAATTCTTCGTGCCCTTGTGTCTTTGTGTTTTTATCATTTAAATCATCAATAAAAAATCATAATTACCTCACTACCCGTCCGGAATCATCGCCACCCATGAGTTTTTCAACTTCGTCAACAGTTACCTGGTTGTAATCGCCATAAATGGTGTGTTTCAGGCACGATGCAGCAACTGCAAAATTCAGGGCCTTTTGATCATCTCCGGTGTAAGTCAGCAAACCATAAATAAGTCCACCCATAAACGAATCTCCACCACCAACGCGGTCAACAATATCGGTAATCTGGTAAGTTGGAGCTTCAAACAATGTTTTTCCGTCCCAAAGTACGCCCGACCAGCTGTTATGATTGGCATTGATTGAACCGCGCAAGGTAGTAATCACCTTCTTACAACGCGGAAATTTAGTCCTGATCTGTTTTGAAACAGATTCATAAGCAGTCGCTTCAACATGACCACCAGTAACATCAACCCCTTCAGGTTTAATGCCCAGTACTTTTTCGGCATCTTCTTCATTACCCAAAATCACATCAGTTCCGGCAACCAGCGCTGGCATTACTTCGCCAGCCTTTTTTCCATAATTCCAGAGGTTTTTACGGTAGTTCAAATCGCACGAAACGGTGATTCCTTTTTCGTTGGCTTTCCGGATTGCTTCCAGACAAACATCGGCAGCACCCTGTGAGATAGCTGGTGTGATTCCGGTCCAGTGAAACCAGTTTACACCATCAAAAACCTGGTCCCAGTCAATCATTCCTGATTTGATTTCAGATATTGCAGAATGGGCCCGGTCATAAATCACTTTACTGCCCCGGCTAACTGCGCCGGTTTCAAGAAAATAAATACCGATACGATCGCCACCATAAACAATCTGATTGACTCCTACACCATATTTTCTCAGATCCTTTACACAAGATTCTGCAATATCGTTCTTAGGTAACCGGGTCACAAAATCAACCGGAATACCAAAATTGGCAAGCGAAACAGCGACGTTCGCTTCACCGCCGCCAAATGTGGCTGCTAAATGATCGGCCTGATTAAACCGCAAATAACCTGGTGTAGCTAAACGCAACATGATCTCACCAAATGTAACTACTTTCATCTTTTCTATTTACAATTTACTGATTTACAATTTACTATTTTAACAACCCAGCATCCCAAAGCACTCACTCGCTAAACTTGTATTTGGCTGGTACAACTCCTCCCCCTGAGGGGGAGGTTGGGAGGGGGCTTTCATGCAATCGATTGTAAATCTACTATTTTACCTGAAACTGCCAAATTCTGATCGTACCAAAAGACGGGAAAAACAACTTATCCTTAAAAATTAAAATAGTTTTTCGCATTGTTGAAACATATGTTTTCGACCATGTCACCCAGTAACTCCATGTCATTTGGAATCTCTCCGTTTTCAACATCATTTCCTAAAATATTGCAGAGGGTACGACGGAAATACTCGTGACGGGTATATGAAAGAAAACTTCTTGAATCGGTTAACATTCCTACAAACCGGCTTAGCAAGCCGAGGTTCGACAAAGTATTGATCTGTTTCTCCATGCCATCTTTCTGATCGAGAAACCACCATCCGGAGCCCCACTGCATTTTACCGGGAACGCTTCCATCCTGAAAGTTACCAATCATCGTTGCGTACAATTCATTATCCGCTGGATTCAGGTTGTACAAAACCGTTTTACACAATTTATCTTCTGTATCCAGACGGTTCAGTAATTTCGATAAGGACTCAGCAACCGGTTTGTCACCAATGGAATCTAATCCGACATCAGCACCTAACTTATTGAATAAGCGTGTGTTGTTGTTGCGCAATGCACCGATATGAAATTGCTGTGCCCAACCGCGTGAATGGTCCATCACCCCAAATTCGTACAACATGCACGATTTGAACTTCAGGATTTCTTCGGAAGTCAGTTGATTTCCAGCCCGGACTTTGGTAAAAATGGCCCGGATTTCTTTTGCTGAATAGTCTTCTGCAAAAGCAGTATCCAGTCCATGATCGGATAAGCGGCATCCGTTTTCATGGAAATACTGATGACGCTTATCGAGAGCAGTCAATAAGTCGCTAAACGAATTGATTTCCATTTCGGCAGCAGCAGCCAACTGTTTGATGTATGCATTATAGAATGCAGGGTCGTCAACCATCATGGCTTTATCTGGCCGCCAGGCCGGAAGTACTGCGACTTCAAATCCGTCGGCTTTAATTTGCTGATGGTATTCAAGGTTATCTATGGGATCATCAGTTGTACAAATGGTATGCACATTGGCCATCCGGATAATGTTGCGGCAACTGTATGCCGGAGTTTTCAGCTTTTCGTTACAGGCATCATAAATCTGACGGGCATTTTTTGGACTTAAGACCTCTGTGATTCCGAAAAATTTTTTCAGTTCAAGGTGGGTCCAGTGAAATAAAGGATTGCGCAAGGTCTGAGGAACGGTTTCTGCCCATTTTTCGAATTTCTCCCAATCGGAAGCATCACCGGTACAGTATTTTTCATCGACCCCATTGGTACGCATTCCGCGCCATTTATAGTGATCGCCTGCCAGCCAGATTTCTGTGATGGTGTTAAACATCCGGTCGTCGGCAATATCTTTAGGATTGATGTGACAGTGGTAATCAAAAATTGGCATTTTAGCCGCATGTTCATGGTATAATTTCTGCGCAGTTTCAGTTTGCAGCAGAAAATTTTCATCCATAAATTTCTTCATATCGTGTTGATTAAATGATTTTTAAGATTTATAATTTGTTGATTTACAATTTACCATTTGAATGCCGATGCAAACAAAAAAACAGTCAATTGTAAATAGTTAAATAGTCAATTTGTACTTTACGAATTAAAGACTGAATAGCCTTTTAAGGTGGCGTTCGTAAATATTTTCTTCTACACAAGAACCAATTACGTCAGAATGTTTTTTCAGGAGATCGGTATAGGTGGTCCCCATTTCAGCTGCAAGTTTATAACCGACATGAATCAATTGACGGAAATTCGGATTGTAATCCGGATGGTCCGGAATATGACGCAGGGTATTGGCGTATTTTTCGCTGGTCCAGCCCGCAACTTCTGCGACCGAAGGTAGTTTTGTGTCATCAATATCAATTACATCGGCATATGGAGCACATAATTCATCCTTACGGACTAAAGCATTCGCATAAATAGATTTGGCCGCATTCAGCGCTTCACCACCGGCAAGCGCCAACCCAATGACTTCTTCGAGCCAGGTTGTACCGGCCGTTTTTACATGCAATCCTTTATCGTATTTCTGAATGATTCCAGCCATAATTGGATAAATGGTGAATTTATCACTTCCGGAATGAATACTCATTTTCAACTCCTCCGGAAGTCCGAATTCCTTCACTGCAAAATCAATTACCAAAACGTCTTCTTCAAACTCAATCGCGAATTGATCCACATTACCGGTATAATCGACTCCTTTATTGAAACGACCTGTAAATTTTGGAGCAATGGTCTGCGCCGGCACACCTTTATCGGCCAACATTTTCAGGATAAAAAACAGTTCGACAGGCGTTTGCGGGATTTCAACTTCATCCATCGAAACTTCAGTAATGAAATTTCCTTCGCCTTTGGCAGTTTTCAGAAAATGGTAGATTTCAGATGCCTGTTGGGTAGCTGCAAGAAATTTATGAGCTACATTTTCGAGTAATTCTTCGGATACTTTAAAAGGATGGTTGATGCCAGGGATTGCAAGATCACCGGTATATTTGGCACATGAAGCTACAAAAGCGTCAACTTCAATTGCAGGACTCTCTTTTCCAATGAAAGAAGCCACATCGAGCGTGAAGAAATCGGACGTTTCGACAAACGGAGCTACCGTTCCCATATTAATATGGTCGGCATCCACAAAATATTTGCCTTCGAAACCGAGGGCAGCAACGGCGGCATCAGCTTCTTTACGAACATCAGCCGGGTGCGAATGCACATAGATGTGCTCGCGGTTCGACTTGTTCCAAACCGGACTAATATCAAAACCAGCCTGATTGGCCTTTACAATTCCCCGAAGCTGGGCAACACCCTGGTGAGAAAACCGGTCGCCAATACCTAAACTATATTTTCCTAATTTCATATCTTGTTAATTTTCTGATGTATAAATTTAATTAAATTCTCCGTGTACGGACACGAAAGTAGATACAAAAAGTTTATCTTGCAACAAGAAAAATCCATTATTGTCCAAAAATGTTATTAAATATATTTTCCGTGTTCGCACACGGAGCAAAGAAAAAATTATTTAGTTTTGTGCAGGTAATTTTGTTTCATCCTTTAAACTGAATTCTATCAAAGCAATTAACCGCACCCGGATAAAGGATATTGCACAAAAGGCAAATGTTTCAATCGGAACCGTTGACCGTGTAATTCACAAGCGTGGCGAAGTCTCGAAAGCTACGCGTGAAAAGATTCTTCAGATTATTCAGGAGATGGAATATGAGCCCAATATGCTGGCAAGTACGCTGGCCTCAAAGAAAACATTTTCATTTGCCCTGCTTTTTCCTGAACCCACTTCTCCGGAAGCATATTGGAACAAACCTATGGTGGGCGTACGGAAGGCATTTCAGGAGATTCAGCAATACGGCGTTAATATTTCTATTCATTTATTTAAACAATCTGATTCAAACACATTTAGCAAAGAAGCTGAAAATATTCTTCAAAGCAATCCGGAAGGTGTTGTACTTGCCCCTTTCTTTTCACGCGAATCGAAAGATTTTATTTTTGAACTGAAAAAGCGTGAAATCCCTTATGTATTCATTGATTCGAACATCCAGGAGTGTGACAAACTTAGTTACATTGGACAAGATTCGTTTCAATCGGGGACTCTGGCTGCCAGGTTGCTCGATTATTCAATTCCTGAAAATGCTTCGATCCTTATTCTTCACTTCGCCAAGGAAAGAGATAACATGAATCATCTGGTGCAACGCGAGAAAGGGTTTTATGAATATTTCAGCGCCAATAAACCAGAACGGAATATTCGGCTGATCACCATGGAGATTGCTGATCCGACCGATCTTGAATCTCAGGAAAGAATAAAAACTATATTGGAGCATAGTTCTGATATTCAAGGTATTTTCGTTACGAATTCCCAGGTTTATTATCTGGGTAGGATACTCGAACAACTCAATAAATCCGGAATAAGGGTGATCGGCCATGATCTGATCAACGAAAACATCAGTTTCCTCAGAAAAGGAATTGTAGATTTTCTGATTTGCCAACGGCCCGAAGAACAGGGATACCGGGCAATTCTCGCGCTTTTTGAACATCTGGTTCTGAGAAAAGAGGTAAATAACGAAAACTACACCTCCATAGATATCATTACCAAAGAAAACCTGGACTATTATAAATAATTAAAATCATATAAAAATGAAACCTATCAGTTTTATCGACCTTAAAGGTAAAGTGTGTGTAATCACCGGTGGCGCAGGCGTAATCGGTGCAGCAATGGTTAAAGCAATGGCCTCTGTTGGCGTAAAAATTGCGATTGTGGATATCAATCCTGAACGTTCGGAACAAATGGCGGCTGAAATTTCAGCAGAATTTGGCTGTGAAGTTATTGGAGTTGTTGGTAACGTGCTTGATAAAGAATCCTTGATCAAAGCGAAACAGGTAATTAACGAAAAACTGGGCGACATCGATATGCTCATCAACGGTGCTGGTGGCAACCACCCCAGTGCAACAACCAAAGTAGAGCAAATGGACGAAAACAGCCTCGATCACCTGGAAGATACTTTCTACGGACTGGAAATGGATGGTTTCGACAAAGTATTTGCACTTAATTTCAAAGGAACTTTGCTCCCATCGATGGTATTTACTACCGACATGCTGAAGAACAAAAAAGGGGTGGTCCTGAATGTTTCTTCCATGAATTCGTACAAACCTTTGACCAAAATCCCTGCTTACTCAGCTGCAAAAGCATCTGTTAATAACTTTACTGAATGGCTTTCCGTTCATTTGGCTAAAGTTGGAATCCGTGTCAATGCTATTGCTCCGGGCTTCTTCATTACCGATCAGAACCGCTTTTTGGTATTGGATCAGGCGACCGGAAATTTCTCTGCACGCGGCCAAAAAATCGTGAATAACACACCAATGGGCAAATTCGGCGAACCTGAAGATTTACAGGGCGCTACCCTATTCCTTCTTTCTGATGTTTCGTCGTTCGTAACCGGAATAGTAATCCCTGTTGACGGTGGATACAGCGCTTTTGGAGGGGTCTAGAAGGAAGCCCCTCCCAAACCCTCCCCGAAAGGGAGGGCTTAAAAGCGTCCCCTAACCAGGAGGTGGAGCAAGAAAGCAGAGTATGAAGTTATTGTAAAAAAAAGAAAATGTTGTGAATATATGCCGCCTAAAGTCTCACCCTTCGGGGGAGATTTAGAGGGGGCTTTAAAATTTAAAAATTATGACTCTTGAATTAAAACAAGACTGCAAATATTCGCTGTTGGTAGCAACCAGCATGGGCGTACGTATTACGCCAGCTAACGGACAGCCGGTTCACAGCAGCAATCTTTTCGAAATGCAGGCTACCAGCGCCGAAACCAATGTAGCCAGTATTGCCTCATACCTTGGACTTCCGGTAAAAGTCCTGACCACTTTTGTAAAGGACAGTCCGATTGCACAGTTTATTAAGAGCAACCTACGCAGCCGTAACATGGACTATGAAGGACCTGAAGTGCCGCAAGGCGATCCGTGGGGATACCGCCATCAGTTCAACATTGCCGACAGCGGCTTCGGAACCCGCGGTCCCCGCGTACAAAACGACCGTGCCGGTGAAGTTGGCCGTACCTTGAATGTGAAAGATTTCGATCTGGAACGCATCTTCGGCAAAGAAGGTGTTCAGATTGTGCACCTTTCAGGATTGATTGGAGCTTTGTCGCCCGAAACAACTACTTTTTGCCTTGAAATTGCCCGTGCAGCAAAAAAATACGGAACCCGCATCGCTTTCGACCTGAATTACCGCGCTTCGTTCTGGAAAGGACGCGACAAAGAATTGCGTGAAAGCTTTACCGAAATTGCTTCGGTGGCCGACATCCTGATCGGCAATGAAGAAGATTTTCAGCTTTGTTTGGGCATTGAAGGACCTGAAGCCGGTGGCAAAGGCATTGAAGCCGAAATCGAAGGTTTCAAAGGCATGATTGGTCGCGTGAAAGCTGCCTTCCCGAATGCATCGGTATTTGCAACCACTTTGCGCCAGGTCATCAGCGCCAACGAACACCTTTGGGGTGCTATCATGCTCGAAGGCAACGACTGGCAGGTAATCGAACCACGCAAAATTACTGTACTGGACCGCATTGGCGGTGGCGATGGTTTTGTGGGCGGCTTGCTTTATGGTATCCTGAAAGGCTGGGAACCCGAAAAATGGCCACAATTCGGCTGGGCAACCGGCGCTCTGGCAACCACATTCCTCACCGACTATGCCCAACCTGCCGACGAAGATATGGTTTGGAGTATCTGGGGTGGAAATGCTCGCGTTAAGCGCTAAAGCAATTTACCATTCGTTTATTTACAATTTACCATTTTACTATGAACTCAGAAGATCTGAAGAAAAGATTAAAGGTTTTTGCGTTGAGAATAATTAAGCTTTCTGAAAGCTTACCAAATAATATCACTGGCAAAACTATTGGTAATCAAATTATTCGTTCAGGAACATCACCTGGTGCAAATTATCGTTCTGCTTGTCTTGGAAAATCTGATAAAGACTTCCTGAATAAATTGAAAATGGTTGAAGAAGAACTCGATGAAACTTTATACTGGCTAGAGCTTATAGTTGAATCTGGCGTGGTTAAAGCTAATTTGCTCGATGATTTAATCAAAGAAAATCAGGAATTATTTAAAATAATTGTCAGTTCGATTACAACAATGAAGAAGAAACTCAATTCCACGAAAACCAACCCTAAAAACGGAACATTAAAATAGTAAATCGTAAATAATTAAATCGTAAATAAATCAATGTTATATTATCAAATTGGATCTGTGAACCACGAATTAAGTGCTGAAGACCTGCAAAAAGGACTGTTTGAAGCATTTGACAAAATGGGGCCGCGCAAAAAAGTACTTGCAATTCCTCCGGATTATACCCGATTGCCAAGCCGCGCAGGTGAATTGACCGAAATGACATGGCAATTTTATGGCGATGCGTTGACTGACGTGCTTCCGGCTCTGGGAACACATTCACCAATGACCGATCACCAGATTGCTCACATGTTCGGCACCATGCCGGCGTCTCTCATCCGAGAACACGATTGGCGCAACGATGTGGTAACCGTTGGCACTGTTCCTGCCGAATTTGTGAAAGAAGTTTCGGGCGGCGCTGTCGAATTTCCATGGCCGGCTCAGGTAAACAAACTTTTGATTGAAGGCAATTTCGACTTGATTTTATCAATCGGTCAGGTTGTTCCGCACGAAGTAGTTGGAATGGCTAATTATAACAAAAATATTTTCGTCGGAACTGGTGGTGTTGAAGGCATCAATAAAAGTCATTTTGTGGGCGCTGCCTACGGAATGGAGCGAATGATGGGACATGCCGATACTCCGGTGCGCCGCATTTTCAATTATGCTTCGGAAAATTTCACTGATAAATTGCCAATTGTTTATATACAAACGGTTGTTGGTCTGGATAAAACCGATGGCAAAATCAAAACCCGCGGACTTTTTATAGGTGATGACTTTGAAGTGTTCGACAAAGCTGCAAAACTGGCCTTACTCGTCAATTTCGAGATGTTAGATCAACCGCTGAAAAAAGTGGTGGTTTATCTCGATCCAACCGAATTCAAAAGTACCTGGCTGGGCAACAAATCGATTTACCGCACGCGCATGGCCATCGACGATGACGGAGAACTGATCGTTTTGGCCCCTGCTCTCAAAGAGTTTGGCGAAGACAAGGAAATAGACAGGCTCATTCGCAAATATGGATACTTCGGAACTCCTGCCACATTAAAGGCTTGTGACGAAAATGAAGAGTTGCGCAACAACCTGAGCGCCGCAGCTCACCTGATTCATGGCTCGGCAGAAAGTCGGTTCAGCATAACCTATTGCCCTGGCAAAGGAGCTGAAAATTTAACACAGGCAGAAATTGAAAGCGTAGGTTTTAAATACGCCGACATCGACGAAGTGACAGCCAAATATGATCCGGCTAAACTGAGAGACGGTTTCAACACAATGCCCGACAGAGAAGAAATTTTCTATATTTCCAATCCGGCGCTGGGACTGTGGGCTTTTAAAGACCGGTTTAAATATTAAACAAAAAATAATGACCTTGAACGAAATAAATTGGGGAATTATTGGCTGCGGAAATGTAACCGAGCTAAAAAGTGGTCCGGCATTCAACAAAGTGGAACATTCTAAACTGGTGGCGGTCATGCGTCGAAATCCAGAGAAAGCAGCCGATTATGCAAGCAGACACGGAGTTCCAAAATGGTATTCAGATGCCAGCCAGCTCATTAACGATCCGGAGGTGAACGCTATTTATGTGGCTACTCCCCCCGACGCACATGCATTTTATGCCATTGAAGCCATGAAAGCTGGCAAGCCGGTTTACGTTGAAAAACCCATGGCGCGCAATTATCAGGAATGCCAGGAAATGATTCGCGTTTCTGAAGAAACCGGAGTGCCATTATTTGTTGCCTATTACCGGCGAACATTACCCTCATTTCTGAAAGTAAAGGATTTGGTTGACAATGAAATAATTGGCAAACCATTGACGGTCAATGTTCGGTTGCATAAGGCATATGGCGAAAAAGATCAGTTTCCGGAGAAACAATCCTGGCATACCAATCCTGAAATTGCTGGAGCGGGTCATTTTTACGATTTGGCTTCACATCAATTCGACTTCCTCGATTTTGTATTCGGTCCAATTATTAAAGTAAACGGAATCGCAAAAAACATTGCAGGTTATTATGACGCCGAAGACACTGTTTCTTCCGTTTTTACGTTTGATTCAGGTGTAACCGGAACCGGAAGCTGGTGTTTTGTAGTCAGCAAAGGCTCAGAAGAAGATATCATTGAGATTACAGGAACAAAGGGAAAACTCAGTTTCTCCAGTTTTCAGCATGGCGATGTTAAATTGACATCTCCTGAAGGAATGGTAAATTTCAGCTTCCAAAATCCTGAGAACATACAACATCACCTGATCAGACAAGTAGTTAACGAATTGCACGGCGAAGGAAAATGTGCAAGCACAGGGTATTCCGCTGCCCGAACGAGTTGGGTTTTGGAAAAGATTGTTGCTGATTATTATAAGAAATTAGCCACAATAGCCACATAGAACACATAGTTAAAAATCTCTGTGAAACTCTGTGCAAAACTCTGTGTTCTCTGTGGTTTAATCAAATAGAAAATGAAGATTATTATCGACGATAAAATCCCTTATATCCGCGGTGCATTTGAACGTGTTGCCGAGGTGATTTATCTGCCTGGCTCGAAAACTACTCCGGAAATAGTAAAAAATGCCGATGCGATTGTAACCCGTACCCGCACCAAATGCAACGAAAAACTGCTGGCCGGTTCATCGGTGAAATTCATTGCAACTGCTACCATTGGCTACGACCATATCGATACTGATTATTGTGATGCGGCTGGCATTAAATGGATCAATGCACCGGGCTGTAACTCCAAATCGGTGGAACAATATATCGCATCCACACTCATGGTTTTGGCCGAAAGGAAAAACATGCAGTTAAAAGAAATGTGTATCGGTGTGGTCGGAGTTGGAAATGTAGGAAGTAAAGTAGCCCGAGTTTGTGATCTGCTCGGCATGAAAGTTCTGCTGAATGACCCGCCACGTGAACGGGCTGAAGGTTCTGCAGCGTTTGTCAGCCTGAAACAGGTTATGGACGATGCTGACATTATCACCTTGCACGTTCCGCTGAATATGAAAGGCGAAGACACCACGTTTCATCTGTGTAACGAAGCATTTTTCTCAGGATTAACGAAAAAACCAATTCTCATCAACTCTTGTCGTGGCGAAGTGGTGCATACACCTGCAATAAAGGCGGCTCTGAAAAGCGGACAAATCTCGAGTTTTGTATGCGACTGCTGGGAAAATGAACCTGACATTGATCTGGAGTTGCTGGCAATGACTGAAATTGCGACTCCGCACATCGCTGGATATTCCAAAGATGGAAAGGCAACCGGAACACAAATGAGCGTGCATGCCATCAGTCAATTCTTCGGACTAGGACTCGACAACTGGCAACCTTCAGGAGTGGAACTTCCGGCCAACCCGGTTTTCGAATTGGATGGAACAGGATTGAGCGAGCAGAAAATTATTGCTAAAGCTATTCTTGCCACCTACGACATCAGGAATGATGATCAAAATTTCAGGAACAATACGGATAAATTTGAACAATTGAGAGGTGATTACCCTATCCGGCGTGAGTTTCCGGTGTTTACGATTGTGACAAAAAATATTCATAAAGAAACTCTGGATATTTTGAAAAAACTTGGATTTAATATTTAACCACAGAGGAAACAGAGGAAAAACAGAGAAAAAATTACTCTGCTCCCTCTGTGGATCCTCTGTTATCTCTGTGGTTATAAAAACAAACTTATGGAAGACAACAAATTAACTGAGCAAATCATTGGATGTGCAATTAAGGTACATCGCGCATTAGGTCCCGGTCTTTTGGAATCTGCTTATCAGGAATGTTTACTTTTTGAGTTAAAGAAAGCCGGGCTATTTGTTGAAAAAGAAAAACCAGTTCCTTTAGTTTATGAAGAAGTTAAACTGGAATGTGGCTACCGAATTGATTTATTTGTTGAAAAGCAAATTGTCATTGAAATAAAATCGGTTGAAGCACTAAATGATGTTCATACAGCGCAGGTTTTGACCTATTTAAAACTTTCGAATTGCAGAATTGGGTTACTAATAAATTTTAATGTTGATCAACTTACAAAAGGAATAAAAAGGCTATACAATAAATACTATTCTGATCCATTTTGATAACTCTGTTTTCCTCTGTTATCTCTGTGGTTAAAAGAAAATAACAAACATTCAAAAACAATAAGTAATGAAAAAATTAGCAGACATTGGATTGATCGGGTTGGCCGTGATGGGCGAAAACCTGGTATTGAACATGGAGAGTAAAGGTTTTACGGTAGGCGTTTTTAACCGTACAACAGCTCGGGTTGACGAGTTTATGGCTGGTCGTGGCGCCGGAAAAAATTTCATAGGAGCACATTCGATTGCCGAACAGTGTGCTTCACTTGAAAAACCGCGTAAAGTAATGATGCTGGTGAAAGCCGGAAAACCAGTGGATGATTTTATCGACCTGATTATTCCTCACCTGGAAGAAGGCGACATCATCATCGACGGTGGAAACTCGCATTTTCCGGACACCATTCGCCGTGCCAACTATGTCGAAAGCAAAGGATTGCTTTACATCGGAACCGGCGTTTCAGGCGGTGAAGAAGGCGCTTTGTTGGGACCATCGCTGATGCCGGGCGGATCGCCTGCTGCATGGCCAGCTGTGAAAGAAATTTTTCAGGCTGTAGCGGCCAAAGTGGAAGACGGCACTCCTTGCTGCGACTGGGTGGGCGAAGGTGGCGCAGGCCATTTCGTAAAAATGGTTCACAATGGAATTGAATACGGCGATATGCAGATCATCTGCGAAGCTTACCAGCTGATGAAAGAAATGCTGGGCATGAGCGCCGACGAAATGCACGATGTTTTCAAAAAATACAATGAAGGCGACCTGGATTCGTACCTGATTGAAATTACCCGCGACATCCTGGGCTTCAAAGACGAAAACGGTGAAGCATTGGTTGAAAAAATCCTCGATACCGCCGGACAAAAAGGTACCGGAAAATGGACAGCTGTTTCTGCCCTCGACCTTGGCATTCCGTTAACTTTGATTGGCGAATCAGTATTTGCACGTTGTTTATCGGCTCAAAAAGACATGCGCGTAGAAGCTTCTAAAGTATTGAACGGTCCGGTAGTAGATAAAACCATCGACAAAGCTCAAATGATTTCTGACCTGAAAGATGCCTTGTTCGGCGCTAAAATCATTTCGTATGCCCAAGGTTACAACCTGATGATGGAAGCCGCCAAAGAATACGGCTGGAACCTGAATTACGGCGGAATCGCTTTAATGTGGCGCGGTGGTTGTATCATTCGTTCGGTATTTTTAGCCGACATCAAAAAAGCATTCGATATTAACCCGGATCTTCAAAACCTGTTGCTCGCTCCCCATTTCAAAGAAATCGTTGAAAAGGCGCAGGCCGGATGGCGTCGTGTTTGTGCAACCGCCCTGACCAATGGAATTCCTGTTCCGGCTTTGACATCAGCGCTTTGCTATTTCGACGGAATCCGCAGTGAACGTTTGCCCGCCAACCTGCTGCAGGCTCAGCGCGACTACTTTGGCGCACATACCTACGAACGCGTTGACCAGCCACGCGGTCAGTTCTTCCATACCAACTGGACCGGAAGGGGCGGCGACACTTCTTCGACTACCTATGTAGTCTAAGAGCCTCCCCCAAACCCCCTCCAAAAGAGGGGGCTTAAAAAGCCGCTTTCCAAAAGAGAGCGGCTTTTTTATTGCGTCTGATCCTATGACTGGAGTTCATCGGATGACTACACAATCAAATTAATTGTATAGTTTACTCAATGTTTCTTTAATGCGCTTCAACTGATCTTTCGGGTATTTCTCATCCGGTTTTAGTCCCAACGCCTTGTTGTAATTGAAACGTGCAATACTGAAATTTTCAAACTGCAAAGCCTGATCGGCTTGTTCGATCAGTTTCCGGTATTCCTGATTTTCGCGGTCGCGTTTATCCTGTTCAATCAGTTTCTGAATATCCTTGAGTTTGATGCGTGGATAGTTTTCATCTTTTTTGATTGAAATAGCTTTGTTGTAATAGAAGCGGGCAATGGCAATATCCTTATTGAAATAGGCTTCATCGGCAATGGCAATGAAATTGCGGTATTCTTTTTCTTCTTTTTCTGAAAGCAACGAATGGGTCAGCGCCAGAATTTCGTCTATTCGGTCTTTCGGATATTTTTCCCATGATTTAATATCAATGGCCTTGTAATAGAAAAATTTAGCAATCGTATAGTTTTTGCTGGCAAAAGCTGCGTCAGCTTGGGTAATCGCATTTTCATAGCCCGAAACATCGTTGGCCGACAGTTGCGAATCAATCAATTTCCGGATCAATTCGATCTGGTTTTTCGGATATTCTTCTTTGGGCTTGATCTCGCTGGCTTTCAGGTAGAAGAAACGAGCCACCGAATAGTCTTTTATGCCAAATGAATCATCAGCTTTCCTGACTGCTTCATCGTAATCGACAATGGGGTTAAACGACTGCGCCCTGGCTTCTGTAGCCTGAGGGGATTCTACCGGATAGTAAACAGGTTTTGCAACCGGTTCAGTGGGTTTTGGCAATTGGATTTGAGAAGTATATGTTTCAGCCGGTTTTGCCTCATTCATTAGCTTGTCGATCAAAGTCCTCTGATTTTTCGGATAGGATTCACCGGGTTTAATGACCAAAGCCTGTTGATATTGAAGTTTGGCGATGGGATATGTTTTTTCGCGGAATGAATTGTCGGCCACAGAAATAGCCTGCCGGTATTTTTCATCAATTTCGCGTTGTGTTTGGGCAAGTCTTTCTTTATTCCGTTTATCAATCAGTAAATCAATTTCTTTTAACCGTTCTACAGGCAATTTTTCAGTTGGTTTCAGCGTTTTTGCCAGTTCGAATTGCATGTGGGCCAATGAAAACTGTTCTTCCTTTAATGCTTTCTCCGCTTTTTCAATTGCTTCATTATAGGCCTTGTTTTCAGCAGAATTACTTATGGAAGAAAGATTCGAATCGGTAATTTTCTGATTGACTTCTTTCAGGCGGTTCAAAGGATAGGCCTCGTTTGACTTAATGCTCAACGCTTCGGTATATGCGGTTTTGGCATTTGGCCAATCCGAGGAATCAAAAGCTTTATCAGCATTTCGAATGGCATTGGCATAGCTTTCTTCTCTGGCCGCCAATGTTGACTGAATTTCCCTGATCTGAATTTTCGGATATTCTTCATCACTTTTGATGGCTACGGCATTCCGGTATTCATCCAATGCTTCATTCAGTTTTAATTGGGAGAACAATCCATCAGCCAGTTTGATGACCCGTTTATATTCAGTTTCCTGTTTGGCCAGAATTTGAACCTGATCTTCAATCGCTTTGATCAATTTCTGAATCATATTTTTTTGAGATGGATTCAACGCGATAGCTTCGTGGTATTTTTGAATAGCTTGTGGATAGCGTTTATTTTGAGCATGCTCTTTTGCCGAGTTCATTGCCAGATCATAAGTCCTATCCTTTATTTTCTGGATTGAGTCCATCTGTGCTTTTAAAAGGGCATTCGCTTTTTCCAGTTCTTCCTTTGACAACAAGTCATCGATTTTTGAAATCTGAGTTCTCGGATATTTTTCGTTTGGCAACGCAATAAGAGCAGTGGTGTATTGTGAGCGGGCTATTTTATAATGTTTTTCGGCAAAGGATTTATCACCGAGAGCAACGGAATTTTCATACTGAGTCCGATCTGCTTTTTCTTTGGCCAGCCTTTGGGCTTCTTCCATCGCAGCAAGTTTGGCCGTTTCTTCGAGTTGTCCGAGCATTTTGTCTATTTCAGCTATGCGCAAGGGTGGCAAAGGCTCAAAAGGTTTCAGGTTGCTGGCCAGTTGATAGGAAGAGCGGGCTTCTTTCAGTTTATTCAGACCAAAAGCTTCCTGTGCTGTATTGATCAATTGAACGTACTGACGATTTGTTTCTTCCGCTTTTTGTAAGTCAATTAGAATTTGGTCAATTTTTGCAATCTGCTCTTTTGGGAGAACTTCATCAGGTTTTAAACCTGTTGCCCGCTGGTATTTTTCCCTGGATTTCTGATATTCCTTGTTCCCCAAATCCCTGCTCGCATCAGCCATTATTCCGTCATATTGTTCCTGAAGTTTTCTTAACCGGTTGTTTTCAATTTCAGACTGAACTTTTTTCTGGTCAATTTCCTTCAAACGACGGGTTGCGTACTGATCCTCTTTTTTGTAGCCAAGCGCTTCTTTATATGAACTGGCAGATTCGTCAAACTGACTGGAATTAAATGCATTGTCAGCTTTCGCAATGGCTGTTTTGTAGTTCTGTTCAGTTTGCTCTTTTAATAATCTATCGATCAAATCAAGTTGATCCACCGGATATCTTTCATCGGGTTTAATTAATAAAGCTTCATTATAAACCAGTTGTGCTGAACCGTATTCCTTGCTGCCGAAATGCTTGTCGGCCCGTTGGATGGCATTCAGGTAGGCTTCCCTGGTGGCTTTTAATTCTGAATCTTTCCGGGCCTGATCGGTCATCAAGGCATTGATTTCACTGATTCTTTTTGGTGGAAGGATTTCTGAAGGAATCAGGTTGTAAGCCTTGGTAAATGCATCTTTGGCCTTTGGCAGATCTTTGTTTTTCAATAATGACTCACCATCAGCAAGCGCCAGGTTAAATTCCTGACGGGTTTTAGCTTCTGCCTCCTGTTGAGCCAGCGCTTCATCTATCTTAGTTATTTGCTGTTTGGGATAATCTGAACCGGGAAGGTATTGCAACGCTTCCCGGTATTTATCTTTGGCATCCTGGTACCGTTTGTCGGTCAGCTGGCGGTTTGCTTCGGTGATGGCGTTATTGTATGCCACAGTCATTCTGACCAGTTGTGCCAGTTTGGCTCCGGTTTGTCCTAATTTTTCCCTGGCAACCGGATCGTTTGGTTTGATCGACAAGGCCGTTTCGTATCCGGTTTTTGCCGCATTGAAATCATTACTGCTGAATGCTTTGTCAGCGATGGCCATAGCCTGATTAAAGGCAAGGTCCAGCTTTTCATTCCGTGCATTTACTTTCGCAATGTCGTCCAGAATAGTTTCAATTTCCCTGATTCTTTTCTTCGGATAAGTCTCGGAATCTCTTAAACTGGCTGCTTCTTTGTATTTAC